>JANLTJ010000240.1:0-19387 GCA_031362885.1 Betaproteobacteria bacterium
ATCTGCCACCACGGCTGGGCCTGATACTGGGGCTCGATGTGGTGCTGTTCATCATGTCGGTCATGAGCGGGCGCGTGATTCCGATGTTTACCAACAACGGCGTACCCGGTGCCGGCGCGACACGCCACGCTCTGGTGGAAAAGCTGGCGCTCGGGTCGGTGCTGCTGCTGTTTATTGCCGATTTTCTCCAGTGGCAGACTGCGCTGGTTGCGCCGGTCGCGCTGTGCGGCGGGCTCGCCCATGGTGTGCGCCTGACGCTGTGGAGACCGTGGCGCACACTGGCCACCCCGCTGGTGTGGATTCTGCATGCCGCATACGCATGGATCGTCGTGCACTTTGTCCTGCGCGGCTTATCCGCGCTGGACCTGGTGTCCGCAGCGTATGCCACCCATGCGCTTACCGTGGGCGCCATCGGCGGGTTGACCCTGGGCATGATGACCCGCACTGCCCGCGGGCATACCGCGCGGCCTCTGGTGGCCGATGGCTACGAGTTGACGTGCTTTGTGCTGATCCAGGCCGCAGCCGGCGCTCGGGTCTTCGGCGCTTTGGCGTGGCCCGCACTCTACATGGCAAGTATCCAGTTATCGGGGTTGCTCTGGACCGCCGCGTTCGGTCTTTTCGTGGTTCGCTATTGGCCGGTGCTGACGCGACCCAGGCTTGATGGGAAACCCGGCTGACCATCAGCCGGGTAATGTCAAAGGGGTGGTCAATGAAATCGGTTCGCGTGGTTCATTTCTCCGACGTACTGTGCACATGGGCTTATGTTTCCGAGATTCGGATCGAGGAGCTGCTCATCCAGTTTCCCGGGCAGATCGAAATCGAAACCCGTTTCGTCAATGTGTTCGGCTGCGTGGCCAGAAAGATCGAGTCGCAGTGGAGTCAGAAGGGAGGGATGCAAGCTTTCGCCGGGCACGCGAGACAAGTGGTCGCGAAATTCGATCATGTGTCGATGCATCCGGAAATCTGGACCGGCGTCGTGCCGCACTCGTCGCTGCCGAGCCATCTCTTCCTGTGCGCGGTTCGAAAGCTTGAAGATCAGCAGGTATTGCAAAAAGGGGCGACCCGGGTCGCGGCGTGGGCCTTGCGGCAGGCATTTTTTGTACAGGCTGCCGATGTTTCCCAGCACGCGGCGCTGATGGAGGTGGCCCGGAGCAGCGGGCTGCCGGTTGGCGAAATTGAACGCCTTCTGCATAGCGGAGAGGCTCACGCGGGCATGGCGGAAGATATCGAGCTTGCACGCGAACAATCGGTGCTCGCCAGTCCATCGCTGATTTTCAACGACGGACGACAGAAGCTCATCGGCAATGTGGGCTATGGAATTATCGAAGCCAATGTCCGGGAGTTGTTGCAAGGCTCGTCGGGAGGGTTTTCCTGGTGCTGAGAATAGTCCGTGACAGCCGGGACGTTGGCCGTGGCGTTGGAGCAAAACCGAAACCGGACGCACCCGGACGCAGACGCAGTGGCCGACTTGAGCATCAGGATCGCTCCGCTTGCGCCAGCGCCTTGCGTGCCGCGGCAACAAAACTCGCATCGACCGCGCCCAATGTCGTCGTGCGCGCGAGCATGCGGCCTTCCCGGTCGAGCAGGATGAGGACGCTCGCGTGATTGAACTCGCCGTTGCCGAGCTGGCGGTATTGCACACCGAGCAGCGCGGCAATCTTGCGCACGGTTTTCGCATCCGTGGTCAACAGCGTCCAGCGCGATTGGTCAATGTGCCGCTGCGCTGACAATTCCTTGAGCCGTGCCGGGGTATCGCGCGCCGGATCGAGAGAAATCAGGGTGGCCCGCAGTTGACCGCGTTGAGCCTCGCCGATCGCGGCCTCGGTCATCTTCAGGGTTTCGATAATCAGCGGGCAGACGTTGTCGCAATTGGAATAAAACATGGTCATGAAGGTCACATGGCCCTTCGTGGCGGCGAGTGTCTGGCGCACCCCGTTCTGATCGGTCAGCGGTGCGCGCAGGTGATAGATGGAATCCGGGGGCAGGGGATCGCCGGCCGCCTGAATGGTGGCGCAGAACAGCAGCATCACCGTGGTCAGAATGCGTTGTATGCAATGTGGTGCAGGGTTGCGCTTCATCGGGCTGCTTTGACCGGCGTCCTGGCGCAGCGGAATCCCAGACTATTGGTGGTGTCTTTTGCCTGTAGCGATGACAGGAGCGCTATGCGCATCAGGATCGCGTAGTTGTCGCGGTCGGCGACGCTGAGCGCTCCTGCGCCGCAGAACTTGAGCAGATCGGGATCGCCTTGTTCGCGGTTGTCGCTGGAGACCATCATGCCGGCATGGTCGTCCACCCACTCCCAGATCATGGCGTGCAGATCATGGATGCCGTACACGTTGGGCGCCGCCTTGCCCACGGCGTGCAGCGTTGTCGTGGCTGGCCGCGAATACCAGGACAGGATCCGTTCGCGCCAGGCCGGGTCGTCGCGCGCATCTTTGCGTGTTTCATCGGCTGCGGCCGCCAGTTCCCATTCGTGCCAGGTGGGTAACCTCGCCCGCTCACTTTCGCAGAAAGCCTGAGCGGCGAACCAGCTCACCTGCGTGACCGGGCTGTCGCGGCCGGCTTTTCCGAGACCGTTCACCGCGGCCCAGTGACCGAGATAACCGCCGTCGGCAAAAACAGCCGGTGCGACCCCGCGTTGCCATTCCGGGTGGTGTTGCACGAAGGCCAGAAATTCCCCATTGGTGACGGGCCGCTCGCGCAGTTCAAATGCCGCAACCCGGGTCGTCGCGGACGCGCTGTCCGGAGGCAGTACGCTGCGCAGCTCGGCGCCGGGGACGCGCCGGTAGGACGCCGGTTGCGCCTGGACCCCGGTTACGAGCAAACCGAGCAGCAGAACCAGAATTCTCGCGACCATGTGCGCTCAGTCGGCGGCACCTTTTGGACGCGGCGTCGAGGCGCGCACTTTGGCTACGTCCGCACGATCCACCCGTCCCCCGGCATTGCCCCAGCTATTGGCGACGTAGGTCAGAATGTTGGCAATCTCATCGTCGTTGAGCTGGCTCATCGGCGGCATCACCGAGTTGTAGTCCTGAGCATTGACTTTAATCGGGCCGCTCATGCCGTTCAACACCACGGCAATCGCCTTGCGCGGATCGCTGCCCAGCCAGTCAGATTTCGCCAGCGGCGGAAACACCCCCGGCAGTCCCGCGCCGTTGGCCTGATGGCACACCGAGCAGGTACCGGCGAACAGCGTTTCTCCGGCTTTTATCTGTTGCTCGCGTGTGAGCACGCCGCCCGCCGCCGCCGCGGTCGCACTCGCAACGGCACCGGTGGGTTGCGCCTTGTCGGCGAGGTAGACGGAATCGACCTCCTTGCCGGAATAGATCACCTTGTTTTCCGGCCCCTCGACCTTGAGCATGCCGAGTGCGCCTTTGTTGAACGCGCGCAACAGTGCGTGATCGACCAGGATATAGGTGCCAGGCACTTCCAGTTTGAATTCCACGATGGCCGATCCACCCGCGGGCACCAGGGTGGTTTGCACATTCTCCTGAAACCGGGTTCCGCCTTCGGTGTAAACCTTGTCGAAAACTTCACCAATGACATGGAAGCTCGAGATCAGGTTCGGGCCGCCGTTGCCGACGAACATCCGCACCCGCTCACCGACTTTGGCTTTGAGGGCGTTGTCGCCGACCATCGCGCCCTCGGAGCCGTTGAATACAACATAGGTGGCGTTCTCGTCGATGGCCTTCTGCATGTCGAAAGGCTGCAATCCCTTCGCCCGGTATTTGCCAACGGTGTAAAAGTCGCCCTGCACGATCTGGAACTCCCGGTCCACCGGCGGCAGACCTTCTGGCGGTTCGACGAGAATCAGCCCGTACATGCCATTGGCCACATGCATGCCGACCGGCGCCGTGGCACAGTGATAAATATACAGTCCCTGGTTCAGCGCCTTGAAGGTGAACTGGGAAGCGTGGCCGGGCGCGGTGAAGCTCGATGTGGCTCCGCCGCCCGGGCCGGTGACCGCATGCAAGTCGATGTTGTGCGGCATTTTCGAATCGGGGTGATTCTTCAGATGAAATTCCACGGTGTCGCCCTGGCGCACGCGAATGAAGGAGCCGGGCACCGTGCCGCCGAAAGTCCAGAACGTATAGGTCACGCCTTCTGACATCGTTTTTTCGACTTCCCGCACTTCGAGTTCGACTATCACCTTGGCGGGTTGTTTTCGATTGACCGGAGGCGGGACTTCGGGCGGGCTGGTCAATACCGCCTTGATGGGCTCGCCCTGCGGCGGGCCGAGATCACCGGCAGCGGAGCCACCGGTGTCCGGTTTCCCGGTGCAGGCGGCAAGCATGGCAGTCAATCCGATCAACGTGCAAATGACGAACTGTTTCATGGTCGTGTCTCCGATGTTGATCAGGGCGATGTTCACAGGTGCCAGTCGCACCGTGCGGTCAGGCTAATTCAGTCGATGTCGCGGTTGTTTGATCCAGGTCAATGTTCCGGCGCCTGGTGCGAAGCGCGTGTGCGGGGTGTGAGCACTGCGCACTGACATTGATCTGCATCAAGGGTTTTCCGGCTGCTTCGCGTAGACTCGGGCTGTGATCTTCCATCCGAGGAATAACACCATGGTCGTATTGCGCAGATACTGGAAACACCTGTTGCTGGTAATCGTCGCGGCACTGGCTTTGGTCAGTACGGCTGTGCTTGGCGCGGAAAACCTTGATGCTCCACCGGGGATCTATCGCATCGTCGATGGCAAAGTTGATTCAGGGACTTACGCCGGCTGGTTCGTTTATCACCTGTCCTGCCACATGTGCCACGGGCAGGACGCTTCAGGCACCGGCGCGGCGCCTGATCTGCGGCAGAGTCTGAAGACAATGTCGCGCGACGAATTCGCCAACAAGGTGCTGGCGCGCTACCGGATTTTTGTTCCCCCGTCCGCCGCGCAGTCGGACGAGGCTATGCGCGAATCGATCTTCGACGAGGTGCTGCGCCAGGAGCGCGGCGAACGCGGTCGGATTGCGATGCCGAAATGGCGGGACGATCCGGGGATCAGCCCGCACATCCTCGATCTTTATGCGTACCTGAAGGCGCGCTCGGACGGTGCGGTTGGAAAAGGGCGTCCCGATACGGTCGGGGACTGACGCATTATCGCGTCGATGGCAGTGAAGTGGCGCGGTTCTTTTCCGTGAGCGAACGGATCAATCCGTCGACGCCGCCGCGTTGCACCTCTTCGGCGAACTGCGTTCGATAAGTGATCACCAGGCTTACGTTTGCCACGGTGATGTCGTACACCTTCCAGCCGTCAGGAGCCTTCCACATCGCGTAGTTCACCTCGATCGGCTGTTCGCCTGCTTTTGTGAAGCGCGACCTGACGATGACGTCGTCGTCCGCCTGACTCAATTGCAGAGGATCAACCTGTGTTTCATGGCCATCATAGGCATTGATCGCGACGGAATACGTGCGCGTGATCAGGGTGCCGAACTGCGAGACGAGTTCTGCGCGCTGCCGGGCGTCCGCAGTGCGCCAGGCGCGGCCAACGGCGAGACGCGTCATGCGCTCGAAGTCGATATGCGGAAGGATTTTCTGCTTGACGGTCGCCAGCGCTTTATCGCGGGCTTCGCGATTACCGGGCGGAATGCCTTTGACCGCCGCGAGCACATCCGCGAACACCTGTCTGACCTGCTCATCTGGCGCAACCGGGGCGGCCTGTGTCCGGCCCGGTGGGAGCGCCATCAGCAAGATCGCCATTGCCTTTCCGACCAGCAAGGCATTGCATCGAATCCGGATTGTTGCCTGCATGATTTCCGATCTCCTGACGACTATGGTTGCCGCGAACCGGTTGCCCGCGGCGGCATGCGCATATCAAATCCAATCCGGCGCTGGAAGCTCTTGATGCAAGCCAAGTGAGAGGCTGTCATGTCCGCATGGACATGCGCCGACGGTTATCTTCAGTCATTGCTGCTGCGGCGATCCGGTGTCGCAAAGCGCGGAATCGTAGAGCTGGTGGCTTCCGCGCCCCCGGCTCTTCGCCAGATACATGGCTTTGTCGGCATTTCTCAACAGTTCTTCAGGCGTTGCGCCGTCGGTGGGATAGATGGCGATGCCGATGCTCATGCCTGCATGCACTTTGCGGCCTTCCAGCACAAACGGCTGCGAAATGGAGTGGAGCAGTTTGCGTGCGATGGCTACCGCGGCTTGCGGGTCGCCGATGTCGGATTGAAGAATTGCAAACTCGTCACCGCTCAGCCGGGCAATCGCGTCGGTGGTTTTGCGCACCGCAGCGCTCAAGCGCTCCGCGACCGCCACCAGCAGTTGATCGCCGGTCTGATGGCCGAAGGTGTCGTTGATCAGTTTGAAGTTGTCCAGATCCAGGAACAGCAGCGCGAACCTGTTTCGGCTGCCCTCGGATCGGGATACGGCCTGCCGCAACAGCTCAACAAACAGCACCCGGTTATACAGACCGGTAAGCGGGTCATGGTAGGCAAGAAAGCGCTCACGTTCAGTCTCCTGATTGCGCAACGTAACGTCGCGTTGGATGACAACGAAGTGAGTAACGGTGCCGTTGCCGTCCCGCAGCGGTGTGATCACTTCGTCAACGGTGTAGAGCAGACCGTCTTTGCGCCGTTCGACGACGTCGCCGCGCCATATCTGCCCCGCGATAATGGTACTCCAGAGCTCGTGATAGAACGATGCATCGTGACGTCCAGATTTCAGAAAACCAGGCGTTTGACCCATCACTTCTTGAAGCGAAAATCCGCTGCGTTCGCTGAACGCTTCGTTGATCCAAACGACATGGCCGGAATAGTCGGTAATGAAAATCGGATCAGCGGCTTTGCTCAAAGCCCTCGCCAGCAGCCCCGGTTCGACGGGCTGCGGGGTCAGATTTCCTGGCGATGTCCGCATGCGCATTTGTCCCAGGATAGCGTCCTCATTGACCCATTGGCAATGGGTTTTGCATCGCACGGATCGGGTCCAGCCATCCCGCCGAACCATGGTCAGACTGAGCCTTCGTCAGAGTCTTGGCCCCGATGGATGGGTCTGGGTGTGTTCATGAATGCGCTGGCAGTCGAGGCAGCGCAAAGCGGCGGGTTGCGCGTGCAGCCTGGCATGGTCGATTTCCCGGTGGCAATCGATGCATTGGCCGAAGGTGCCGGAGTCGAACCGGGCAAGCGCGGCTTGCATCTGGCGTAATTCCTCCAGGTCGCGCGAGAGCTCCGCTTGGTCAAGATCGGCGATCTGATTCGCAACCGCCGCTTCCCCGCGATCCATGCCAGCAACCGCAACGTTATCCGCAATATCTGCGCGCGCGCGCGCCGTGTCAGCATGAACCTCAGTTGTCAAGACAGCGCAGCGTTCGTTCACCTGCCGCTTCAAGTCATTCAATTGTTGCCTGTTCAAAGCCACGATGAGCCTCCTCTAAGACATTGCGGTCTTCCATTGGCACCTGCATTCAAGGTTTCCGCCTTCTGGGTCGTCCCTATTCAACAAGGTGCATCTGGTCGCAATCTGGCCCTCTACCGATCGGGGTGAATTGACACAGATCAAGAAAATGTCGGTCTTCATGCTGGCTGATCAGATTTGGCGACCGACGTCTCCTGTTCAGACCCGGATTTCATGGTGCCTGCATCAATGTTGATTTGGATCAAGGAGTCAAGCTTGATTTTATCTACACTGGCGCGCATCAGAAATTGGTTCGCGTCTGGGATTTATCCACTCGACGTGATCGACAATGTTGCGAATCGACGGGGAGATAAAGCATGTACAAGCACTTGCTGGTTGCGACCGATGGATCGGCTCTTTCAAACAAAGCGGTTGATACCGCTATCGAATTGGCCCGACATCTGGGAGCCAGATTGTCGGGGTTTCACGCGACTCAGGATTTCCCGATCGAGACTTTCTCCGAGTACGCCGTGCTATCCGACGGGCTTTCGCCGGCGTCCTGGAAGGCGGAGCAGGAGAAGCGCGCGCGCACCATTCTCGATAAGGTCGAGGTGAAGGCCAGGAAGGCCGGGGTGAATTGCGCTACGAATTTTAACGCGTCACTTCATCCTTACGAAGCCATTATCAAAGCGGCGAAGAAATCACGTTGTGATCTGATCATCATGGCTTCACACGGTCGTCGAGGCATCGCCGGGATCGTGCTGGGCAGTGAAACGCACAAGGTTCTCACGCACAGCAAACTGCCGGTTCTGGTTTGCCACTGACGTGTTGACCTCAATGCAGACAGCGGATATCAAGGTCGGCGGACTGGATTCCGTCCGGGCGTCAAACGGCGTGCGCAGCGCTCTGGAATGCATTCGTGGCGTTGCGCGCGTCACTGTGCTGCCGGATGAGCACCACGTTAGCGTTACCTACGACGCTTTCCGAGTGTCTCCGCTACAGTTCGAAACCGCTGTGCGCGTGATGGGTTGCGGCGTCGAAAGCATGGCCCTGGTACCGTTGCCACCAGAGGACGAAGTGCGACACCCGATGGAGCCTGCGTTGCCGATCGCCGTACCACGCACCGATTTCTCGAACCCGCGACCGTAACGCCGGTCCCTTTCGCATGTAAGAGACCATGCGTGCCATGCAGTTCGACTCCCGAATCGATGCGGCCCGGCAACTCGCGCGGGCACTCGCCCATTATCGCGGCCGCAATCCCCTGGTACTGGCCATTCCACGCGGTGCCGTCGGTATGGGCCAGGTGATTGCCGATGAACTGGACGGCGAGCTGGATGTAGTGCTGGTGCGCAAGCTGAGATCACCCATCAGCGCGGAGTTCGCGATCGGCGCCGTCGATGAATCGGGTTGGACCTATATCGCCGATCATGCCGCGCACTCGGGTGCGGACGTGATTTACATTGAGAGCGAGAAAATCGCGCAACTCGACATGCTGCGCAAACGCCGCGCGCAGTACACGCCTGCGCGGCCACCGATCGAAGCGAAGGACCGGATCGTGATCGTGGTGGACGACGGGCTCGCGACCGGGGCGAGCATGATTGCCGCTTTGCATGCCGCGCGTGCCAAGAACCCGCGACGGCTGGTCTGCGCGGTGCCGGTGGCGACGCCGGACAGCCTGGAGCGCGTCAGATCCCTCGCCGATGAAGTGGTTTGTCTCGAAATTCCCGAGGAATTTTACGCGGTGGGGCAGTTCTATCGCGATTTCTCCCAGGTTGAAGACAACGCGGTCGTCGCCATTCTGGCGCAGCGCCCGAAACAGCGCGAGACGAGCACGTCATGAGCGTCTTACAATCGGTTCAACAAGTTTTGGTTCCGGCGGGACCGGTCGCGCTCGAAGGCGCGCTGGCATTGCCCGACAGGCCGCTCGGCATTGTTGTGTTCTCGCACGGGAGCGGCTCGGGGCGTTTGTCTCCTCGCAACCAGTTTGTGGCCGGGGAGCTGCACAAGCTCGCATTGGGCACACTGCTCCTGAACTTGCTCACATTGACCGAAGACCGCGACTACGAGACGCGATTCGACATCGATTTGCTGACACAGCGGCTGGGTCACGCGGTGCGCTTTGTGCGTGGTCATGCGGACACGAATAGCCTGCCAATCGGTCTTTTCGGGGCGAGCACCGGCGCAGCTTCCGCATTGCGAGTTGCTGCCGCGACGCCTGACGATATCGGCGCAGTCGTGTCGCGCGGCGGCCGGCCGGATCTCTCCAGCCCCGGAGCCCTCGGCCAGGTGCGGGCACCTACGCTGCTGATCGTCGGCGGACTCGATTTGGCAGTGATCGAGTTCAACGAGTCCGCACACGATGCGCTGGTAAACAGCGAACGCGAACTCGTCATCGTTCCCGGAGCGACCCATTTGTTCGAGGAACCCGGTGCCCTGGACGAGGTCACGCGCCAGGCTGGACAGTGGTTTACCCGCCATCTGAATCCATCTCGACCCGCATTGATTAGCCACAGCGGCGATCGAAAACGACTTCAGGGATCGCCATGAATTCTGCCCAGGCACGCACCGGTGGCCATCTGTTCGTGCGGATGCATCGACGAGCGCCGCTTTTTCGGCGTGACGCGTTGATCTGCATCAAAGCGGGATCGCACACAAGAAGCAAGATGAACCTGTTTCGATTTCGTGGAAACAAGGCATGCGAATCGGTGAGATATGCAGTCGGGAAGTCACTTTCGGGAAACGCAATGACAGTGTGAGTACCGCCGCACGCCTGATGCGCGAATACCACGTTGGCAGTGTTGTGGTGGTCGAAGAAGCGGACGAAAAGCGCATTCCGGTCGGGATCGTGACTGATCGCGACATTACCGTCGCGGTAGTGGCGCTGGGGCTTGACCCTGCGGTTATCGAGATCGGCGACATCATGGGCAGTCCGCTGGTCAGCGTGCCTCAGAACTGGGGCATCGCAGAGGTCGTGGAGCTGATGCGGATCAGGAGCGTGAGGCGTGTGGTCGTTACCGATGAGGACGGGAGCCTGGTCGGTTTGGTCGCGGCCGACGATGTGATGGCGCTGCTGTCCGAGCAGATGTCCGCGCTGGCAGCGATGGCCAGCCGCGAGCGCGGCCGGGAAGCCGTGCTGCGAAAGGTCATGGCCTGACGGAGCCAATCGCAACCAGGTCGCGCATGAATCATGCAACCAACAGCCGACCGGGATCCGGTAATACTGACAGGAGAGCAACCATGAAAGAGCGTGAAGCGCGTGCTCGCAAGAAACTCCATCGCGACAGGCAGATTAACGATGTCGTGCACGATCCTTATCAGGCGAGCAGCAAACCGGCTGAGCCAGCCGTATGTCCGCAGTGTGGTGTGATTTACCACAAAGGGCGCTGGCAACGCGCGGTCCGGCCCGAGCAGGCGAAGGAGTATTTGTGCCCGGCCTGTCATCGCGTGAACGACAGGAATCCGGCAGGCTACGTGACCTTGACCGGCCCTTACCTGGGCGCGAACAGCGACGAAATACTGCGCTTGATCCGCAATGAGGAAACCCGGGAGGCGCAAGGCCATCCGATCCAGCGCATCATGGAGATCGAGAACAAAGACGGCGTGGTCACGATTACCACCACCGATGTGCATCTGGCGCGCCGGATCGGAGATGCGGTACACGCCGCCTTCAGCGGGGAACTGGTCACCAAGTACAGCCCGGATGAATACCGCGTGCGGGTGAACTGGAGCCGCTAGTCCAACAACCCACAAGTTTGCGTTCATGCTGAAGACTCGAATCCGCGCGCCGAGGGCCAGGAGTGGACCGCAGCCATAGCAAAGGCTAAGTATGAGTGACAGCGCAACCGGTGACGCAGGACAGGTCGAACCGGGTAAAGCTCATGGGTTGTTGTACCAGCTCGTTCTTGCCAAGCCAGCCTACATCGGCATGTCCTCGTTCATGCGTCCGGCCGTGGTTTTCTGCGGGATCTCGGCCGCCATGCAGTCGGTGGTCAGGATCAGTCCGGCGACGGATGCGGCGTTTTGCAGCGCATTGCGGGTGACTTTGGTCGGATCGATCACGCCCATTTCCACCAGATCGCCGTACTGTCCGGTCGCGGCGTTGTAGCCGTAGCTGCCGGTTCCCTGCGAGACCTTGCTCAATACCACGGAGGCTTCCGCGCCGGCGTTGGCAACGATCTGACGTAGCGGTTCTTCCAGAGAACGCAACACGATCTGTATGCCGGCAGTCTGGTCATCGTTCTCGCCCTTGAGGTGAGTCAGCGCGGCGCGTACCCGCACCAGCGCGACCCCGCCGCCGGGGACGAACCCTTCTTCGACAGCGGCGCGGGTGGCATGCAACGCATCTTCGACGCGCGACTTGCGCTCTTTCATCTCACTCTCGGTTGCGCCGCCCACTTTGACGACCGCCACACCGCCGGCGAGTTTGGCGGCGCGTTCCTCGAGTTTTTCCTGGTCGTAGTCGCTGGTCGCTTTTTCCGCTTCAGCCCGGATGTTCGCAATGCGCTCGTCGATGACCTTCGGATCGCCAGCGCCATGGATCAGAGTGGTGTTTTCCTTGTCCACTTCGACGCGCTTGACGCGGCCAAGATCAGAGAGCTTGGTGTTTTCAAGTTTCAGCCCGAGCTCCTCGGCAACCACGGTTGCACCGGTCAGCGTGGCAATGTCCTCAAGCATGGCCTTGCGCCGGTCGCCAAAACCCGGTGCTTTGACCGCGCAGGTCTTGATGACTCCGCGCATGGTGTTGACTACCAGTGTTGCCAGTGCTTCGCCTTCCACGTCTTCGGCCACGATCAGCAGCGGTTTGCCCGCGCGGGTGATTTCTTCTAGCACGGGGAGCAATTCCTTGACGGCGGAGATCTTTTTGTCGTGGATCAGGACGTAGGCGTCCTCCAGGATCGCCGCCTGCCGCTCGGGGCTGTTGATGAAGTAGGGTGAAAGATAGCCGCGGTCGAACTGCATGCCCTCGACGACTTCGAGTTCGTTGGCCAGACCGGTTCCGTCTTCAACCGTGATCACACCCAGCTTGCCAACCTTGTCCATCGCCTGCGCAACGATGTCACCTACGGAGCGATCGTTGTTCGCCGAGATGCTGCCGACTTGCGAGATCTCAGTGGTGGTCGAGCAAGGCCGGGATATTTTCTTCAGTTCGGTCAATGCTGCCGCGACGGCCTGGTCGATGCCGCGCTTCAGGTCCATCGGGTTCATGCCCGCGGAGACCACTTTCATGCCTTCGTTGACTATCGCCTGCGCCAGAACCGTTGCGGTCGTGGTGCCATCGCCGGCCACTTCCGAAGTCTTGGACGCCACTTCGCGCACCAGTTGTGCACCCATGTTTTCGAATTGATCGGACAATTCGATGGCCCTGGCCACCACGACACCCGAATTCGCGATCAGGGGCGGGCCGTAACTTTGCTGCAGCAGGACGTTGCGGCCTTTCGGTCCCAGGGTCACCTTGACGGCATTGGCCAGCGTATTGACACCCAGGCGGACTTTTTCATGGGCGTCATGATGAAACAGCAGTTGTTTCGCAGACATGACCTTTGCATCCTGGATGTTATTGATGACCGGCGCAATCTATCAACGCGAGACGGGGCCTGGCTTGACGCAGATCAAGCGCTTGCGGGTCAGTGCGCTGCGGAAGTGGCGAGCGCTCAGTTAATTGGCGTTTCTTGATCTGAGTCAAGGAATGCGTTGCGCCGCCGCCTAAGATTGCACCCGAAGGACGCCGCATGCCAGTGACTCAAACCGGAAAAAATTCGTACCATGACCGCCGTACACACGGGAAGAAAGTCCGCAGTTGGATACAAGAAAGCCTCGCCTGCGAAGGGGGCAAGACACGTTACCGGTCTGAAGCGCGGAAAGGGTTTGAAGCCGGGTGCCGACCGGAAACCCGGCAGGACGCAGGAGACGCGCGACGAGTTCAGCGACAAAGAGTGGCACGACATGGTCGCAACCGCTGCTTACTACCGTGCGCAGACGCGTGAATTCGATGGCACCTCGGCCGATAAAGACTGGTACGAGGCAGAGGCCGAACTTCGGGAACGGTTCAGTGCGGACGACAGCAACGTTGAAGCGGTTACAACTTCCGGTGGCGACACCACCAACATCGAAACCATAGGAGAGTAGACATGGCAAACATCACGCGATACGACCCGTTCGGAGATCTGGACGATATGTTCAAGGGCTTTATGCTGCGGCCGGTGCGCCTGGACCAGCAACAACCACAGATTATCAAGATGGACGTGAAGGAGACTGCAGGCGGCTATGTCGTTCGTGCCGACATTCCGGGTGTGAAAAAGGAAGACATCAAGGTGGACGTCAACGGTAACGTGGTTTCCATCTCCGCCGAAGTCAAAGAGGAGAAGGAGCAGAAGGAAGGCGCACGCGTGATCAGAAGCGAACGCTACTACGGCAGCATGTCGCGCAGTTTCAGCTTGGGACAGGACGTGGACGACAAGGCGGCGAACGCGAAATACACCGACGGCGTGCTGGAGCTGACGCTGCCGAAGAAAGCGGGATCGCAGCCGGGCAAGGTTGTCGTGCAGTGAGCGGCGTCTTCGCGATATTCGTTACGTCGGTTTAATCCCTATGTGCAGTGGCTCGTTTCGCCTGGCGGCGCAAGCGCCGGGCCTTTTTGCGTTTTCCGGCTTGCGTCGGATTCCAACCGCGCCGGGCGCGCGCTGCACGAGTTTCCGCGCAATGGCCGAGGCACTGTCAATGACCGTGCGCCGGCGGCCGCTACTCTTCGTGGCGTCCGCTGCCGGCGATCGAGATCAGCAGCCAGATGCCGCAGATCAGTGCGCCGATGAATCCCAGAAGTCCGAAGAAGGGTAATCCAAGCCAGGTCGATTCAGCAGGCACCGTCATGACGATGGAAGAACCGATGATCAACGCCGCTGTCACGATTCCCATCGTCAGGCGACTCACGGACCGGTCCATGCGCTCGATCGCCCGATCAAGATGGGAGACATCCACGCGCAGCGTGATGGCGCCTTTGTGCATTCCCTTTAACAGACGGCGCAGTTCGCCGGGAAGGCTGAGCGCCAGCATTGCGGCCTCGCGCAGACTTTTTGCGCCCAATCTGGCCAACGCGCGCGGGGAGCGGCGCTGGCAGCCGATCCGCTCCAGAAAGGGGCGTGCTTCGCTGACCATATCGAAGCCCGGATCAAGCAGGCGGCCCAGACCGTCCAGGGAAATGGCGGCCTTGAACAGCAAGGCAAGGTCGGGCGGGAGCGTCAGCCCGTGCTCACGCATCAGGGACGTCAAGTCCGAGAGCAGGCGGCCCACTTCGATCTGTTCGAGCGGGATGCCGTGGAATTCGTCGATGAAGCAATCGATGTCCATGGCCAGGGCGGGCAGGTCCACGTCAGCTTTGCCCGCCCAGTCCACCAGCAACTCGGCCGCGCGCTCCGGGTCCCGTTGCGCGAGACTGTAGAGCAGCTCCGCAAGCTGCTCGCGCCGTGACTGAGAAAGCCGCCCCACCATCCCGAAATCGATGAAGGCGAGCCGGTTTTCCGGCAGATAGAAGACATTGCCCGGATGCGGATCGGCATGAAAGAAACCGTCCACCAGTACCATCTGAAGCACTGCATTGGCGCCGTTGCGTGCGATGGTGCGCCGGTCCAGTCCCGCTTCTTCAACGGCGGCAACGTCCCGGCCCGCAATGCCGACGATATAGCTCTGGACATTGAGGCGTCGGCTTACCCACTGCCAGTAGATCGCCGGGACGACGATGTTGACGTTCGCACCGAGGTTGGCTGCGATGCGCTCGGCATTGCGGCATTCGGTCCTCAAATCAAGCTCCCGGCCCAGCGAACTTGCGAACTGGCGCACCAGGGCGCGCGGCTGGTAGCGCTGCAGCGCCGGCCATTCACGTTCGGCCAGTTCCGCGAGGCGCCGCAACAGGCGCAGGTCGGCTTCGATCACGGATTCGATACCCGGGCGCCGGATCTTCAGTACTACCGCCGTGCCGTCCGGCAAGCGCGCGCGATGGACTTGGGCGATGGACCCTGAAGCGAGGGCTTCCGGTTCCAGGTCCGCAAAAACGCGGTCAGGATCGGCTCCAAGATCCGTCGCGAGTTGGGCGCGGATTGCGTCAAAAGGAACCGCCGATGCACGGTCCTGCAGTTTCTCGAATTCGGCGATCCAATCCGGTGCAAACAGATCAACGCGGGTGGCAAGAATCTGGCCGAGTTTGACGAAAGTGGGGCCCAGATCTTCCAGTGCGCGCCGCACCCGCTCGGCCGATGTCATGCGATCGATCGAATGATGACGGCCCCGTCGCAGCGTTTTGCCGACGCGCTCAAGCGCGCCGGTGATGCCGATCCGGCGCGCGATGTCGCCGAATCCGTAGTGAATCAGTACGGAAGCGATTTCGTACAGTCGCCCAATATCGCGTGCCGCGCTGAGCGTTTCCCAAAGCATGGCGTCTCCCTGAGCATGGTGTGTTCCAAAGAATCGATTGAGGTCAAGTTCCTGGGATTGCCTGCTTCATTGCACCAGATGGAGAACATTGTGCGGCTTGGCCGGGACAGCTTGTTGATTTGCATCAATAGCCGGATGCCGGCTTTGGCCAGGGAAGTTCTTGGAAACGGGAGGCGACGTCAATGATGCATTGCCCCGCCGTCGTATGAATTGATCATGGCGAAGCACACCTTCAGAGTTCTATACTTGATGACAACGGGTGCATCGTATGCGGACCGATCGCGATGATGTTTGGTGCCATGGGATCGCCAGCACCGCCTTCCCGGACGTGCGAGTGCCGTGCGGAATGCGCCGGCCGGAGTGTGCCCTTATGCCCCGGTGCTCACGCGGCCAAAAATCCGCCGTCGACGACTACCTCGCTGCCGGTCATGTACGACGCTTCGTCGGAGGCGAGGAACAGCACCGGATAGGCAACTTCCTCAGGCCGGCCGGCGCGTTTCATCGGCACTTCGCTGATGGCTTTTTCGCGCATCGCCGGATCCGCCATGGTGACCGAGGTACGCATGGCCGGCATGATGCCCGGATGCACCGAGTTCACCCGAATGCCATCCTTGGCGAACTGAACGGCGGCCGATTTCGTCATCACCCGAATTGCTGCCTTGGCGCCGTTGTAACCCATGTGTATAAAGGTCTGGCCGACGATGCCCGATACCGATGACAGGTTGACGATCGAGCCGCCTCCGGTTTTCTGCATTTCCGCAATCGCGGTTTTCATGCCGAGGAAGGTGCCGCGGGCGTTGACCGCCATGAGTTTGTCGAAATACTCGGTGCTCATGCGGTCCGGAACCGAACCGCTGATACCGGCGTTGTTGACCAGCACATCCAGCCGGCCGTAGCGCGCAACGATTGCACGCACCGCATCAAGCCATTGCGGTTCATCGCTGACGTCGAGGCGCACAAATATCGCTTCTGCGCCGGTGGCTTTAATGGCTGAAACGACATCGTTGCCCTCGCGTTCCAGCAGATCGGCAATCGCCACTTTCGCGCCTTCCCGAGCGAACAGCCGCGCGATACTCTCACCCATGCCGTTTGCGCCACCGGTTATCAAAGCCACCTTATTCTTGAGCCGCACGGTTTTCCTCCTGTGAATGGGTCCGCGGCGGATTGCCGCCAGCGCTACAACGATTCGAGAAATTTCACCATGGCCGCCCGATCGTCACCGGCCATCTCGACAAAGCGTTCGCGGGCAGGGCGCGCTTCCCCGTCGTGCCAAAGGATCGCTTCCACAAAATTGCGCGCACGCCCATCGTGCAGCAACTCAGTGTGGCCATTGACGGTTTCTTGCAGACCCAGGCCCCACAGCGGCGCCGTGCGCCAGTGCCGCCCGCTGGCGCCGAAGTCCTGGCGGCCATCCGCCAGACCGTCACCCATGTCATGCAGCAGCAGATCGGTGTACGGATGAATGGTCAGGTTGGCCGCCGCGGCAATGGGCGCACTGGTCCCGGTTTTGATCTCGGGAACGTGACAACCGTCACATTGCGCCGCCCGAAACATCTGCTCTCCGCGCTTTGCGACTGCATTCCCGGCATCGCGTTGTGCCGGAACCGCGAGGGCTTGCAGGTAGAGAGTGACATTGCGCAGCCGGCTGGGCAGCACTTCCCAAAACATGGTTTCCCCGCACTGGGTGCGTCCGCCCGAGCAGCCGGTTGCGGTCGGCCCGTTGATACACTGCGTCTGGATGTCGGGACAGTTCTCCATTGGGAATACCGATGACGTGGCACCGATGTCCGCGTGAAACGCAGCCGCAGTCTGCTGACGCAGGCTGGGCTGGTTGGCCTTCCATCCAAACCGGCCGATCACTTTTTGTTGCGCTTCGTGATCCCAAACGTAATTGGGTATTCCGTTGAGTCCGCGAGCGGGTTGTTGTTGCGCGATGGAGAGCAGCGTCTCGTCCGCAATGGCCTCCAGCAGGCCCAAGCCCGTCAGCGACGGGGCGATGCGCGCGGAAACCATCGTTTCTGTTCCCAGCGCTCCGAAAGCCAGTTCCGTGAAACGGACGACAGGCTTGCGCAATACAACCCGTTCTCCGTCGGGAAAGGAGACGACGACCGATTCGTAACCCATGACGGCTTTGCCTTCGGCGGGGACTTGATTTTTCACTCCGCGATTCTGGAACTGATCCCCGTAACCGGGATGCGGCTGCGGGGCGCCGTCGGCCGTAGTTCCTGGAATGCTCAGCCTCAAAATCATGCCCTTCGATATTTCTTCTCCGTTGGCGGGGGCGCGGGCGCGGCCATTGTTCGCATGGCAGGCCGGGCATCGGTCCTCGTTGAAGGTCGGACCAACGCCCCATACTCCGGTGTATTCGGTGGGAAGCACCCAGGGTTCGTTGAACATGCGCTGACCGGAGGACACCAGGCCGCGCTGGCCCTCGGCGAGGGCGGTAACCGTGATCGCATACGCCCGAATGCCGGACTCATGGGTGACAAAATCATTCGCAGCCGACAGTTTTTCCTCGGCTGCGCCGGAGCCGCAAATGACCAGCGCAAGCAGGGCTGACTTCGCCAGCCGCGGCACTCGCGACAGCGCGGCTGATCTGGTTGCGAAATCCGCCACTGCCTGCGTCAAGACAACCGCAGGCGCCAGTCCGTCGTTTGGCGGGGAAAGATCAACCCGGTCAGAATCGCAGTCCGAATTTTGCGCCGTAGGACGCCGCATCTCCGGTCTTGTCAGCTTCAAAGGCCATATTGAACAAGCCAAAATTCACGTTGATGCCTCCGAAGAATTTGTTCTGACGGAAATTTTCTTCCACAAGCGTAAGGACGTTGTTCGGGGTGCTGGTCACCCATACTGCGCCCACGCCAACATAGGGCGTCAGCAGGGTAAATCCCTTGGATATCGAGATATCGATGCCCTTGGTATCAAAGTCCAATTGATTAACACCCGAAAGTTTGGTGAAGCTGCCGCGGATGGCCAGCGCCGGAGTTGCCACGCTGCCGGAGAGAATGGCGTACTTCAACTCGGCGCCGATCAGCTTAATGTTTGAACCTGGGACGGCAGCGTACGAGGCGCCGATATCGATGTCTAACGGCAAACCTTTGACGATTTGGAGTCTGGGAACAATGATCGAGGACGGCACGCTTGATGTCGATGACGTTACCCGATCCAGGATCGTGACGTTCTCCAGTGAGGTGGCGGTGGCCGAGATCCCGATATCAAACCCGGTGATGCCCAGAGGCTCGGCCGGCGACAGCAGCTTGTAGCTCAACGCCGCGCCAAGGTCTTCGGAGAGCAGACGAAACTCCGATTGAATCGCGTTCTGCAGTTGATCGATGTCGCTCGCGGCAGATGCAACAGTGGCACCGGCCAGCAGAACCATCGAAACGATATTCTTGACTACTTTCATCATTTTTCTCCCAGGTGCAATAAAAAAACTCGACTCACGATGGCGGGAGTTCCCTGTGCTGGAGAGTTCCGCTACGAAATCCGAGTGATGAGTCTACCATTGAGGGGGCGCGATTCGTCGGCCGGGCCGAGGCGACACCCGTAAGCGCATCATTGAAATCAGGAGTGCCGCGAAATGAAAAACGGTTAGACGCTTGCGCATCTAACCGTCCTAGTTCAATGGCGCGCCCGG
>JANLTJ010000268.1:0-2390 GCA_031362885.1 Betaproteobacteria bacterium
CGCGGCGCCGCATCGGCCGCGCCCAATGAGCAAAACCCCTGTCAGCACAGGCGCTTAGCGTTTCTGGCACCAATATTGCAATCCTTTCAGTGCTGCTTGTAACTCTGTCCATGCTTCCAGAAAGGAAACACCTGATGAAGAAATTATTGTCGCAGGCGATATGGATCGGTGGAGCGGCATTACTGCTCGTTGCCCCGGCCTTCGCGACCGTTGAGGTGATCTACGACGTTCCGGAGCCGGCCTCCCTGACGTTGATGGCTTTGGGCCTGGCAGGCGCTGCAATCGCACGGCGCCGGTTCAAGAAGTAAACGATAACCAAAAACAGATAATCCTCAGTTCCTCTAACAGGCAGCCTGGGGGCTGCTTTTTTTTGCCCAAAAGAAACGGGGCCGTCGCCGGCCCCGTTGCATCGATCCCGATTCGCGTTTGCGATCAGAAGTCGTAGGTGGCGCGCAGACCGAATGACCGCGGAATCGGCGGCGAGATTCGGATCGCGTTCTTGGTAGGTGGCACCAGGAACGTGAACACGTCGATGCCGCCCAGTGCCGACAGCATGGTCTTGTCGTCCGTTAGGTTGGTGGCGAACGCCTCGAGCGTCCACCTCTCAGTGCGCAATCCGATGCGTGCGTTGACATTGATGCGGGAGCCGACCTGAGCCACTTCCGCGAAGTCGGTGAATTTCGCGCCCTGGTACATGTAGTCCGCGCGAGCGTACCAACTGAGGTTGTCGTTCACCGGCCGATCATACTCGCCGTTCACCGTAAACGTGGTCTTCGGAACCACTGGCAATGGTCGACCTATCACGCCCGCGAAGCTGCCGTAGATGTTGTTGCAGTCAGCGCACGCGCCGGCAATGGCGCCGGGCGACGTACCGTATGACTTGATCTTGGATTTGTTCAGGGCGTAGGTTGCACCGATCGAGAATTCGCGGGTTACCTTGAACTTACCTTCGAATTCGACGCCGTCCAAATCGACCAAGCCCTGGTTCGTCGTTACGGTCACGAGATTATTGATGACCGCCAACGGCACCGTGGTGCCCACTTGGCCGTTCTTCCACTTGTCCTTGTAGACGGTCAGCGTCGTGCGCGCACGACCATCGAGCCATGTGGACTTCACACCGACCTCCAAGTTGTCCAGTCGCTCTTCCTCGTAACCGAGTTTCCCGTCCGGAACTTTGGACTGGAGCTCGGCAATCGCCGCCGCGGGTAGCGTGACATAGCCGGCGTTGAAACCACCTGGCCGGTTGCCGCGAGAATATAGGGCATAGAGGATCGAGTTTGGTGCGTACTCCCAGTCGATCGAGACGCGCGGGGAGAAGCTGGTGAACTCGGCGTCCAGCGGCAGTGCGGCGAGACCGGTGGGCGGCAGGCCTGCCGGGGCAACCGCAAGCGCCTGCTGGTGGATCTTGTCCTTCTGGTAGCGCGCCTCGGCGCTAACCGTGACTTTCTCGAACAGGTCGAAATTGATGGCGCCGAAGACAGCCGGCGTCTTGCTCGTTTGCATCGACTTCCCCGCGGTGAATGAAGCACCGATCGGCAGAATGCCCACGACTGTACCGCCGCGACTGTAGCCGTCGAAATAATTGACGCCGAGCATCCCTCGCAGCCGCTTGTCCTGCGGCGACGTTACGCGGATTTCCTGGCTCCAGTCGCGCAACAGGCTTTGCGACAGCAGCAGAGCTTGCATCCAAGGCTCCCGCGTAGCCGATGTGGCCGCGGAATAAAATGGGTTTGCACGGTCGCGCCCACTGCGGTAGTTCAGATCCAGGATCGTCTGATATTGATCCGCGTGGGCCGCGCTGATCGACGTCAGCGTGTAGCCGCCGCCGAACTCCCAGTCGATGCGAACGTTGCTCTGCTCGGCTTCACGGCGCAGGCCACCCGTCGTCTTGAAGTTCGGGTTAAAGGTGTACCAGCTCGCCGGGCCATTGAAGAGTGCGTTGTAGGTAGGCTGCGGCGAGACGTCGTAATCAGCCGACAGGACATTGGCCGGCAACCGATCCACCGTGGGGATCGTGCCGCAGTAATAGCCAAAAAGCGGGCGTGCGGTTTCCGACGTGCCCGTCATGGGAACGAGCACACCATTCGGGTTTCCTGGGCTCGGTGTCCCGGCGGGTAACTGCGCGAAAGTCGGGCAGGTGCCGTTCGCCTGCGGGCGGCCGTTGAAGTTGTCCAGCAGCAGAGCGCCCTGCGCGACGGGGCCATCCGAGTCGACAAACTTGTTTCCGAATGCCTTGATCTTCAGACTTTCAGACGGTTTCCACACCACCGTTCCAGAAATTGAGTTGGTCGACTGCGCACCCAGTTCTTCGCCGGGCACCGCGGACTTGTCGTAGTAGCCGCCGCGCTGGAAGGGTCGCATCGACAGCGGGCCCGTCATGGATTTGCGCA
>JANLTJ010000279.1:0-97163 GCA_031362885.1 Betaproteobacteria bacterium
AAGGCCGAGGTGGAGTATCACGCTTCGGCCGAATACGACAACGAGATCGATATCGGTGTACGGGTTGAACGTCTCGGGCGCTCCAGTTTTGATTTTCGCGTCGAGATTTATCGATTCGATCAGCTACTGGTGAGCGGAAAAGTGATCTATGTCAATGCCGATCCGGTGCAGCGCAAGTCAGCGCCGATGCCGGATTTTCTGCGCCTGGCCATCAAGGGATTCGAGCTCACCGTGCCGGAGGAAGTCAACAGCGCGCCGCTTAAGTAATCCGCCACCGGGATGTCATACTGACGGCTTCCCGATCGCCACCGTTTTTTTCACCAACACATCGTTTGTCAACGCGAGGAATGAACATGAACTTCGATTTTTCCGACAAAGTAAAAGACTTGCAGAAGAGCGTTTCCGCATTCATGCAGCAGCATGTCACGCCTCAGGAGGGACGATTCTTTGGGGAAATCGCGGCAAACCGTGCCAGGGGCAACGCCTGGATTCCTACGCGCATCGTCGAAGAACTCAAACCCAAGGCGCGCGCGGCCGGTTTGTGGAACCTCTGGCAGCCGAAGGACCACGGTGGCACGCTGACTAATCTGGAGTACGCGCCGCTATGTGAAATCATGGGCCGCAGCAATTGGGCTCCCGAGGTATTCAACTGCTCGGCTCCGGATACCGGCAATATGGAAGTGCTGTTGCGCTATGGCACACCCGAGCAGCAGGAAAAGTGGCTGAAGCCGCTGCACAATGGGGAAATCCGCTCCGCCTTCTTGATGACCGAGCCGGAGGTGGCATCTTCGGATGCCACCAACATCCAGTGCCGCATCGAGCGCCAGGGCAACGAGTACGTCATCAATGGGCGCAAGTGGTGGTCATCCGGTGCCGGCGACCCGCGCTGCAAGATATATATTGTCATGGGCAAATCCGACCCGGACAGCGCGGATCGCCATAAGCAACAGTCGATGGTGCTGGTTCCAGCGGACACTAAAGGTGTCAAGGTTCTGCGTTCGCTCAGCGTGTTCGGCTATGACGACGCCCCTCATGGCCACATGGAAGTGTCGCTCGACAATGTGCGCGTACCGGCCGCGAACATCTTGCTCGGCGAGGGCAGGGGATTCGAGATCGCGCAGGGACGGCTGGGGCCGGGGCGCATTCATCATTGCATGCGCATCATCGGTCAGGCCGAGCGGGCGCTGGAACTGATGTGCGCGCGTCTCAAGAGCCGAGTGGCGTTTGGCAAGCCGGTGATCGAATACAACGTCTGGCATGAACGCATCGCCGAATCGCGCCTGATGATCGAACAGGCGCGCTTGCTGACGCTTAAGGCGGCCTACATGATGGATACTGTCGGCAATAAAGAGGCAAAAGCTGAAATCGCCATGATCAAGGTCATTGCCCCCAATATGGCCGAACAGGTGATCGATTGGGCCATTCAGGCGCACGGCGGCGGCGGGGTCTGCCAGGACTTTCCCCTGGCGTTGATGTACAGCCACAATCGCACGTTGCGACTCGCGGACGGTCCGGACGAAGTGCACCGCAACCAGATCGCCCGTTTGGAGATGAAGAAATCCGAGGAGGCGAAATCTCACCGTTGATCGGGTGTTGGCGCGCGCGCCTTGGCCCGGTTCGCACCGATTTTTCCGAGAAAGCAAACCGGGAGTTCCTTGCCCAAGTTGAAATGCTGCAAAGCAACATGACATGCCTGCATCTGCACTCGCCTCGTCGCTGGGTACTGCCTTGATTTACTCAACGGAAGAACCCTTCCCGCAATCCCGGTTCCGGCAAGGATTTGCGGGGAGCCGGCAAGTCTGGCGCGGAATTTCGGGTGGTGGAATGGCGCAACACTTTTAAGAGTTGTAACGCGGTATCTATTCGTGTATTTTGGCCGCCGTAACTAACCTCACGTTACGCTTGAAAATCAACTTCATTCCTCACAGAGGGGGAGCTTTGCAATGAAAATCTCGTTCAACGTAAATGGTAAAAACCAAGCCGTGGATGTCGCGCCCGACACACCGCTGCTTTGGGTTCTTCGCGATACGCTGGGTATGACCGGTACCAAGTTCGGTTGCGGCAAGGCCCTTTGCGGTGCTTGCACCGTGCATTTGAATGGCCAGGCTATACGCTCGTGCCAGACCGCCATCGGTTCCGTTTCCGGTCAGAAGGTGACGACGATCGAAGGGCTCGGTGGCAATCACAAGGTGCAAAAGGCCTGGATCGCGCTGGACGTGCCGCAATGCGGTTACTGCCAACCCGGCCAGATGATGTCCGCTTCCGCGCTGCTCGCCGCCAACAAGAACCCCTCCGACGAAGATATTGATGCCTTCATGGCGGGAAATCTCTGCCGCTGCGGCACCTATCCTCGGATTCGCGCGGCAATTAAACAAGCCGCCAAGATGGCCTAAGGAGGAGATGACAAATGGAAAATATGATCAAGAATGAAACACGCCGCGACTTCCTGAAGGTCAGCGGTTCTGTCGCAGGTGGCTTGGCTCTGGGTTTCTACATGCCCGGCAAGCAGAACGTGGCTCTGGCCGACCATCACGGCAAGACCAACAGCCCAAATGCTTGGGTCAAGATCGGCGAGGACAACGCCATCACCATCATGTGTGCCCGTTCCGAAATGGGACAGGACGTTTACACGTCGATGACCATGCTGGTTGCCGAGGAACTCGAGGTCGACATCAACAAGGTCAAAGTCGAGTTTGCCCCTCCCGCCGAGGTTTACATCAACGCGCTGCTGGGCGGCCAGCTCACCGGTGGTTCGACCGCGGTTCGTGATGCTTGGGAAAAGCTGCGTAAAGCCGGCGCATCGGCGCGCATGATGCTGGTGGCTGCGGCCGCCGCTGAATGGGGCGTTGATGCCGGACAGTGCAAGGCAGCCAATGCCATGATCACCGGCCCCGGCGGCAAGAAGGCGACTTACGGTCAGGTTGCAGCGAAAGCAGCAACGATGGAAGTGCCGAAAGACGTGCCGCTCAAGCCGTCGAGCCAGTTCAAAGTCGTCGGCAATGTGAAGCAAAAGCGTTTGGACACCGAAGCCAAGGTCAAAGGTACGGCGCAGTTCGGTATCGATACCCGCGTGCCCGGTATGAAATACGCCGCGGTTGCCATGGCGCCCATGATTGGCGGCAAGGTCGCGAGTTACGATGATGCACGTGCGAGAGCGATGCCCGGAGTCCACGCGGTGGTGCAGTACAGCCGCGGCGTTGCCGTGGTCGCCGACTCCTACTGGCAGGCAAAGAAAGCCAAGGACCTGCTGCAAATTCAGTGGGACGGTGGTCCGAATGCCAACAGCGACCAGAAATCGATCTGGGAGGGAATCCGTGCTGCCAGCGAGCAGCCCGGTGCGGTATTCCGTGAGCAAGGCGACGTTGAGGCAGGCATGGGCAAGGCATCCAAGACCGTGGAAGCCAGCTACGTGTTGCCGTTCCTGTCGCACTCGCCGATGGAGCCACAAAACACCATGGCGGATGTTCGCGCCGACAAGGCCATCATCATTACCCCGACCCAGTTCCAGCAACTGATCCCGCACGTCGTAGCCGGCGCAACGGGTTTGAAGCCGGAGCAGGTCGAAGTGCATACCACCTTCCTGGGCGGCGGATTCGGTCGTCGCGTGGAAGTGGACTATGCCATTGATGCCGCGGAAATCTCCAAGGCAGTTGGTGCCCCGGTGAAAATGGTATGGAGCCGCGAAGATGACATGACGCATGACTCTTACCGTCCCGCCAGTCTGATGAAGTTGTCCGCCGGCCTGGATTCCAGTGGTAATCCGGTCGCCATGCGTTTCCACTCGACCAGCCCGTCGATTTCGGCGCGTCTGTTTCCGAGCATCGTCAAGGATGGCATTGATCCTTTTGCAGTCGAGGGGATCGACAACTATCCGTACGAAACCGCCAACATGAAGCTCACCTACCAGATGCATGATACGGGTGTGACTCCGGGCTACTGGCGTGGCGTGTCGCACAACTTGAACGCGGTAGCGCTCGAGTGCTTCATGGACGAGCTGGCCAATGCCGCCGGAAAAGATCCGATCCAGTATCGCATCGACAACCTCGACATGGGATCGACCAAGCATCAGTGGTCGGGCCTGTCGGCCGGGGTTCCGGTCGGTGCCCGCATGAAGCGGGTTCTGGAGGAAGTTCGCGCCAAGTCAGGCTGGGGCAAGAAGTTGCCGGCAGGACGGGGCATGGGAGTCGCGGTCATGGAAGGCTACAACACCGTGATCGCGATGGTCGCGGAAGTCAGCGTATCGGCCGGTTATGACGTCACAGTCGAGAAGGTGACAGCTGTCGTTGATGCGGGCACCCTGATCCATCCGGATCAAGCGCTTGCACAGATGCAGGGCACGATTAATTTCGGTCAGTCGGCCTGCATGTGGGGTGAAATCACCATCAAGAACGGCGGCGTCGAGCAATCTAACTTCGACACCTACCGTATCGCGCGTATCAATGAAAATCCGAAGGTCCTGGATATTCACTTCATCAAGAGCGACAGCACGCCAGGCGGTCTGGGCGAGCCGGGCACGGCAGTGGTTCAGCCGGCCATCGGAAACGCGATTTTTGCCGCCTGCGGCAAGCGCGCCCGTACCTTGCCGTTCACCCCGGAAAACATCAAAGGCTCTGCCTGAGATGTAGTCAGCCCGGCCGATTTGGCCGGGCGACGGGTATTCTTGCTTCAACCCCCGGTTGCTTCAGCCGGGGGTTTTTTATTGGCGCTGGACACTCGGGCTGGATTAGAATCGTTGTTCCCGTTCGGGTAGAACGGTTGTGGAGAAGGCAGAACAAATGGATAGCGTGGATCTACAGGTGCTGCGCAGCAGCGTTGCCTGGCTCGAAGAAGGGCACCGCGTAGTATTGGCAACCATCGTGGAGACTTGGGGGTCATCGCCCCGACCCGCTGGTGCGATGCTGGCGATACGGGGGGACGGTCTGGTTGCCGGATCGGTGTCCGGAGGTTGCGTAGAGGATGATCTGATCCATCGTATCCGCAACAAGTCGCTGGCCATCGGTAAGCCCGAGGTCGCGTCCTATGGCATCAGTAAGGATGAAGCCACACGCTACGGCCTGCCATGCGGCGGCAAGCTGGAGCTGGTGCTCGAGCCGGTTGGCGATAGTGGGCGCCTGTCGGAGCTGCTGGAGCGCGTCGAACGTCATGAACTGACTGCGCGTACTCTGGATCTGCAAAGTGGTGCCGTCGCACTGCGGCCGGCCAATCGAAACGACGATACCCTTCAATTTGATCGTCTGCGGCTCACGACGGTTCACGGGCCTCGGTGGCGCATCCTTATCATTGGGGCGGGGCAGCTTTCGCAGTACCTGGCGCAAATGGCGCAGGCGCTCGATTACAGCATAACCGTGTGTGACCCGCGCGCGGAATATGCCGACACATGGAACGTCGAAGGCGCGATGCTCGATCGTGGTATGCCTGACGATGTGGCGTTGACGATGAATCTCGATTCTCACAGCGCAGTTGTCGCGGTGACTCACGATCCGAAACTGGATGATCTGGCGCTGATGGAGGCACTCAA
Organism: Betaproteobacteria bacterium; assembly: GCA_031362885.1. Taxonomy (GTDB): domain Bacteria; phylum Pseudomonadota; class Gammaproteobacteria; order Burkholderiales; family JACQAP01; genus JACQAP01. Next base: position 5,519 of record JANLTJ010000279.1, read on the forward strand.
GTCACCGGCGTTTTATGTTGGCGCATTGGGGTCACGGCTTAACTCACAGAAAAGGCATGAACGCTTGATGACTTTCGATCTTACAGTCGAAGAACTAAGCCGTCTTCACGGGCCAATCGGACTGAACATTGGTAGCAAAACTCCACCTGAAATCGCAGTCTCAATCCTCGCGGAAATGACTGCGGTGCGCCATGGCGTGAACCTCGGTCAGGTCGGCGTCAGGGAAGGCCGCGACAGCTCGCAGGGCAATCAGCAGATCTGCGCGGTTACGCAGCACGCCTGATTAATCCAGGAGCTTTAAACGCAATGGACGCCAGGGAAATACGAAGGTACACAACGGAAGACGACATTCGGCACTGATACGAAAATGATGCCGTGTACCGTTTTTCTTTTGTGTATGTTCGCGTAACTTGGCGTCCTTTGTGTTTATGCTTATGTTGAAATACTTATCAATTCATAATAATTAACCAGGAGAAGCAGGTGAGACTGAAGAATAAGGTCGCGATTGTGACAGGAGCGGGTTCCGGTTTTGGCGAAGGCATCGCGCGGCGTTTCGCCGAAGAAGGTTGCAAGGTCATCGTCAACGACTTGAAATCCGACGGCGGCGAGCGCGTGGCGAAGTCGATCAACACCGCCGGCTGGAGCGCTAAATTCGTGCAGGCCGACGTGGCGAAAGCCGCGGATTGGGAGCGGCTGGTCAAGGCGACGGTGGAAGCCTACGGTGGCCTGGACATCGTGGTCAACAATGCCGGCACAACGCATCGCAATCAGCCGATGCTGGATGTGACCGAAGACATGTTCGACCTGGTTTACGCCGTCAACGTCAAGAGCCTTTACTACTGCGCGCGCGCGGTGGTGCCGTACCTGCGCAAGAAAGGCAGCGGCGGCGCGCTGATTACCATCGCTTCCACAGCCGGCGTGCGCCCGCGCCCTGGACTGGTGTGGTACAGCGGCAGTAAGGGTGCGGCCATGATCACCAGCCGCGCCATGGCGGTCGAACTTGCTCCGGACAAGATTCGCGTGAACGTGGTCAATCCGGTGGCGGGCGATACGCCGCTATTGCCGGAGTTCATGGGGATGGATACGCCGGAAATGCGCGCGAAATTCATCGCCACCATACCGCTCGGACGCTTTAGTCAGCCCGTCGATATTGCCAATGCATGCCTCTATCTGGCCTCCGATGAGGCCAATTTCATCACTGGCGCCTGCATCGAGGTGGATGGCGGACGTTGCGTTTAAGGCGTTTTCTCCGCCTTGCCGCAACTGGAATTTTCGTTAGCCCGTGAAAGCCTGAATCCCGGTCTGCGCGCGGCCCAAAATCAGCGCATGCACGTCATGGGTGCCTTCGTAGGTGTTTACGGCTTCCAGGTTCATGACATGGCGCATGACATGATATTCGTCCGAAACGCCGTTGCCGCCGTGCATGTCGCGTGCCGTGCGCGCAATGTCCAGCGCCTTGCCACAGGAATTGCGCTTGATAAGCGAAACCATCTCGGGTGAAGCGCGGCCTTCGTCCATCAGCCGGCCGACCCTGAGGACGGATTGAAGTCCAAGCGTGATTTCGGTCTGCATGTCGGCCAGTTTCTTCTGGATCAGTTGATTCGCCGCCAACGGTCGGCCGAACTGCTTTCTTTCCAGGGTGTAGTTGCGTGCAGCCTGCCAGCAGAACTCGGCGGCGCCAAGCGCACCCCAGGCAATGCCGTAGCGCGCCTTATTCAGGCAGCCGAACGGGCCCTTCAGTCCTTCAATGCCAGGCAGGAGATTCTCCTGCGGAACGAAAACGTCGTCCATGACGATTTCACCGGTTAGCGAAATGCGCAGGCTCAACTTTCCCTCAATCTTCGGCATGGATAAGCCCTTCATGCCGCGCTCCAGAATGAAGCCACGTATCACGCCTTCATCCTTGGCCCAAACGACCAGCACGTCAGCCACGGGCGCATTGGTAATCCACATTTTCGCGCCCTTGAGCAAATGGCCGCCATCGACTTTGCGCGCCCGGCTGATCATGCCGCCGGCGTCCGACCCGAAGTCCGGTTCCGTCAATCCAAAGGCTCCGACAAATTCGCCCGAAGCGAGCTTGGGTAGATATTTTTGGCGCTGCGCTTCGCTTCCATAAGCGTGAATGGGATACATGGTGAGGCTCGATTGCACACTCATCATCGAGCGATAACCCGAATCCACCCGCTCGATTTCCCGAGCGATCAATCCATAGCAAACATGGCTCACACCGGCACAACCGTAACCGTCCAGGGTCGAACCCAGAAAACCCAAGGCACCCATTTCCGTGAAGACCTCGCGGTCGAATCGTTCCAGCCGGTGGGCCAGAAGCACGCGTGGCATGAGCTTGTCCTGACAATAGGCACGGGCTGAGTCTTGAACCATACGCTCGTCATCATTCAGCTGCTCGTCGAGTAACAAAGGATCGTCCCAGCGGAATGATGGACGGGAATGGGGAGCATTCATCGGATGGGCCTCTATCGTGGCTACCTAATGCGAAAAGGAGAGAATCATGCCATCAAGAGGCTTATATTCCAAGACATGCTGACGGACCTCCGTGGCTGGGCATTCGAATCGGGCCAAGTAGGCTCAGCCTGGATTGCGGGTTTCTTGAATGCGTGAATTGGAAAAATCAGCAGCGAATGTCGGATTCACTGCTTTTGCTTTGAGCAGATGTCAAAGCCGTCACGCCATCCGGAAGAATATTGCGAATCACTCTTAAATCGGTCCGGGTCTTTTACCGGTCTCTTCGTTCGCTTGCCGCTCTCGCAGCCATCGAGATAGCCAGCGCGGAAGGAAGGCGGATAACCGGAAAGATTGACGCTGGCATTTCGTTTCGGTGGCGTGCAGGCGCATATCAAGGCCGCCGCAATCACCGGGATAAGCCATTTCATGGTTAGTTGGTCCATCCCGCAGCCGTCATCGATAACCAGACATCTGTCCGCCGTGTGCGCCTCAGATTGCCGCAGTCAGACCAATGACGCAAATTCTATTTGACTGTCTCCTCGAAAACAGGCAAAAAAAATCCGATAAGGGAGGGGATCGGGCAAGAAAATCCAAGAGTACGTGTGATCGGTAGCTTGGACGGTTCTCCTGCTATCGTGTCGCCGCGAGTGGGTTTGTACTTAACCTAACCGCACTACGGATCCTTTTACCAGCTTGATCCGCTCGCCAATGCTGAACGGAGGAAATTCGGCTTCATGGATCGTTCGCGATGTACCGTTCTCCATTTGGATGTTGACGATGAAACCGGTGGTATGCGACACGGTCATGGCGTCGCCAGCGCGGAACAGAACTGCGCCGCCGCTTCTTGCGGCAGAGTCAACGATCCCGGTTGAGGGGGGAACAGCTTGAGCCGCAACGATTGATTCGACGACTCCGCAATCTTGGCAGATCAACTTGCGTGCCGCCGCCCGCCGGCCGATCTGGTCGAGAGCAGACTTGGCGTCAGCCCGCCCTACACCGCCACGGGGAGAAGGGTCTTCCTTTGCATTGAACGGATCGTGCTGATTCTTAACGTAGCTCGCTGATCTGAAACTGAACATCAAGAACGGATTGGGGCCGGACTTGGTAATGGATATGTATCCAGTAATTGCCGCAACTCCGATGCCGCCGAATGAAATAACGGATAGGGCGGCCGCGACAATCAGTGGCGTCAGAAAAACAGGTCTCGGAACATTCATAATTTCGCCATTGTTCGATTTGTAGGCCTCGTCGTACGTGGGTCGCCGGACATCAAGAAAATGTTATGAGTCGATTACGCAGGATCCATAATTGGTACCCAGCATATGTTGTGCCAGTGGCCTGGAAACACGAAAAAACAATGAGTTGTTCACCTTCGACGACGCCAGGCACGAAGGTAAACCGTCGTCAGACGGTGACAGTGGTAGCCGCTCAAGGCGCTTATCGGTCAAGACTTCCCGGAAGCGTCGTATCGCGCTGAAAGCAATCAGGCGTGAGGGCCGCTAGGCTTTGAACAGCTTGGGATCGAGATGATGGCGTTGCAGCAGTTTGTAGAATTCAGTGCGATTGCGCTTCGCGAGTTTGGCCGCATTCGTTACGTTGCCACCAGTAATTTTCAACAGCTTGACCAAATAGTCGCGTTCGAATTCGCTGCGTGCCGATTCGAATGAAGTCAATTCATCGCTTTGGCCGCGAATGGCACTGTTGACGAGATCGGACGTGATGATCGCCGTCGTGGACAAGGCAACGGACTGCTCGACGACGTTGTGCAACTCGCGCACATTGCCGGGCCAGGCCGACTTGACCAGAATCTCCATTGCCTCGGAAGCGAATCCGTTGATTGGCTTCTTGTATCTCTCTGTAAGCTGTTTGAGAAAGTGAGTGGCCAGAATTGGAATATCTTCGCGTCGTTCGGACAGGGCCGGCAATGTGAACGAGACGACATTGAGCCGATAGTAAAGGTCCTCGCGGAATGCACCGTTCTGGATCGCCTCTTCGAGATTGCGGTGCGTGGCGGAGATAATTCGAACGTCCACCGGGCTGGACTGGGTCGTGCCAATGGGCCGCACCTCCTTGTCCTGCAAAACGCGAAGCAGCTTCACCTGCAGCGGCAATGGCATGTCGCCGATCTCATCGAGGAATACAGTGCCGCCTTCGGCGGACTGGAATAGGCCCTTGTAGTCGCGTGCGGCGCCCGTGAATGATCCCTTGGTATGTCCGAACAACTCCGACTCGAGCAACTGCTCGGGAATCGCACCGCAATTGATGGCAACAAACGGCTTCGAAGCGCGAGGGCTGGCTTTGTGTATTGCCTTTGCCAGCAGTTCCTTGCCGGTGCCGCTTTCGCCGCGCACCAGAACACTCGCATCGCTCTCCGCGACGAGCCTGGCTTTGCGCAAAATGCTTTCCACCGCAAGGCTGCGGGTGATGATCTCCGAGCGCCATTCGCCGTAGCCGTCGCTGTCAACTATTTCAGTTCGACCCCCGCTCAGAGCTACGGCTTTTTCGACCAGCTGCAGCAGGTCTTTACTCTCGAACGGCTTGGTCAAATAGCCAAATACACCGCGCTGGGTGGCGGCCACTGCGTCGGGAATCGTTCCGTGCGCGGTAAGAATAATGACCGGAAGCGTCGGATTGCTCCTGTGGATGTTCTCGAATAGTGCCATGCCATCCATCCCGCTCATGCGCAGGTCAGTGATTACGAGCTGAGGAATCGACACCGATAGCTGCGCGATGGCACGTTCCGCGCTGTCGGCCTTGTCCACGGCGTAGCCGGCGCCTTCCAGTCTGAAGGTCAGCAGGCGAAGAAGGTCGGGGTCGTCGTCTACGATCAGGATGCGCGCAGTGGTCATGGTCACTTGGGTTTCTGCTGAGTCTGTTCTCGTTGGATCATGCTCTTTTCCATTTCGAGAATCGCGTCGAGCTTCTGTTGCAGCGCCTCTGAGCGCAGTTGCTCATCGTGGAGCTTGACGGCCTGCTTCTGAAATCTCTCTTCGGAACGCCGCTGTTCTTCCTTCAACTTTTCCGCGTACTGTAGGGATAATACCTCAGCACGCCGCTGCACTTCGTTTAGCTGTTCCGTTACTTGCAGCAACTGGCCTTCGATACGTTTCACTTCCGCCGGCCGAACCAACCCGGAGTGCAGCCAGACTGCCAATGGTCGCAAGTTGGCGTTTTCAGGCCGTTGGCTCCGCACCAGCGGGTGCAATACTTCGATGGCGGCCGCGTCATTACGAAAGCCTGCGTTTGGCATGGACAACAGCAGCGCCAGTCGCATGCGATCGATATCCGATTTGCTGGTTTCGAACGCCTGTTTCACGGAATCCAGTTCTTTCGCCAGTTCTTCAGGCTTCAAATCCCGTGCCCAGTTGTAAAACAAGATCACGAGATCCGCATCGCTTCGCCAGCGTCCGGGCACTCTGTCGTACCAAGCCACTTTGCGCTCTGATTCCCGTGCCCCGGGCGCGGTGCAGCCGGAGGCAGTCATACCTGCCGCGATGGTCAGGGCCACCAGTGCGAAATGAATCGCAAACTTCACGCCGGGACCTCGGGTTGGCGCGTTGGGAGTATGACCCGCAGATGTGCTCCGGGATTGCCGTCCACGATGATTTCCACGCTGCCGCCGTGGGCATTGACGTACTCGCGCACTATTGCAAGTCCCAGTCCGGTGCCCTTGACCGGCCCGGTGTACTCGGAACCACCCTGGAAGAACGGTTCAAACACCTGGCTGCGATCCTCAGGGCGAATGCCGGGCCCTTGATCCATGACGTCCATGACAACGTCAGTACCGCGGCGACGTATCTGCAAACGAATCGTGCCGCCTGCCGGAGAGAATTTGATAGCATTCGATAGCAGGTTGTCCACGATGGATTCGAGCTTGCGTTCATCTGCCTCCATGGTGAAATCAGACGCGGCCAGATTCAGATTCAGGTTTTTTGCGCGCATCGCCAGAGAATGATGCTGGCCAATACGCGCAATCAGGTCCTTCAGATTGAAGTGCGAAAATGCAAGCGCGGAGGTATGGAATTGCGCGCTGTGGAAGCTAAGCAAGTCCTCAATGAGTTTCTGCAACCTTAGGGTATTCTGTCGCAAAATACTGGCGATCTCAAACTGACCGGATGTCATCTTTCCGGTCACTTCGTCGGCGAGCAGCTCCACACCTTCACGCAAGGCGGTCAACGGAGTCTTGAGCTCGTGAGAAACGTGGCGCAGGAAGCGTGATTTCTGTTCCTCAAGATCCAGCAATCGAAGGCGCAGCCAGTCGAGTTGACGTCCCAGAGACTCCAGGTCTGCGGGACCTGACACGGTCACTGGCAGGTTGAATCGGCCTTCGCCCAGTTTTTGGATGGCGGTTTCGAGTTGGGCAATCGGTTTTGATATCAGGGCGGTTGCACCACCAACGAGAAGCAACGCTACCGGAACCAACGCGAGCAACTGCCAGAAAATGAATCGCTGAAATTCACCGGCCATTTTTTGCATCGTATCGGTTTCGTGGTCGACCAAGGCGTTTCCCTTGTCCCCGAGCACGCGGGCCGCTTCGGCTACTTGTGCAAGTTCAGCCATCGCGACACGAAGGAGTGCAGCTTTTCCATCCGAATGGCGAATTCGTTCGTGAAGCGATAACTCCTGGTTCAGCAGCTTTGTGACCGATTCTTTGTGCTCAGGATTCAACTTTAGGGCCGACATGCTTTGCGCCGTTTCGATAAATCTCTTATGCGCGTTTGTGTAACCTTCCAGCAGGGAGGGATCTCCGATGATCGAGAACTGCCGGATGCTGCGCTCCATGCTGTTGACTTGCTCGATCAGCAATCGTGTACCCTGGGTAACCCGCACCGCCTGATATACCGCGCGCTGACTGTGATTGGCGAGTTGGTGAATGGAGTAAGCATTGTTGACCAGCGCGAATATGAGCGGCAGCACCGCCAGGGCGAACCCGGCCAGGATCAGTTTAAGAAACGAGCTTGGGTAAAGTAGCTGCATCAGTAAGGCAGTTTCGGTCGTCTACGTCCAGGCAATCCGGTTGGCATATGCTATGGCGCTGATTTTTTTCGATGACCGGATTCTCTCCGATGACCGGAAACATTGACGCCAAGCGCCTGATTCTTACGCCCAAGCCGGTTGCGGCCGGGACTATGGCATGAAAACCGGATCAAATGACAGGATTGCGACATCCTGGTTTTGGTTGACCTACGATCCCAATTGCGTTTCGGCCATTCCAAAAATCCCGAAATCGGCAACAACCCGGTCGCCGGGGGCGACGGATGCTGGAACGATGCACGTTCCGGTTGTAATGACTTGACCGGCGCGCAGAAAGGCGTCGGTTGACGCCAATTCGTTGGCGATCCACGTCAGCGCAATGCGCGGGTCTCCGAGTACGTTGGCCCCTTTGCCCTCCTGCGCCTTGCGACCATTCACACTGAGTACGATCGTATGGCCGGGCAGATCGTACTCCCGCCAGGCGGCAGGTGTGGCCGGTCCGAAAACAAAGTAACCTGCGCAGGCGTTGTCGGCAATGAGCTGTTCCGCGCCGACCGATACAAAGTCTTCGTATCTGGAGTCCGGGATCTCGATTGCCGGATGCATGGTATCGACGGCGGCTACAACTTCCTCGACGCCATAGGGCGTCGGGCGCTGCGGCAAATCACGCGCCATGCGAAACGCGAATTCAGCTTCCACAACGTTCATGATGTTATTGGTTAGTGGCACGACCGATGTACCAGAGTGAAATACGCGTTGCTCCAGGAGTCGCCCCGCGAGTGGTCCATCGACGCCGATATGCCGCTGGCCGGCCAGACTGGTTGCCGCGATTTTCCAGCCGAATGTGCGTTGAGCTGACAACCGGGCGACTTGCTCCTGCACGCGATAGCCCTCAATACGGGAACCGGGGCGACAGCTTTGCGGTAGCGAAGCAATACGCGAGTTGGCCAGCCAGGTGGCCCAGATGATGGCTGCGGCTTCTTCGACTGCCTGATGGTTCATCGTGAAATAACGAGCGTTTAAAGGTTTCGGGAAGCCGCCCGGACAACGTTCAGCAGCGGGTCGCCGCGGGCAAGCCGGTCAAGATTCTGCGCGATCATCCGGCAGCGCCGAGGCCGCAATCCCTCGGTCCATGCGGATGCGTGCGGCGTCATGATAACGTTTTCGAGGTCGCGGAAGGGCATTCGGGACGGCTCACCCTGGTCGCTTCCCTGCGCGGGATAGCGGTACCAGGTGTCAATAATCGCCCCGCCGATGCGATGCTCCTTGCAGGCGGTGAACAGTGCGGCTTCGTCTATCAAAGCCCCGCGCGCCACATTGATGATCACCGCGCTCGATTTCATGCGTTTCAACTCACGTTCACCGATTAGCCCGGTTGTGGAGGAATCGAGCGGCAACGCCAGCAAGACAAAATCCGAGACGGCCAGTAGTTCGTTCAAGCTGTCCATAGAGGTCACGCGCTCAACCAGAGCATCGCCGGATCTTGCCGTGCGGCCGCACGCCAGTACGCTCATGCTAAAGGCCCGAGCGCGGCTGGCCACCTGCCGGCCAATGTGACCGTAGCCAACAATACCCAGTGTTTGTCCATAGATTTCGCCGTGGCGCGGACCGGACATATGCGACCCCTGCCACTGACCGCGCCGCAGTGCTGAGTCCATCCGGGGAATACCGATAGTCCACTGCAGCATGGCAGAAAGCACGTATTCGGCGATGCCGATTTCGTGCTCGAATACATTGCACACGTTGGAATGCGCTGGTACTGCATCAAACGCTATCTCGTCGGTCCCCGCCCCCGGGAGCTGCACCAGACGCAGCTTTGGCGCGGGTGGCATGTCCTTCGCCCAGGTCATGGATACCAAAGCGTCCGCGTCCGCCAGTCGATTGGCGAAGTCGCCGCGGTCACCAGGGTCGCCAATTTCGATAACCCAATTCGTTTCCACGAAGTCCGGGATCAGGGCGAGCCGCCCGTCGTTATCACTGCTCTTGATGAGAAGTTTCAATTAGGCCTGTCCATGATGCAGGGTCAACGCACGGGTCACGACTGAGGCAATTGCCCAGAGTGACGATGGTGCCGGGAGCCGGAATCGAACCGGCACGCCTTTTGGGGCGCGGGATTTTGAGTCCCGTGCGTCTACCAGTTCCGCCATCCCGGCACGAGGACCGCAATTATCGACATTTCGGCCTCGCCCGGCAACCCGGTTCGGTGGAATTCACGGAATCAAAAGGGAATCGTGCAGGCTGATGTGCCGATACAATCAGTCATGTGCCAATCTGACGTACGCAATGCGCCGATATAATGCGCCCGATGCGCGTAGAAGAATTCGACTATAACTTGCCGCCGGCACTGATTGCCCAGTTCCCAACCGCGTCGCGCACGGCCGGACGCATGCTGCATCTCAATGGCGATACCGGTGTTTATGCTGATTTTCACGTTGCCGACCTTCCAGACTTTGTGCGTGATGGGGATTTGTTCGTGTTCAACGATACGCGTGTGATCAAAGCCCGCCTCTTCGGGGTCAAGACAACTGGTGGGCGAGTCGAGGCTCTGGTGGAACGCGTGCTTACGTCACGGCGCGCGTTGGCAATGCTGCGTGCAAGCCATGCTCTGGCGCCAGGACAGGAAATCCTATTCGGCGACGCGGATTCTGCGCTGGTGATTGAACGGCAGGGAGAATTCTATTTGCTGGAGTTCCGGGACCCGGTGCTGGACATTCTGGAGCGGCTGGGCGAAGTGCCGCTGCCGCCCTACATCGACAGACCAATTGCCGGAGAGGATCAGGCGCGCTATCAGACAGTGTATGCGCGCCATCCTGGCGCAGTGGCTGCGCCCACCGCGGGACTGCATTTCGACCAGGCCATGCTGGATCGCCTGGTCGAGCGCGGGGCGCGTCTCGCCTTTGTGACATTGCACGTGGGTGCAGGAACATTTCAGCCGGTGAGGTTGGAGGACATTGACCAGCATGTCATGCACGCCGAACGCTATGCGCTCCCTGAAGCGACGGTTAGGGCCGTTACCGAGGCACGCTCCCGCGGCAATCGCATCACTGCGGTGGGCACCACCAGCCTGCGCGCACTGGAATCGGCCGCACAGTCTGGCACCCTGACCGCTGGCGAAGGCGAGACGCGCTTGTTCATTACCCCGGGCTATCACTTCAAGCTGGTGAATCGGCTGCTGACTAATTTTCATTTGCCGCGCTCGACACTGCTCATGCTGGTGAGTGCCTTTGCAGGCATTGAACATGTCCGCCATGCCTACGCGCATGCAGTTAACGAGCGCTATCGCTTTTTCAGCTATGGCGATGCCATGCTGATTGACCGAGCCGGCGCGCACTTGCGCGTGGCCGCCTGAAGATGCGCTTCGAGATTCTGGCCAGGGATGGGCAGGGGCGGCGTGGCCGGTTGCATTTCGCACACGGCAGCGTCGAAACACCGGTATTCATGCCGGTGGGAACGTATGGTTCGGTGAAAGCCATGAGTCCTGCAGATTTGCAGGCCGTCGGCGCGCGCATCGTGCTGGGCAATACCTTCCACCTGTGGTTGCGACCGGGGCTGGAAGTTATCGCCGCGCATGGCGGCTTGCATCAATTCATGGGTTGGGACGGACCGATACTCACCGACTCCGGGGGTTTCCAGGTGTTCAGCCTGGGCGATTTGCGCAAAATCAGCGAGGACGGCGTCGGATTTCGCTCGCCGGTGAACGGGGATATGTGTTTCCTGTCCCCGGAGGAATCCATGCGCATTCAGCGCGCGCTCAATTCCGATGTGGCGATGATTTTCGACGAATGCACGCCGTACCCGGCCGACGAGGGCACGGCGGCGGTGTCGATGCGCCTGTCGCTGCGCTGGGCGGCACGCAGCAAGCGTGCTCACGAAGGCAACGCCAACGCCTTGTTTGGCATCATTCAGGGAGGCATGCATGAGCGGCTGCGTGACGAATCGCTGCGTGGCCTGCAGGACATTGGATTCGACGGCTATGCCCTCGGCGGCTTGTCGGTGGGCGAGCCAAAGGCCGACATGATGCGTATCCTGCGGCATACGGCGCCGCAACTGCCTGCCGCGGCGCCGCGTTATCTCATGGGTGTGGGCACCCCCGCCGATATAGTCAATTCGGTCGTCAATGGCATCGACATGTTCGATTGCGTCATGCCGACGCGCAATGCGCGCAACGGCTGGATTTTTACCCGAGATGGCACCATCCGGTTGCGCAATGCACGATATCGTGACGACATCCGTCCGCTCGACGAGGCTTGCGCCTGCTACACCTGTCAGCATTTTTCTCGCGCTTATCTGCATCACTTGCAGCGCGTCAACGAGATACTCGGCGCCCATCTGAATACGCTGCACAATCTTCATTACTATCTACAGTTGATGGGTGAATTGCGCCAGGCGATCGAGGACGGGAAACTGTCTGAATATGCCGCTTCGAAGCGGTTCCGCGAGGAGACACCGTGCTAGAATGCGCCACTTTTTTGAAGGCTTGACAACTGCGGCGCCACGATCCGGGCACTAACCGCGGTCGGTCGAGTCACCTGCAGAATCACTCTCGGAGGAATACGTCGTGCTGATTAGCAATGCTTATGCCCAGGCCGCGCCAGCCAGTCAGGGGTTCGACATTTTTCAGATGCTGCCCCTGATTCTGATGTTCGTTCTGTTGTACTTCCTGATGATCCGGCCGCAATCGAAGCGCGCGAAAGAGCATCGCGCCATGCTCGCCGCCCTGCAAAAGGGCGACGAAGTGGTTACTGCGGGCGGCACTTTGGGCAAAGTTACCAAGGTTGGCGACAACTTCATCACCGTGGAAATCGCCCCGAATGTCGAGATTCAGGTTCAAAAGTCCCTGATCACCACGCTGTTGCCAAAAGGCACCATCAAGGCCGCAGGCTAAGGCCGACCAGCGGGATGCGACCTGCAGAAGTCCCGGATCGAGCCTTGCAGACAAATTATCGAAGTCCCTTCGTCTTGAACCCTTGAACCCATGCATCAATTAGGGCACACATGAATCGCTACCCGCTCTGGAAGTACTGCCTCATCGGCCTTGTTCTGACCGTTGGTCTGCTGTATCTCTTGCCGAATTTTTTCGGCGAAGTGCCGGCGGTGCAAATCTCTCCGATCAAGACCACCGCAAAAGTCGATGAGACGCTGCTGGCGCGCGTTGACAAAGCACTTAGCGAAGCGAGCATCAAGCCCGATGGAATCTACCTTGATCGTGACACCATCAAGGTGCAGTTGACCGATACCGACACGCAGCTCAAGGCCAAGGACGTATTGCAAAGCGCGGTGGGCGAGAACTACATCGTGGCGCTGAATTTGTTGTCCAAATCGCCCCGTCTGCTTGCCAGCATCAATGCATTGCCGATGTACCTCGGCCTCGATTTGCGCGGAGGCGTGCATTTCCTGCTACAGGTGGACATGGATGGTGCATTGACCAAAGCCGCCGATCGCTATACCACCGATATCCGTACCGAGTTGCGAGGCAAAATGCGCTACACCGGACTTATGCGCTCCGGACAAGACATAGTCGTCAAGTTCCGCGACGCTGAGACGCGCGACCAGGCGTCCGCGCAGATCGGCAAGCAGATACCGGACCTGTTGCTGACTTCGACCGACGCGGGAACCGAATTTACGATCACGGCCAAGCTGCGGCCCGAGGTCCAGAAGCGCATCCAAGAGTTCGCCATCCAGCAAAACATCACGACGCTGCGCAACCGGGTCAACGAACTGGGTGTCGCTGAACCGATTGTCCAGCAGGCTGGCGCGGATCGGGTGGTTGTGCAATTGCCGGGCGTGCAGGACACCGCAAAGGCAAAAGATATTCTTGGCCGCACCGCTACGCTGGAAGTGCGCATGGTGGACGAAGAGCGCAGCGACCCGGCTTCGCTGCAGGCGGCAATCGGTGGTCAGACTCCCTTTGGCGATGAGTTACTCTACGATCGGGATGGAACTCCTCTGTTGCTCAAGCGCGATGTCGTTCTCACCGGGGATCGAATTTCCGACGCGCAACCCGGGTTCGACGGCCAGACCGGCGAGCCGGCCGTTCACATCAATCTTGATGGACGTGGCTCCACGATTTTTCAGCAAGTTACCCGGGAAAGTATCGGCAAGCGCATGGCGATGGTGCTGGTCGAAAAGGGTAAAGGCGAGATCGTCACTGCGCCTGTGATTCGTTCCGAAATACCCGGTGGACGCGTGCAGATCAGCGGGCGCATGACCACAACCGAGGCTCGTGACGTGGCATTGCTGTTGCGCGCAGGCGCGCTGGCTGCTCCGATGGAAATTGTCGAAGAGCGAACGGTGGGCCCCAGTCTCGGCGCTGACAACATCAGCCGCGGTTTTCGCTCGACCATGATCGGTTTCGCGGCAATTGCCGTTTTTATGATCGCGTATTACATGTTCTTTGGTGTGATATCGGTCGTTGCACTGGCGGTCAATCTCATGTTGCTGGTTGCGCTGCTGTCGATGCTGCAAGCTACGCTGACACTACCCGGTATCGCCGCCATTGCGCTGACGCTGGGTATGGCGATTGACTCGAATGTGCTGATCAACGAGCGCATTCGGGAAGAGCTGCGCAATGGCACGACACCGCAGGCGGCGATCGCCGCAGGCTACGAACGCGCCTGGGCCACGATTCTGGATTCGAACATTACCACCCTGATTGCCGGCATCGCCTTATTCATGTTCGGCAGCGGTCCGGTGCGCGGATTCGCGGTGGTGCATTGCCTGGGCATTCTGACATCCATGTTCAGCGCCGTGCTGGTTTCGCGAGCTCTGGTAAACCTGGCGTTTGGCGCCAGGCGCAAGCTCGAAAAATTGCCCATCGGCAACACCAACTGGCACAAACGGCAAGCCGCGGCCTGATCGCGACCCTCCGGAATAATCGCAAAGGAAGAGCAAATGGAATTTTTCCGAATTCGAAACGACATACCCTTCATGCGCCACGCGCTGGTGTTCAATGTTATTTCATTGATCACCTTCCTCCTGGCGGTATTCTTCCTTGCTACCAAGGGCCTTCACCTCGGTGTCGAGTTCACCGGGGGAACGGTGATGGAGATCAACTACGGACACGCGGCGGACATCAACAAGATTCGCGAAACACTGACTCGTATGAATCTGGCCGATGCGACGGTTCAAAGTTTCGGCAGTTCGCAAACCGCGCTCATCCGGCTGCCTGCAAAGCAGGGAGTCAGCGGCGCGCAATTGTCCGAAACCGCCATCAAGGCGCTGCGCCAGGACGATGCTTCGGTGGAGTTGCGCCGCGTCGATTTTGTCGGATCTCAGGTTGGCAGGGAACTGGTTGAGAACGGGGCGCTGGCCTTGTTGTTGGTGTCCATCGGCATAGTGGCATACCTGGCGCTGCGGTTCGAGTGGAAATTCGGCGTGGCGGCGATCATCGCCAACTTGCATGACGTGGTGATCATCCTGGGCTTCTTCGCTTTTTTCCAGTGGGAATTTTCACTCCCGGTGCTGGCTGCTGTCCTCGCCGTACTGGGTTACTCGGTGAACGAATCGGTTGTTGTTTTCGACCGGATTCGGGAAAACTTTCGCAAGATGCGCAAGGCAACCACGGCAGAGGTGATCGACAACGCCATTACCCGCACGATGTCACGCACCATCATTACCCACGGTTCCACGCAATTAATGGTCACGTCGATGCTCATTTTTGGCGGTGAGGTACTGCACTATTTCGCGCTGGCACTGACCATCGGCATTTTGTTCGGTATCTACTCGTCGGTTCTGGTCGCAAGTCCGCTGGTGATGTGGCTGGGCGTGACGCGCGAGGATTTCATCAAACCGGAAAAGAAGCAGGAAGAGGCGGTCGTTTAAAAGCAGGGCCGGGATGGAACTGCTATCGGGGATTCTCGATCTGTTTCTGCATCTGGACCGGCATCTGCTGGAATTGGCCCAGGATTACGGCGCATGGATTTACGGCATTCTCTTTCTGATTGTGTTTCTGGAGACCGGCGTGGTGGTTACGCCCTTCCTGCCCGGCGACTCGCTATTGTTCGTGGCAGGAGCCATAGCCGCGGCAGGCGAACTCAACGTGCACGGTCTGGTGATTCTGCTGATTGCCGCCGCGATCGCCGGCGATTCGCTGAACTATTCGATTGGGCGTTACCTGGGTCCGCGCGTGTTCCGCTTCGATGACTCGCGCTTTTTCAAGCACGCCTACGTGGATCGGACGCACGCGTTTTTCGACCGCCATGGTGGCAAGGCGCTCATCATTGCGCGCTTCGTGCCGATCATCCGTACCTATGCGCCGTTCATCGCAGGCATCGGCGTGATGCCCTATCGGCGCTTTCTGCTGTTCAATGTGGTTGGGGCGGTACTCTGGGTGGTATTGCTGACTTATGCCGGATTCTTTTTCGGGAATCTGCCACTGGTCAAGAAGAATCTGACGTTGGTCATTCTCGGCATCATCGTACTGTCCATTCTGCCGGGCGTGATCGAAGTGTGGCGCGCCCGGCGCGCCCGCTGACGTTTCAGACGCGCTTGGCCAGCAGCTCCGCGAGTCCGGTGTAAGTGGCCGGTGTCATGGCCAGCAGTCGCTCCTTCTCGGCGGGAGTGATATTCAGCCCACGGACGAACTCGTGCAGCGTATCCCTGTTGATTCCGCCTTTGCCCCGGGTCAGTGCCTTTAGTTGCTCGTACGCGTCTTCGATGCCATGGCGTTTCATGACGGTCTGGATCGGCTCTGCCAAAACTTCCCAGTTCGCGTTCAGATCGTCGGACAGGCGCCTGGCATCAGGTTCGAGCTTGTTCAGGCCGCGAAGGCAGGAGTCATAAGCAAGCAGGCTGTATCCGAGTGCTACTCCCATGTTGCGCAATACCGTCGAGTCGGTCAGATCCCGCTGCCAGCGCGAGATCGGAAGTTTCTCCGCCATATGTGAAAGCAATGCATTGGCGAGGCCGAGGTTTCCCTCTGAGTTTTCGAAGTCGATCGGGTTGACTTTGTGCGGCATGGTCGATGAACCGACTTCACCTTCCTTAATTCTCTGCCGGAAGTATCCGATCGAGATATAGCCCCAGATATCACGGTTGAAACCGAGCAAAACGGTATTGAGTCCGGCGTAGGCGTCGAATAATTCCGCGATGCTGTCGTGGGGTTCGATCTGCGTGGTGTAGGCGTTGAATTCAAGCCCCATTTTTTCGACGAACCCGCGGCAGAAGTTTTCCCAGCCGAAATCGGGGTAGGCGGCGAGATGGGCGTTATAGTTTCCGACGGCGCCATTGATTTTTCCGGTCAGCGAGACTCCCCCTACGCGGGCGCGCTGCCTGCGCAGGCGATAAACAAAGTTGGCCATTTCCTTGCCGAGCGTGCTCGGGGTCGCGGGCTGCCCGTGCGTGCGCGAGAGCATTGGCATCGAAGCAGTTGCTTGCGCGAGCGAAGAAAGTTTCTCGATTAAGGCATCGACTGCGGGCATCAGCACCTCTTCGCGCGCATCCCGGAGCATCAGCGCATGACACATGTTGTTGATGTCCTCGGAGGTGCAGGCGAAATGCACGAAACGCGTGATTGCGGCGATTTCCGGATTCGCGGCGAGCTTTTCCCTGATCCAGTATTCGATCGCCTTGACGTCGTGATTGGTGCGTGCCTCGATTTGTTTCACCGCGTGCGCGTCAGCGAGAGAAAAATCGCGCGCTACGGCATCCAGTTGTTCAAAACTGTGGGCGGATAAGGCGGCAATGTTGTCGAGCCTTGTTTCGGACAGGGCTTTGAGCCATTCGATTTCGATCCGTATGCGGTAACGCATCAGACCGTATTCGCTGAAGTAATCCGCGAGCGTGGATATCTTGTCGCGATAACGCCCATCGAGCGGGGAAAGGGCGGTGAGGGGAGAGAGGGGCATGATGCAGGTGGTCAACCAGGATGAATAATCCTATCACGCAGTGACCGTGCGCACCGCGCTGTCGATAATGCCGCCACCCAGACACACTTTCGATTCGTAAACCACAACGGATTGCCCGGGTGTCACCGCCCATTGCGGTTGCGCAAAGCGGATTTCGCAGGCATTGGCATCCACTTGCTCGATCTCGCAGGGTGCATCCTTCTGGCGGTAGCGCGTCTTTGCCCCATAGACCCAGTGGCAATGTGGCTGTATCGCGCTGATCCATGTGAGGTCGGTGGCCGTCAGCGCTTCGGACAACAATGCCGGATCATCATGACCCTGCACGACCATCAGACGGTTCGATGCCATGTCCTTGCCGCATACATACCAGGGCTCGCCGTCGCCTTCCTTGCGGCCACCAATTCCCAGGCCTTGGCGCTGGCCCAGGGTGTAATACATCAGTCCCATGTGCCGGCCGACGATCTCACCCTCCGACGTAGCCATTTCGCCGGGTTGCGTGGGCAGATAGCGATTCAGAAATTCGCGGAATGGCCGTTCGCCGATAAAGCAGATTCCGGTGGAGTCTTTTTTGTCGTGATTGGGGAATCTAAGCTTGGCCGCCAGTGCGCGCACATCGCGTTTGTAGATCGCGCCGAGCGGGAACAGCGTGCTGGCCAACTGCGACTGATTTAACCGGTAGAGAAAATAACTCTGGTCCTTGGTGCCGTCTTCCGCTTTAAGCAACTGGTGGAGTCCGTCCACTTCGCGAATCTGGGCGTAATGTCCGGTTGCAATGCGATCGGCTCCCAAAGCCAGAGCATGATCGAGGAAAGCCCGGAATTTGATCTCGGCATTGCATAGCACGTCCGGATTCGGCGTGCGCCCCGCGCGGTAGTCGGCCAGGAAGCTGTTGAATACGCGGTCCTTGTATTCCGCGGAGAAATTCACTGCTTCGATTTCGATGCCGATCAGGTCCGCGACCGAAACCGCGTCGATCAGATCCTGGCGCGAGTTGCAATACTCTTCGTCGTCATCGTCTTCCCAGTTCTTCATGAACAGGCCGAGCACTTCGTGCCCCTGCTCTTTGAGCAGCCATGCCGCCACCGAGGAATCCACCCCGCCCGACAGGCCCACCACAATGCGCTGTTTCTTGCTCACGTCAGGTTACGGGATCAGTTGTAGTCCACCAGCAAATCGAGCGGCGCGCGTACGCCAGCCAGATAATCTTCCATGCAGCGCACGACCAGCGGGCTGCGGTGGCGATTTCGGCCGGCACGGATTTCGTCCGGACTCAACCAGAGCGCCCGTACGATCCCGTCATCCAGGCGGCGGTTGGCATCATGGGCACCAAGGCGGCCGCAAAAAGCAAAGCGGAGGTAAGTGATATCGCGTTCGGCCGGACGCCAGCGATAAATACCCACAAGATGCTCCGGGGTAAACTCCCAAGCGGTTTCTTCGATAGTCTCGCGGACGACGGCGGAGATAACCGATTCACCTTCATCGAGATGCCCGGCGGGCTGATTGAGCCGCAATCCGCTTTCGGTATTTTCCTCGACGAGCAGAAAACGCCCGTCGCGCTCCACCACGGCGGCAACGGTTACATTAGGTTTCCAGTTCACGGCGGACGTCAAAGCAGTTTGGGGAATAATTCGATCAGGCCGCGGTAAATGTACTCGACGCCGATAGCGGCAATAATCAGTCCCATGACGCGGGTAATGATGTTCATGCCGGTTTTTCCGAGACTCTTGGCAATGCGCGTAGCTGCGGCAAATGTCGCCCATACCGCGATAGCGATGATGGCCGCCGGGATCAGCAGTGTGATATGACCGGCTATCCCTTGCCATTGATGGGTGGCAATGATCATGGAGCTAATTGCACCCGGACCGGCCAACAGGGGAATGGCGAGGGGCACAACGGCGACAGCGTCCTTTTCGGATGCTTCCTCGGCTTCATCCGGAGTCTGCCGGATACCGCTTTCCCGAGCCTGAAGCATGGCAATCGCCATCAACAGCAACAAAATCCCGCCCGCGATCAGAAAGGACGGGATGCTGATGCCAAAAAATCGCAAGACTTGTGTCCCAATCAATGCGGCAACCGCGAGTACGCAAAAGACGGCGACTGCGACCACCCGCGCAATGCGCCGCTGTTCGGTAACTGTATAGCCAGTCGTGAGACTGAGAAACATCGGAATGCTTGCCACCGGATCGACGATGGCAAGAAGCGCGATGGTCAGTTTGACGAGATCGGCCCACTCACCCATGGTCTGCGTGCCCTGAATTGCCAATCATCAAATGAAAAAGGCAGGGTTTTTCCCCCTGCCTTTTCCCGGAGTGTACGGTGGGTCTAACGGGCAGAATCCTTGGGTGATGCGTTGTGTGGGCCTTTCTTATCTTCCGATTCTTCCGCGGATGGTTTGGCGGGAGCCGCAATTTTTGCACCGGACTGGGACATGGCTGAATTGCCCGTGTTGGGCGCAACGCCGGCGGATGCGGACAGGGAAAACCCCGCTAACACGGCGCAGAGTACAAACGACATCAGACTTTTCATCGTGGATTCCTTTCGCTCTCTATTCTCTACTTTTGGTTGGTTCAGGCTGTCTGGTTTAATCCAGAGAATTTCTCCGGGGAAAACGTGGCAAAGAATAAGCAGTTTTTCCTGAGCCGTCAAACCAGCCTTAATCTGCGTTCTCCGGCAAATGGCGCCAGTCCCCGGGTTGGAGTCCGGCCAGTGTCCATGGCCCGATGCGGTGCCGGATCAGCCGCAGGGTGGGGAAACCGGCTGCGGCGGTCATGCGCCGGATCTGGCGGTTCTTGCCTTCGCTGATTTCGATGTCGAGCCAGCAGGTGGGAATACTCTGGCGCATGCGGATCGGCGGGTTGCGTGTCCATAAGCCGGGCGGTTCGGCGATGGGCGTGACCCTGGCCGGTGCGGTGACAAAATCGCCCAGGTCCACGCCGCCACGAATCTGTTTCAGCGCGGCTTCACCGGGACAGTTTTCGACCTGCACCCAGTAACTTTTTAACCACTTTTTTGCGGGATGGCTGATGGTGTACTGGAGCGCGCCGTCACCGGTCAGCACAAGCAGACCTTCGCTGTCGGTGTCGAGCCGGCCGGCGGGATAGACGCCGGTGACCGGCACGAAGTCTTTCAGCGTTTGCTTGCCGCCCGATGGACTGAACTGGCAGATCACGCCATAGGGTTTGTTGAACAGGATGACCCTGGGCATCTTTTGGCTCCGGGCGGCGTGCCCGGCGGAAATGTTCAGCGGTGCTCGTGGGCGATGACGTACTCGTAGGCGGGCAGGGTGAGGAATTCGACGAAGTCCTCGGCCAGGGTGAGTTCCTCAAACATTTTCGCGCCTTCGTCGTACTTGCCCGCCGCATAGGCTTTGTCGCCCAGCATGTCGCGGACTTTAGCAAGTTCCTGCGGAACGAGCGCGCGAAACAAATCCTTGCTGACCTTGCGGCCGTCGTCGAGTACGCCATGCGGGCTGCGAATCCAGTGCCAGATTTGCGCGCGCGAAATTTCCGCCGTGGCTGCGTCTTCCATGAGGTTGAATATCGGTACGCATCCGGTACCCGCGAGCCAGGCACCCAGATACTGGATGCCGATATTGATATTGATGCGCAGGCCTTGTTCGGTGATAGGGCTTTTAGGCTGGAAATTAATCAGGTCTTTGGCCGCGACCTGAACGTCATCGCGCTTCTTGTGAATTTGATTGGGCGTTTTCATCACCTTGTCGAAGGCTTCCTTCGCGATCGCCACCAGGCCCGGGTGAGCCACCCAGGTGCCGTCGTGACCGTCGGTGGCTTCGCGTTCCTTGTCCGCGCGAACCTTGGCCAGCGCAGCGTCATTGGCCGCCGGGTCGTTCTTGATCGGGATCTGCGCTGCCATGCCGCCCATGGCGAAGGCGCCGCGCTTGTGGCAGGTCTTGATCAGCAAAAGCGAATAGGCACGCATGAATGGACTGGTCATGGTGACCAGACCGCGGTCGGCAAGAATGAAATCCTTCCGGGTGCGGAATTTCTTGATGCAACTGAAAATGTAGTCCCAGCGCCCGCAGTTAAGGCCGGCCGAGTGTGCGCGCAGTTCGTAGAGGATTTCTTCCATTTCGAAGGCGGCGAGTATGGTTTCGATCAGCACCGTGGCCTTGACAGTACCCTGCGGAACGTTCAGTTCCTTCTGCGCGAATACGAAGACATCGTTCCACAGTCGCGCCTCGAGATGAGATTCCATCTTCGGCAGATACAGGTAAACGCCCGACTTGCTCTTTACGCGCTGGGCGGCGTTGTGAAAGAAGTACAAACCGAAATCGAATAACGATCCGGACATCGGTTGGCCATCAATGACAATATGTTTTTCACTCAGGTGCCAGCCGCGCGGGCGCACCAGCAACGTGGCCGGTTTCTCGCCGAGTTGGTATTGCTTGCCTTCGGGACTGGTGAAGGAAATCGTGCGCGCGAGCGCATCGCGCACATTGATCTGACCCTGCACTTGATTGTCCCAGGTGGGCGTCGAGGAATCCTCGAAGTCCGCCATGAACATATTGGCGCCGGAATTTAGCGCATTGATCACCATCTTGCGATCGGTCGGGCCGGTGATTTCCACGCGGCGGTCTTGCAGGTCGGTGGGTACTGCGGCGACTTCCCAGGCGGCATCGCGCACGGCTTGAGTCTCGGGCAGGAAATCGGGCAGCTTGCCGTCTTGAATCTCTGTCTGCCGCGTCGCGCGGCGGGCCAGAAGTGCTATCCGAGGGGCATTGAAGCCGCGATGCAGTTTGGCCAGGAAGGTGAGCGCGTCGCCAGTGAGGATTTGCGCGTACTCGGTTGTAATGGGCCCCAACACCTGCATGCCAGCGGGAATACTCGGTTTGTTCACGTTCAGTCTCCGGGTTAAAATTTCACATAGTGGGAAATGATTCTGATAAATGATAAATAGGAAACGCCGCGGGAACAAGCAGAGCTTGTCACGCCGCGGCGCTGGTACAGACCTTTAAGACCGGGTCAGATGAACTGTTCTTCTTCCGTCGAACCGGTCAAGGCCGTCACGGATGACTTGCCTCCTTGTATTGCCTGGGTGACTTCGTCAAAATAACCGGTGCCGACTTCGCGTTGATGCTTGGTCGCCGTGTAACCGCTGGCCTCCGCAGCAAACTCGGCCTGTTGCAGGCGCACGTAAGCGCTCATGTGTTCTGTTGCATAGGCACGTGCCAAATCAAACATCCCATAGTTGAGCGCATGGAATCCAGCCAGAGTAATGAACTGGAATTTGTAGCCCATGGCGCCCAGTTCACGTTGGAACTTGGCGATCGTGGCGTCGTCCAGATTCTTCTTCCAGTTGAATGAAGGTGAGCAGTTGTAGGCAAGCATTTTGCCCGGAAACTTCTTGCGAATGGCTTCAGCGAACTGGCGGGCGAAAGCGAGATCCGGTTTACCGGTTTCGCACCAGATCAGGTCGGCGTACGGTGCATAGGCAAGCCCGCGCGAAATCGCCTGCTGTATCCCGTTTAAGACGCGGTAATAGCCTTCCGGCGTGCGCTCGCCCGTGCAGAACGGTTTGTCGTTATCGTCCACATCGGAAGTAATAAGATTGGCGGCTTCCGCATCCGTGCGTGCGAACAGCACCGTCGGCACGCCCATGATGTCCGAGGCCATGCGCGCAGCCGCGAGTTTCTGTACCGCTTCCTGGGTCGGAACCAGTACCTTGCCGCCCATGTGCCCGCATTTCTTGGCCGAGGCGAGCTGATCTTCAAAATGTACCCCGGCGGCACCAGCGTCGATCATGGACTTCATCAATTCAAACGCGTTGAGCACTCCGCCGAATCCTGCTTCGGCGTCGGCGACGATGGGAGCAAACCAGTCGATATCGTTCTTGCCTTCCGCATGATGAATCTGGTCCGCGCGAATGAAGGTATGGTTGATGCGACGCACTACGGCGGGAACGCTGTCCGCCGGATACAGCGATTGATCCGGGTACATTTCGCCGGCAAGATTGGCATCTGCCGCGACCTGCCAGCCAGAAAGATAAATGGCCTTGAGGCCGGCCTTGACCTGTTGCATCGCCTGATTACCGGTCAACGCCCCAAGGGAGTTGACGAAATTCTCCTCATTGACGAGTCGCCACAGTTTTTCGGCACCTCGGCGGGCAAGTGAGTATTCGATGCGAATTGATCCGCGCAACCGGTAAACATCTGTTGCGGAGTAGGATCTTTGCACCCCCTTCCAACGCGAATTGCTGCTCCAGTCTTTTTGGATTTCTGCGATGGCTTGTTCCCGATTCATTGTGGTCATCCCTGTGAGTTGAACAAAAACTTCTACGCGGAAACCCCTGCAACGCAGGTCCCCGAAACAGTTCGCTAGTCGCGTGCCCTGGAACTGGGTACAAAGGTCAGCGGCGTGCTACATCCACGTACGACCAGAGATCGGGTCTGGCGTAACCATTGAAGACGCCGGGTGTAACGGCAGCCTGACTCTGACGCCGCATTCGAGTTTAGGAAACGCAACGGCGGTGACCAAACCCTACACCAAGATTTTCATGCGCCGCAACATTACCATTTTGGCACAGAGACATGTCTTATAATCAATAAGATGCGATTCCATAAAGTACTGAAGTTGTGCAATATAAAAATTCGTTTCAGATAAGTGACGAGCTTCAACGCTCATACGGCAGGATGTGAGATAGTGAAACAGCATGCACTGAGAAGCTCGAGATTTCCACTTTTGTGCCGTATTGAAGCCTTCGCTTACAATCGCGGTTTTAATTCAGAACAATTCGGCGCCCGAGCTGCACCGCGCCACCCACCGAGGCAAATACCCCATGTATCAGCACATCAAGGTGCCGACCAGCGGCGCAAAAATAACAGTTAAGAAGGATTTTTCACTGGATGTCCCGGCCAATCCGATCATACCGTTCATTGAGGGCGATGGTACTGGCGTTGACATCACGCCGGTCATGCGCAAGGTTGTCGATGCCGCAGTCAAAGTTGCCTACGGAACAAAGCGCCAGATCGTCTGGATGGAAATGTTCGCTGGAGAGAAGTCCTGCAAGGTTTATGGCGAAAACGTCTGGCTCCCCGAAGAGACCTTGCAGGCAAGCCGGGAATTCGTGGTATCGATCAAAGGGCCGCTGACCACGCCGGTTGGCGGCGGCATTCGGTCAATCAACGTCGCGCTTCGTCAGGAATTGGATCTTTATGTGTGTCTTCGTCCTGTGCGCTATTTCAAAGGCGTGCCCAGTCCGCTCAAGCAGCCGGAGAAAACAGACATGGTTATTTTTCGCGAGAATTCCGAGGACATCTATGCCGGTATCGAATGGGCGGCAGAGTCCGATGGTGCGCGTAAAGTCATCGATTTCCTGATCAAGGAAATGGGCGTCAAGAAAATCCGATTCCCGCAGACGTCTGGAATTGGTATCAAGCCGGTGTCGCGCGAAGGAACCGAGCGCCTTGTGCGCAAGGCATTTCAATACGCGATAGACAACAATCGCCGTTCGGTGACCCTGGTGCACAAAGGCAACATCATGAAGTTCACCGAGGGCGGTTTCCGCGATTGGGGCTATGCCCTGGCCAAGCGTGAGTTTGGCGCGCAGTTGATAGACGGCGGCCCGTGGATGAAACTGCCAGGAGGAATTGTCGTTAAAGACGTGATCGCCGATGCTTTCCTGCAGCAGATATTGCTGCGTCCGGACGAGTACGACGTGATCGCAACGCTCAATCTTAACGGCGACTACATTTCCGACGCCCTGGCAGCTCAAGTCGGCGGTATCGGCATCGCTCCCGGTGCGAATACCAGCGATTCCGTCGCGATGTTCGAGGCGACACACGGCACGGCGCCAAAATATGCCGGTAAGGATTATGTGAATCCGGGCTCGCTCATTCTCTCAGCCGAGATGATGCTGCGTCACATGGGTTGGGTGGAAGCGGCGGACCTGATTGTCAAATCCATGGAGGCCGCGATCAACGACAAGGTGGTTACCTACGACTTCGCGCGGCTGATGACTGGCGCTACCCAAGTATCCTGTTCAGGATTCGGCAACGCAATGATCGAGCGCATGCGTGGCTGATTGGGGCCGGAAACAAGAAGCCCGTGACCGCAGTCGCGGGCTTCGAAATTGAAAGATGCTTGGGCCTTAATGCGCCGCTTTGACCGCATGGATCTGGTTACGATGGCCTAGCCTGCCACGGATCGCGCGCAGCCGGCTCCCCCGCGATCTTGCTGGCGTCATCCGCGAAGACGCTCAGGCGGCCTGTATGTGTTGGAGGCTTGTTTTCCTTTGGGCCCTTGGGTAACCTCAAAACTGACCTTTTGACCTTCTTTGAGCGTCTTGAAACCACTCATCTGGATTGCCGAAAAATGGGCGAACAAGTCCTCGCTTCCGTCATCCGGTGTGATAAACCCGTAACCTTTCGCGTCGTTGAACCATTTCACCGTACCGATTGCCATACGTCCCGTCCCCTGGAATAAAACACGGATTTACACCCGCCGATCATTTGAGTTTCAAGTCCGCGTTATCGGCCGAACCCGCAATGCAGTATGCTTGAAGCCAAACGCCCGTTCGGGTTTTAGGTTATTTGTATTGGGAAGTCAAGTAGTCGAAATGCACGCAAGCGATTGTTGTAATGCAGTTTTAAGTGTTTTTAGGGCTTGGTCTGGCACGAATTCTGCACTTGTATTTTCCCAGCTAATGCGCAAAATTGGAGCTCATGTGAAAGCGGTAAAGCGAGACTTGAGAGATGGCAGCGGGAAATCGTGACAACACCCTCCTGGAAGTCGAGAAAAGCAAGGTTAAACAACCGCCGTTGTTTAAAGTGCTGCTGCTCAATGATGATTACACTCCCATGGACTTTGTCATCGCCGTTCTGCAAACTTTCTTCTCGATGACCAGGGAGCAGGCGACCCAGATTATGCTTAAGGTTCACAGGGAGGGCATGGGTGTTTGTGGCGTATATCCCAGAGACGTTGCGGCGACCAAGGTTGAACAGGTCATTGCGTTTTCAAAGCAACATCAACATCCGCTTCAGTGCGTGATGGAGGAAACATGATTGCGCAGGAGCTAGAAGTCAGTTTGCACATGGCGTTCATGGAAGCGCGGCAGAAACGTCACGAGTTCATTACGGTCGAGCATCTGCTGCTGGCGATGCTGGATAACCCTTCCGCGGTCGACGTGCTGCGTGCTTGTGCAGCCAATATCGAGGAACTGCGCAAACTCCTGACGGATTTCATCACCGAACATACTCCTGTCGTGGCCGGCGAGGATGTCGATACGCAGCCCACGCTCGGATTTCAGCGCGTGATCCAGCGCGCCATCCTGCATGTGCAGTCTTCCGGAAAGAAGGAAGTTACCGGGGCCAACGTACTGGTGGCAATTTTCGGGGAAAAAGATTCCCACGCCGTGTATTTCCTGCATCAGAAAGGCGTAACCCGTCTTGATGTTGTGAACTTCATATCGCATGGTATTACCAAGGTTCCACAAACCACGCCGACCAAGCCGCAACCGGAGGGCGACGCGGATTCCGATCAAGATCAAAACGCAGGTGGTGCGCTGGAAAGCTATACCATGAACCTCAATGCGCTCGCCATCTCCGGCAAGATCGATCCGTTGATCGGTCGCGACCGCGAGTTGGAGCGTGTCATTCAGACCCTTTGCCGCAGACGCAAGAACAACCCGCTTCTCGTGGGTGAGGCGGGCGTGGGCAAGACGGCGATTGCGGAAGGCCTGGCGCGCCGAATCATCGAAGGCGCAGTGCCGGAGATACTCGCGCGCTCTCAAGTTTACGCGCTGGACATGGGCTCGCTGCTTGCGGGAACCAAATATCGGGGCGATTTCGAGCAGCGTTTGAAAGCCGTACTAAAGCAACTCACCGACAATCCGAACGCGATCCTGTTCATCGACGAAATTCACACACTGATCGGCGCCGGAGCGGCTTCCGGCGGAACGCTTGACGCGTCCAATCTGCTCAAGCCCTCTTTGTCTTCCGGCAGCCTCAAATGCATTGGTGCGACAACCTATACCGAATACCGGGGTATTTTCGAGAAAGACCACGCACTGTCGCGCCGTTTTCAGAAAATCGATGTGACCGAGCCATCGATAGCCGAAACCGTGGAGATTCTGCGTGGACTGAAGACGAGATTTGAAGCCCACCATGGCGTCAAGTACACAGCCGCCGCGCTGACAACTGCGGCGGAATTGTCGGTGCGCTTTATTACCGATCGTCATCTGCCTGACAAAGCAATTGACGTGATAGACGAGGCCGGTGCCGCGCAGCGCATATTGCCGAAATCAAAACAAAAGCGTGTTATCAGCAAGCACGAGATCGAGGAAACCATTGCCAAGATTGCGCGGGTGCCACCGCAGAGCATTTCGTCCACTGACCGCAGTAAGCTGCAAAATCTCGATCGCGACTTGAAAGCCGTGGTGTTTGGCCAAGAACGCGCGATCGACGCACTCGCGGCTGCCATCAAGATGTCACGGAGCGGCCTGGGCAATCCTCAGAAACCAATTGGTTGCTTCCTGTTCAGCGGACCCACTGGCGTGGGCAAGACCGAAGTTGCCCGCCAGCTTGCCTATACGATGGGTGTGGAATTGATCCGCTTCGACATGTCGGAATACATGGAACGCCATGCGGTGTCCCGACTGATCGGCGCCCCACCCGGGTATGTCGGCTTCGACCAGGGTGGATTGTTGACCGAGCAAATCGCCAAACACCCTTATTCAGTGCTGCTGCTCGACGAGATCGAGAAGGCCCACCCAGATATCTTCAACATCCTGCTGCAGGTAATGGACCACGGCACGCTGACCGACAACAATGGACGCAAAGCGGACTTTCGTAATACCGTAATCATTATGACCACCAACGCGGGTGCTGCCGAACTGTCGAAAACCACCATGGGATTCACACAGCAGCGTGCGGCCGGGGATGAGATGGTGGAGATAAAGAGAATGTTTACCCCGGAGTTCCGTAACCGGCTTGATGCCACCATCTCATTTGCCGCGCTGTCCCAGGAGGTCATTGTCCGGGTCGTGGACAAATTTCTCATGCAGCTTGAGGAGCAACTTCACGAGAAGAAGGTCGAGGTTGCCTTTACCGATGCGCTCAAAGCGTATCTGGCAAAGCACGGTTTCGATCCCCAAATGGGCGCGCGTCCGATGGCACGCCTGATTCAGGACACCATACGCCGTGCACTGGCCGACGAACTGCTATTCGGAAAACTGGCCGGAGGCGGCAGTGTCACGGTGGATGTCGATGGTGAAGGCAAAACGAGATTGCTGTTCAATGAACGCAAAGGCGAAGCCAGGGACAAGGAAGAAAGCGTCGTCTGAACGTCACACACGAACACACCGGGCCTTCGCGGCCCGGTTTTTTTCGTCCGGATTTCAGGGATCATCTTAGTTTGCGCGCGAATCTGGGACGGGATTCCCGGGGGTGAGCGTGCCCTGAACTGTCGAGCGGCATCTTGCAATGGCGCCCATTTTGTACTTGACTATATGCGCCTACGCGCATACCGTCACTACGAATTTCAATACAGAAAATAATGCCGATGCGCGAAATGGATGATGTTTTTGAATCGGTTGCCGACTACATGAAACTGCTGGCGGTGCCCACGCGCCTGAAGGTCTTGCATTGCATTTGCGACAAGGAAAAATCGGTGGGAGAAATCGTGGATGAATGCGGACTTACGCAGACCAATGTCTCGCGCCAGTTGCGCACCCTGTACTCGGCTGGTGTGTTGTCACGGCGCCAGGAGGGCAACCTGGTCTATTACCAGTTGTCCGATCCGACCCTGCTCGATCTGTGCCATGCGGTGTGCGGGCGCATCGCTAGCCGGATTGATGAGCGCAGGCCTTTGAAAAAATCGCTTTTAAAGTTCATGGGTTCGCAGCGCTGAGGCCGCCCCGTATGAGCCAATCCGAAAAGCGGGGACATTTGCAGCCAGTCCGGGAGAATTTTCTTACACCCGAGGATCTGGCGCGCCGGCGTTTCCTCAAAAGTGCCGCCGTGTTGTCCGGTGCCGGCGCCGCGATTGCGCAGCCCGCCGCCAGTGCCGACCCGATTCTCGATCTGCCCGAGCACTCGAAAACACTGGGCGCACCGGTCGCCTCCCGCGCTTACGGTGCGCCTTCGCGCTACGAAGCCAACGTGCAGCGCCGCGAAAGTCCCGGTCTTACCCGCACCTCGATCTCCTCGGTAGCGTTTGCACCCTTGCAAAGTTTTTTCGGCATTCTTACCCCGAGCGGACTGCATTTTGAGCGCCATCATGCCGGCTGGCACGACGTCGATCCGGCGCGGCACCGGCTGATGATTCACGGCCTGGTGGCGAGGCCCAAGGTTTACACCCTGGACGATCTGATGCGGCTGCCCTCGGTTTCGCGCATGCATTTCATCGAATGCGGCGCCAATACCGGCATGGAATGGGGCAATGTCGCCGTGCCCACGGTGCAATACACCCACGGCATGCTCTCGTGCTGCGAATGGACTGGCGTGGCCTTGTCCACGCTACTGGAAGACGTCGGCGTGGACGCCAGGCAAGCGAAGTTCATTCTCGCCGAAGGCGCGGATGGGGCGGCATTGACTCGCACCATATCAATGGAAATGGCGCTAGACGACGTGTTAGTGGTCTACGGACAGAACGGGGAGATGCTGCGCCCGGAGAACGGCTATCCGCTGCGGCTTCTGGTGCCCGGCGTGCAGGGGGTATCGAGTGTGAAATGGCTGCGTCGCATTGAAGTGGGCGATAGGCCGTGGAATACGCGCGAAGAATCCCTGCATTACGTCGATATGCTGCCCGATGGCACCCACCGCCAGTACACTTGGATTCAGGAGTGCAAGTCAGTCATTACCGCGCCCTCCGGGGGCCAGGTGTTGCTCGACCGTGGCTACTACGAGATTACCGGCCTCGCCTGGTCCGGACGCGGTACCATCAGGCGTGTGGATGTTTCCACCGATGGCGGCAGGAACTGGCGCAATGCCACGTTACAGACGCCTGTGCTTCCCAAGTGTCTCACGCGTTTTCGCTGTGACTGGGTTTGGGACGGCGAGGCCTCCATTTTGCAGTCGCGTGCAATTGACGATACCGGCTATGTGCAACCGCTGATGCGCCAGTTACGCGAGGTGCGCGGCACACGCTCGATTTATCACAACAATGCCGTGCAGTCCTGGCTGGTGGCACCGAGCGGCGAGGTGAGCAATGTCCAGGTTTAAGCCCATGGCACTGACCGCTGTGCTTGGGTTATGGGCCGGCCTTGTTCTGGCCGGAGATCAGGCATTTTCAGGAATAGGCCGAGCCGCTAACCCGCAGGAAATCGCCGCTTGGGATATCGATGTGCGCCCCGACGGCAGCGGTTTGCCCAAAGGGCAGGGATCGGTGGAGCAGGGGCAGGGTATTTACGATGCGCAGTGCGCCTCTTGCCATGGCAGTTTCGGCGAGAGCAACCAATACATGCAGATCGCCGGTGGTGTGGGTTCGCTCAAGACCGATCGGCCGGTACGCTCCACCGGGGCCAAACTCAATTACGCCACCACTTTGTGGGATTACATCAACCGTGCGATGCCGTTTCAGGCACCCAAGTCGCTGGGTGCGAATGAGGTGTACGCGCTCACCGCCTACGTTCTGTACTTGAACGAAATTCTGCCAGAAGACGCGACGCTGGACGAGAAATCGATTCTCGCCGTAAAGCTGCCCAACCGCGACGGTTTCCGCGAGGACCACGGCTTCAAGCGTGTGGAGGCCAAGGCGGACGTGACCCATACCGCGTGCATGAAAGATTGCCCGGTGGAGGCACGCGCGCCTGTCGGCTTGCCCGATTATGCCCGCAATGACCACGGCAACCTGGCCTTGCAGATGCGCCCTCTGGGCCCGTATCGCGGCGCGGACACGACCAAGCCGGCCTCCGAGGGCCCACTTTCGGCCGCGCGAGCAGCGCGAGGTGAATCGGGCGCGCCTGCTGCGGCTGCGGTGCCAGATACGAAAGCGCAGGCCGCGCATCTCATCAGGCAGCATGGCTGCACGGTCTGCCATGGCATCGGGCAGAAAATCCTCGGTCCTGCGTTCCGCGATGTGGCGAAAAAATGGCAAGGCCAGGATGGCGCGACGCAAAGTTTGCTGGCGAAAATCCGCAATGGCAGCGCGGGGGCCTGGGGGCCGTTGCCGATGCCGGCGCAGCCGCAGGTGGCCGAGAGCGATTTGCGCGCAATCGTGCAGTGGTTGTTGTCCGGCGCTCAGAACTGAGATTCCCGCAATACGGGCAGATATTTCAAGGAGAAGACATGCAGATGCAACGACGGGAATTTGTCAGAAGCGCGAGCGGCACGGGCTTGTTCATCCTGCTGGTCGGCGCCGGGTTGATCAAAACCGGTGAGCTGCGCGCCGAGACGTGGAACAAAGCCGCATTTGAAACCACGACGCTGCCGGAACTGATGAAAACTCTGGGCGGTGAGGAGCCTCTCACCAGCGCTGATATCGTCATTGATGCACCTGAAATCGCCGAGAACGGCGCCGTGGTGCCCATCGCGGTGAGTACCAGTCTGCCCGCGGTCAGCATGATCGCGATTCTGATCGAAAAGAATCCGAATCTTCTCGCGGCGAGTTTTAACCTCCCGGAGGGCACACTCGCCGATGTGCAGACGCGCGTGAAAATGGCGCAAACCAGCAATGTTTACGCGCTCATCAAGACCGGCAGCAGATTCGTCTACGCGACCAAGGAAATCAAGATCACGCTGGGCGGCTGCGGCGGCTGAGACGGCACGCAAATCATAAGGAGAATGCAACATGGGCAATCCGATGAAAATTCGCGCCAGGTCCGAGGTGGATGTGGTTGAAGTCAAAGTCCTCATGAGTCATGAAATGGAAACCGGGCGGCGCAAGAACACGGCAGGTGAATTGATTCCGGCGCACTACATTCAAACCGTTGTCGCCACCTGTCGCGAGCGGGAAGTGTTGTCGGCGCAATGGGGGACGGCTGTTTCCGCCAATCCCTTTCTGGTGTTCAAGTTCAAAGGCGGTGCGAAGGGCGACAAAGTCAAATTCACCTGGACGGATAACACTGGGGATACGCGCAGCGACGAAACCGCGATTGTTTGAAATATTGCCACCTTACCGGGCTTAAATCGTGAAATCTGACTGGATGCAGAAGTGGGCGCCCTTGCTTGCGTTTGCCGCGGCACTGGGCGCCGCCGCAACGGCCCAGGGCGAGGACAGCGCGGCGTCCCGGGGGATTTCGAAATACCGCGAGATGCTGAAAGACGGCAATCCGGCCGAACTGCTGGAAATGCAAGGCGAGGTCTTGTGGAAAAAGCCGCGCGGGGCGAAAAACGCCACGCTCGAGCGCTGTGATTTGGGTCTGGGTGCGGGCGTGCTGAAGGGCGCGTATGCACAACTGCCGCGCCATTTTTTTGACACCGGCAAGGTGCAGGACCTCGAATCCCGCCTCGTCACCTGCATGCAGGTGCTGCAGGGACTGAATTTCGAGGAGGCGACTCGCGGCTGGTACAAGCCGGGGTCCGACATGGAGGCCTTGGTGACGTACGTCGCTACGCAGTCCAACGGCACCATCATCGACGTACCGGCCCGTCACGCGCGCGAAGTGGCGATGTATGCCATTGGCGAGGGTTTGTTCCAGCGCCGCGCCGGGCCGCTCGATTTTGCCTGCGCGACTTGCCACTCCCAGGATGAGAAACGCATTCGCTTGCAGGAACTGCCCAATCTGATGACGGCCGAGGGTGCGCAGCAATCCATGGCCGAATGGCCGGCCTACCGCGTCTCCCAGAGCGCGGTTTGGAGCATGGAACGCAGGCTGATTGACTGCATGCGCCAGATGCGACTGCCGGACGCCGATTTCACCTCAGAAGCGATCATTGCCTTACAGGTCTATATGCAGAAAAACGCCAGCGGTGCGCGGCTCAACGCGCCCGGAATCAAGCGCTGAGGTCAAGGCCATGAAAAAAATCATAGGGTTCCTGATGCTGGCCGCCGCTCTGGCGCCGGTGCTCGCCGATGAGGCGAGCGAAGCGCAAGTCGAGCAAACCATGAAGCGCTCCTTCACCACCGCCACGCCGGAAGAATGGGCCGGACGTCTGGCGCAGGACGAGGTGCAGCAACTGTGCAGCCGTTATCGCAATGCGCCGCCGGCGGATGTGGCGCAGAAAATTGCCGCATCCCAGCAGGCAACTATGCGTTATCCAGCGGACGGCAAGCTCATGGGCAACTGGAAGGAAGGCGAAAAACTCGCCGCCATCGGCAGCGGCGGCCACATCGGCATAATTCAGCCGGACCGGCCCGATACGCGCCGTGGCGGCAACTGCTACGCCTGCCATGTGCTGGCCGCGAAAGAAGTCGCGGCCGGAAATCTCGGCCCGAGTCTGAACGGTTTCGGCAAGTTGCGCGGCAGTTCGCCGGAGATGGTGAAATACGCTTACGAGAAAATATTCAACGCGCAAGCTTACTTTCCTTGTTCGCAGATGCCGCGCTTCGGCCACAACAACTGGCTCACGCCGGAAGAAGTGGCGCATACGGTGGCGTTCCTGCTCGATGCGCAATCACCGGTGAACCAGTAATGCGCCGTCAATCGCCCCCGGGCGGGCGCCCGATCGCGTGAGCTTGAACCGCCGCGAATTTTTACACCTGCTGGCGCTTGCCGCCGCATCCGGGCTGGCGCTGGAGCGGCGCGCCGCACTCGCCGGTGACAGCGGCGCGCTGTACGATCTACCGCGCTTTGGCAACGTCAGTCTGCTGCATTTCACCGACTGCCACGCGCAATTGCTGCCCACGCATTTCCGCGAACCGAGCATGAATATCGGCGTGGGCGCGAGCCTGGGTAAGCCCCCGCATCTGGTGGGCGAGGCTTTGCTCAAACATTTTGGCGTGCCCGCTGCAAGCGCGCAGGCGCATGCCTTTACGTATCTTGATTTCGCGTCCGCCGCCAGGACTTACGGCAAAGTCGGCGGCTTCGCGCATCTGGCCACACTGGTCAAACGTCTGCGCGCATCCCGGCCCGGTGCGCTGCTGCTCGATGGCGGGGACACCTGGCAAGGCTCGGCAAGCGCGCTGTGGACTCAGGGGCAGGACATGGTCGAAGCCTGCCTCGCGTTGGGCGTCGATGTGATGACCGCGCACTGGGAATTCACCTACGGCGCCCAGCGCGTGAACGAAGTGATCACAAAAGATTTCAAGGGCCGGATCGATTTCGTCGCGCAGAATGTGCGCAGCAACGATTTCGACGAAGCCGTATTTCCTGCTTTTGTTGTGCGTGAAGTCAATGGTGTTGCCGTGGCGGTCATCGGCCAGGCGTTTCCCTATACCCCGATCGCCAATCCGCGCCACTTCATACCCGACTGGGGATTTGGCATCCGCGAGCCGCAGATGCAGCAGACGGTCAATGAAGCGCACCAGAAGGGCGCGCAAGTCGTGGTGCTGCTCTCGCATAACGGCATGGATGTGGATTTGAAGCTCGCCTCGCGCGTGAGCGGCATCGACGCCATTCTCGGCGGTCATACCCACGACGGTATACCGGCGCCGATCATGGTGAGTAATCCCGGTGGCACAACGCTGGTCACCAACGCCGGCTCCAACGGCAAGTTTCTCGCTGTGCTGGATATGGAAGTCAAAGGCGCAAAGCTCACCGATTTCCGTTATCGCTTGCTGCCGGTTTTTTCCAATCTGCTGCCGGCGGACGCACCCATGGCGGCGCTCATCGAGCGCGTGCGCGCGCCGTTTGCACAAAAATTATCTGAACCGCTGGCGAGCACTGCGGGGCTGCTGTACCGGCGCGGTAATTTCAATGGCAGCTTCGACCAGGTGATACTCGATGCGTTGATGGCCGTGAAGGATGCGCAGATCGCATTCTCCCCCGGCTTCCGCTGGGGCACGAGCCTGCTGCCGGGGCAAGCCATCACGCGCGAAGATCTGATGAATCAAACCGCGATCACCTACCCGTATGTCACGACCAACACGCTCAGCGGCGAGCAGATCAAGGCGATACTCGAAGACGTGGCCGATAATCTGTTCAATCCCGATCCCTATTACCAGCAAGGCGGCGATATGGTGCGCGTGGGTGGATTGAGTTATGTCTGCGAGCCGGGTGCCGCGATGGGCGCGCGCATTCAGGACATGCGCCTTGCCGGCGAACCGATCCAGAGCAACAAGAAATACAAAGTAGCCGGGTGGGCGCCGGTCGCGCCCGAGGCGAGCGGTGAACCGGTGTGGGAAGTGGTCGAAACCTGGCTTAAGGACCAGAAAACCGTGGCGACCATTCAACCCAATGTGCCACGGCTGATTGGCGCTGCCGGCAATCCCGGCATCGCGCCGTAATCGAGAGGCGTTACGCTACCGGGGATTATGAGTGGTGCAGGTCTTGATGCCGAACGGGGCATAGATCGGGCAGCGGCTGGCGAGCGCCGTGCCGATGAGCACCGCCCCGGCCAGACTCAGCCAGCGCAGATTGCCTTCCAGTACGAAGTACAGGCTTAGCAGCCCAAGACCGACGCTGATGCGTATAGCACGGTCGATACCGCCCATGTTGACTATGATGATCTCCTAGTTGGTCCAGCGTGAATTAATCGGATATGTTGGCGACCCGGCCTGGCCTGGTCAGCAACCATTTGCTCGCCAGTGAGCCGATGATGAGTGCGGCGACGAAAACAACAGGCTCAATCTGGAAGCTGGCGAGCGACGCCAGGCCCGGCCCGGGACAATAACCGCCGAGTCCCCAGCCGATACCAAACAAGGCGCTGCCAATGACCAGCGGCCGGTCCACGGTACTGGTGTCCCCCAGATGGAATTTGCTGTCGAGTAAGGGTTGCGGACGGCGCAATACCACACGGAACAACAAGGCGGTAACCCCAACCGCGCCGCCCATGACGAATGCCAGGCTTGGATCCCAGTTGCCAAACAAATCCAGAAAACCCAGCACTTTCTGCTGACTGATCATCTGCGAAATGGCGAGCCCCATGCCGAACAGCAGTCCGGCCACCAGTCCGATCATTTTCTTGTTCATTTATGCGCCCCCGATCACGTGACGAACGACATACACCGTGGCGACCCCGGTGGCCATGAAAATCAATGTCGCCACCAGAGAGCGCATGGAAAAGCGACCCAGGCCGCAGACGCCGTGACCGCTGGTGCAGCCGCTGCCCATTCTGGTGCCGAACCCGACCAGCACGCCCGCCAGTGCCAGAACCCAGAGCGGGAGCTCGGCCGGCGCCGGAGCGGCACCTGGCTGGGTCCAAATATAAGCGCCTGCGCCCAGGATCAGGCCGAGCAAAAATAATCCGCGCCAGCCGCTTTCCGGTTCGCGCGGATTGATGAAGGCATTGAGGATGCCGCTGATGCCGGCGATGCGACCGCTGAACAGCAGCAGCAGGGTTGCGCTCAGACCAATGAGCGCGCCGCCAATCAGGGCTGGAACAGGCGTGAAGTTTTCCATGTTTTTAAGTTTGCGAAGGTGATTGAATTGTGCAAGAATTTGCGTCAACGTATACCCCACCCGGTATGCATGTCAATGGCTGAATTCTGACGCGGCTGGTTTCTGGAATTATCGGAAAGAGATTTTGCGATGGAACATCTGACAAACGAAAAAGACAAGAAAGCCTTGTTGCTGCGCTTGAAGCGTGTCGAAGGTCAGTTGCGCGGTATTCGGCAACTGATCGAGGACGATGCCGACTGCGAGGACGTGGCGCATCAGCTCTACGCGGCACGGCGCGCACTGGATAAATCCTTCTACGCCATGATTGCCTGCGCCTATAAGCATCAGTTCGACGACAGACTGGCCGGCAGCGCAAAGTTGCGCAAAGGTGTGGAGAAAATGAGTTCGATTCTGGCGCGCTTTTCCTAGTACAACAACCCATCAGCTTCTCTATGTTCGACCCGTCGCGCATCGTCGATTGCGTTGTCGCTCATCCTCGCCATAGCTGCGGCTATGGCTGCGGTTCGCTTCCAGCACTCAGCGTGCGGATACGGGTCTCGGCATGTACGCAAACAGATGGGTTGTTGTACTGGCCGGAGCGTCTGCCATGAATCCTCCGGCGCAGATGCCTGTCAGCACAAGTGCCGGTCTTGCGCGCGGGCTGTCGCCGCTGAATTGGCTGCTTCGTTATGACCGGCGCAACCTTTCAGACGATATCATCGCCGGGGTCGTTACTTCCCTGCTGCTGGTGCCGCAGGGTGTGGCCTTTGCGCTGCTCGCCGGCCTGCCGCCGCAGGCGGGGCTCTACGCCAGTATCGCCGGGCCACTGGTCTATGGCTTGTTCGGCACCAGCCGGACTTTGGCGGTAGGCCCGGTCTCGGTGGCGGCGGTGATGGTTGCTTCGGCGCTCGGCGTATCCGATTTGGAAGGGGAGCGCCTCGATAATGCGCTGGTGCTTTCAGCCGAATGTGGTTTGATCTTTTTTATTCTGAGCGCTTTGCGTCTGGGCTGGGTGATCAGTCTGCTCAGCCATCCGGTGTTGTCCGGTTTCACTACCGGAGCCGCGCTGCTAATCATGTTCAGCCAGTTGCCGCAACTCGCCGGCTACCAGGGGCCGGGAACGATTCATGGCTGGCGCAGTTTTCAGGAAATTATTGCCGGTCTGGCGCGCATGTCCGCTGTGACACTGGTGCTTGGTCTAGGCGCGGTAGTGAGCCTGATGCTTCTGGGCCGGCCATTTGCGCGCTGGCTGGATGAACGCCGCCTGCCAAAACTGGCCAACACCTTGCTCGCGAAAAGTGCGCCGCTGATGATGATCGTGGCGGCGAGCCTGACTGTCGCCCTGGGCGGTCTTGGCGAGCGCGTGGCGCTGGTCGGCCCCTTTCCGGGTGGCCTTCCTTTGCCTGCCATTGGATTTCTCGCCAGCCCGGACTGGCTCAGGCTGCTGCCCTCGGCGCTGGTCATCAGTCTGGTGGGCTATGTAGAAAGTATCGCCATTGCCAAGGCCCTGGCGAGCCGCCGCCGCGAGAGTATCGCGCCCAACCAGGAGTTGTTCGCGCTGGGCGCGGCCAATGCAAGCGGCGCTTTTTTCGGCGCCATGCCCGTGGCGGGTGGATTGAGCCGCACCATGGTGAACTACGCCGCCGGTGCACGCACGCAGCTGGCTTCGATCGTCACGGCCGGCGTGGTGGCACTGGCCCTGATCCTGTTCTCGCACTGGTTCGCGGCGATTCCCCGGACCGCGTTGGCGGCGCTGATTATTGTCGCGGTTGCGCCGCTCGTGAACGGGCGGGAATTTCTGAGCCTGTGGCGCTACGATCGCGGCGACGCTGTGGTGCTCGCGCTCACCGCCGCCGTCGTGCTAGTGCTCGGCATCGAAGAAGGCATTCTCGCCGGCATGGCGCTGTCGATGATGCTCTTCATCTGGCGAGCGGGACATCCGCATATCGCGGAAGTGGGCCGCGTAACGGGTACCCAACACTACCGTAATATTCATCGCCATGCGGTTGAGACTTGGCGCGGCTTGCGCATTTTTCGCGTCGATGAAAGCCTGAGCTTCGTCAATGCCGGCATGGTGCGCGACCATCTTGTGGACGCGGTCGTGCGCGGCGACAATGTGAAGCACCTTGTCTTGCTGTGCACGGCCATCAATCATGTCGATTCGAGCGCGCTGGAAATGCTGGGGAACCTCGCCAAGGATTTGCGCGATGCTGGCGCGACTTTCCATCTGGCAGAAGTCAAGGGGCCGGTCATGGATCGCTTGCGTGCAGCCGGCCTGGTCGAGCACATCGCACCCGGGCATATTTTTTTCCGTATTGATGACGCCGTAGCGCAACTGGGAGAGCCAGCCGGCTTGTTGGCGCCGGCCGAAGGCGCTTGAAGGAGACGAGCGATTGCGACAAGGTGGCGGGCGGACAGGAAACGACCATCATGTCGTAAAATTTACCGGCTATCGCTTGCGGATACCGGTTCTGAAAACCAACCCGGATGCGCATGCGCAATGTCGGGGCGGGAATAATAGTTTGCAGTGGGTCGAAATAGGCATCTAATCGAAACAACAATAGCGACGAGGAGAAGACCATGAAAATATCGGGCTGCATTGCAGTAACGCTGCTCACGCTTGCCGGCGCGGCGCTGGCGGAGGATAACGTCAACGGACGCAGCTGGGCCGCGACCTGTACCGGTTGTCATGGCACCAACGGTTACAGCGAGGGCGGCATGCCAACGCTCGCGGGACTGGACAAATTGGCTATCATCAATGCCATGAACGAGTTCAAAGCCGGCACCAGGCCGGCAACCGTCATGCATCAGCACGCCAAGGGCTATTCCGACGCACAAATTGAACGTATCGCCGCGTACTTCGCCGCGCAGGCGCCGAAATAAACCGCTTTCCACCGGGAGAATAAACATGTCTTTGACACGTCGGCAGTTCGTAAAGTGGTTATCGGCGTCCGGTGCCTTATCCGCAGGCATCGGCTATGCGAGCGTTTCCGCAGGCAAGCCTGTGGGCCGAGTGGTGGTTATTGGCGGTGGATACGCCGGGGCAACTGCCGCCAAGTATGTGCGCCTGTGGGGACCGGATATCGAGGTCACCCTGATCGAGCGCGAGGCGGAATTCATTTCCTGCCCGCTGTCCAACCGCGTACTGGCTGGTGTCATGCAGTTGCAAGACCTTACGCGCGACTATGGGAAATTGCAGACGCGATACGGCGTAAATCTGGTGCGCGACGAAGTGAGCGCGATTGATCCGATTGTGCAGGCGGTTCGCCTGAAAAAAGGTGGCACGCTGAAATACGACCGCCTGATCGTGGCACCGGGCGTTGACTTTCTCTACGACGCCGTGCCGGGACTGGAGTCACCCGAGGCGCAGGCGCGCGTTCTGCACGCATGGAAGGCCGGAGCGCAAACCGTGGCGTTACGCAGGCAACTGGAAGCCATGTCCGACGGCGGTGTCTACGCCATCACCATTCCCAAAGCGCCTTACCGCTGCCCGCCGGGCCCGTATGAACGCGCCTGTCAGGTGGCGTGGTACTTCAAGAACAGCAAACCGAAATCCAAGGTTCTGATTCTCGATGCAAACGAGGACGTGGTGTCGAAAAAGGGTTTGTTCATGAAGGCCTGGAGCGAGCGCTACCCGGGCATGGTCGAGTACCGCCCGAACAGTGAACTCGCCAGCGTGGATGCCGCCAGCCTGACGGCGAAGCTCACGTTTGAAGATGTCAAGGCCGATGTGCTGAACGTGGTGCCGCCGCAGCGCGCCGGAAAAATCGCCGCCGCCGCCGGGCTGATCACCGCCAATAACAAGTGGTGCGGTGTGGATTTCCTCACCTATGAATCACTGGCGGTAAAAAATGTGCATGTACTGGGTGACGCCATCATGGCTGCGCCGCAGATGCCCAAGTCCGGGCACATGGCGAACCAGCACGCGAAAGTCTGCGCCGCGGCCGTGGTGGCATTGCTGCGCGGCGAGGCAGTCAATGCCGAGCCGCTGCTCTCCAACACCTGCTACAGCTTTGTCAGCGACAAGGACGTTATCCACGTCGCCTCCGTGCATGCTTACGTGGCGGAAAAGAAAACCATGGAAATCGTCGCGGGAGCCAGTGGCGTGTCAACTGCGGCGAATGGACTGGAAGGTCAGTACGCTGAAGCGTGGAGCAGGAATATCTGGTCGGATATGCTGGCCTGAAGCGGCCATGCGGTAAGCGATTCCGGGCGGCAATGCCGCCCGTTTTTATTTTGAGTTGCGGCGATGGTTTGGCGCAATAAACTTGAAGGTCGCCGCGACCGCTGCCGTGAACAGCACGTAGGCAGTAACAAAAACCCAAGCAGGAAAGTCGTAGTAGAGCACGCGGTGCAGCCAACGCGCGATGAAATCGTGATCGGTGGCGCGGCCGCGTAAACGGTCTTCCCAGGCGGTGAGCGGGCAGGTCATGCCGATCAATGCTTCGACGCTCACGAAGGCGATGGCGGCCAGATGGAGTACACGAAAGCGGAAATTACGTGCAATTCGCCAGCCGCACGCGGCACCGATCCAGATGAAAGGCAGGCCGCCGACCACGAAGGCGACGAACAGGAAGTGGATGATCAGTACGGCGTCGGCTAGACCGGCCACGGCCGCATGTGTGGTTTCAGGTGGCGATGGGTCGCGCAGGATTGGCGATCCATTCGCTCCACGATCCCGGATATAGCTTGGCGCCTGGAACTCCGGCGATTTCCATTGCCAGCAGATTGTGGCAGGCAGACACGCCTGATCCGCATTGATGCACTACTTTCTGCGCTGGCGCATCGCCAAGCAGCGCGCGAAACTCGAGGCGCAGCTCTGGTGGGGACTTGAAGAAACCGCGTGCGTCCAGATTGTCTTTGAAAAAGCGGTTGCGCGCGCCCGGAATATGACCGGCGACCGGATCAATGGATTCGTTGCGGCCGTGGAAACGCTCGTTGCTGCGCGCGTCGATCAGTACCATTTCTTTGGAGCCGAGATGCTTCATGATGGCCGCAGCGTCCACCCAGGAGTGGTCGGGGCTGCCACTGAATGTTACTGGCGAGGGCATGGGGCGTTGCGCTGTCTCCGGAAGTCCGGCAGCGCTCCACGCCTGCCATCCACCATCGACCACGGCGACATTGCGATGCCCAACCCAGCGCAGCATCCACCACAGACGCGCGCCGTAGGTGCCACCGGCTTGATCGTAAGCGAATACCTGACTGTTGTTGGATACACCCATGCCGCCGAGCCAGGCCATGAACACGCCTGCATCCGGCAAAGGATGGCGGCCGTTTTTACCGTTCAGCGGGCCGGCCAGATCGCGGTCAGTATGCGCGAAGCGCGCCCCCGCAATATGCGACTCGGCATAGGCCTGCGGGCCGAATTCGGGATTGGTCAATTCGTGGCGGCAGTCGAAGATCACGCAGTTAGCGTCGTCGAGACGCTTTGCCAGATCAGTAACGGAAATGAGGGTGGTGTAACCCATATACCCGCCATTACCGGCGTGGGTTGATGCGAGCGCGCAAGAACTCGTGGAAGTGGATCATGCCGTCTTCCATGGGCGACTGATACGGGCCGAATTCGTCGCGCCCTTGTTGGTGGAGTGCGCGCCGGCCTTCGGTCATGCGCACGCAGATTTCCTCGTCTTCGCGGGCGGTCTCGATGTAGGCCTGCTGTTGCGCCCCGACGAACTCGCGCTCGAACAAAACGATGTCTTCCGGATAATAGAACTCGACCACGTTCGTGCAATGTTCCGGACTTCTTGCGATGATGGTGCTGACCACCAGCACGTTCGGATACCACTCCACCATCACATTCGGGAAATAGGTGAGCCAGATCGCGCCCTGTTTCGGCATCTCACCGTCGTTGTAACGCAGAACCGCTTCATGCCATGTCTTGTAGGCGGCCGTGCCGGGTTTACCCAGTGCCTGATTCAGGCCGACGGTCTGCACGCTGTACCACTCGCCGAATTCCCACTTGAGGTCATCGGAATTGACAAATTGGCCGAGTCCCGGATGGAAGGGCCCGACGTGATAGTCCTCAAGATAAACTTCGATGAAGGTCTTCCAGTTGACCGGATACTCGTGGGTCAACACCCGATCAAGCTTGTAACCGGAAAAATCCAGGTCGGCGAGTACGCCCAGGCTGGCCAGGTCGCGATTCGGGTCGCGCGGACCGGCAAATTGCAAGCCGTTCCAGCCGGTCAGCGCCGTTTTGCCAAGATCCAGGCAGGGATTGCCCGGAAAATGCGGGGCCCCAAGCAATTTTCCTGAGAGATCATAAGTCCAGCGGTGCAGAGGGCAGACGATGTTTTGGGTATTACCGCCGCCTTTGAGCATGATCGATTGCCGGTGGCGGCAAATGTTGGAAAGCAGCTCCACGCCATTCTGGTTGCGCACCAGGACCTTGGCGTGACTCATCCAGTCAAGTGAGCGATAGTCTCCCAGATCAGGCACCATGAGTTCGTGGCCGACATAGTTCGGGCCACCCTGAAACAGGAGTTTCTGCTCGATTTCGGCGACGCGCGGGTCGAAGTACCAGTCGATCGGGAGTTGTCCCGGCGTGCGCGTCAGGGCGGAAACATTAGCCAGATCAGTCATAACCAGATGTCCCGTGCAGAAAGAATAAATAAAAATCCGCCCCGTAGACGATACGCAATGGGGCGGAATTCCTGCGAAGATTCTCCCCCAAAACCCCGCCAGGCGCAATGATTTTGGGGCGAGGAACAGATTCAGAGCGGGATCACTTGACCATCGCCGATTGACCGCGGTTCCCGTGTTCGGCTATTTTTACGAACTTGCCCTGCCACTGCATTGTCGACCAATGGTAACTTTGTGACCAAATCCAAATCCCAGATCCCGCAATCGTTCGAAGCTGCGCTGGCCGAGATCGAGGCTATCGTCGCCGCAATGGAGGCGGGACAATTGCCGCTCGAACAATCGCTGAGCGTGTACAAACGCGGTGCCGAACTTCTCCAGTTCTGCCAGGCGCGGCTCCAGGAAGCCCAGCAACAGGTCAAGATTCTAGAAGCCGGAACACTCAAGAATTTCGAAGGTGACGACACCATCTGATTTTCAGGGCTGGATGCTCGACCGGCGCAGCCGTATCGAGCACGCTCTCGAAAACGCGTTGCCGGCGCCCGAGATTGTGCCCGCACGCCTGCATGCCGCGATGCGCTACGCCGTGCTCGGAGGCGGCAAGAGAATCCGGCCGTTGCTGGCCTATGGCGCTGGAGAACTCGCCGCGGCGCCGCTCGATCGAGTGGACTGCGTGGCTGCCGCCGTGGAACTGATTCACGCTTACTCTCTGGTGCATGACGACATGCCGGCAATGGATGACGATGTATTGCGCCGGGGCAGGCCGACCGTGCACATCCAGTATGACGAGGCGACAGCGCTCCTGGTTGGCGACAGCTTGCAGAGCCTTGCATTTCAAATGATGTCCGGTCGCGCACTTGCCGAGGATGCGCGCCGGCAAGTGGGGATGGTCGAGTTGTTGGCGCGCGCCAGCGGATCGCGCGGTATGGCCGGCGGCCAGGCAATAGATTTGGAATCGACCGCCAGGGCGCTCGAACTGCCCGAGCTGGAGAACATGCATATTCACAAGACCGGCGCCTTGATCCGCGCCTCGGTGGCCCTGGGTGCGCGCTGTGGACCGGCGCTCAACGAAGTGCAGTTCGCGGAGCTGGACCGTTTCGGGAAATTAATTGGCTTGGCCTTTCAGGTAGTGGATGATGTGCTTGATGCCGATGCCAGTACCGCAGAGCTCGGCAAGACCGCCGGCAAGGACGCACGCAACAACAAACCGACATATGTGAGC
This sequence comes from Betaproteobacteria bacterium, assembly GCA_031362885.1. Lineage (GTDB taxonomy): Bacteria > Pseudomonadota > Gammaproteobacteria > Burkholderiales > JACQAP01 > JACQAP01. Next base: position 49,976 of record JANLTJ010000279.1, read on the forward strand.
GTTCTGGGTCTCGTGCGTGCGCGAGAACTCGCCAGGCAGTTGCACGATAGCGCTTTGCAGGCTCTGGAATCATTGCCGCTGGCCGGCGGGAATTTGCGCCCGTTGGCTGAACTGATCGTATTAAGAAAATCCTGACCATTGAGTCGATCCTACCCAAGCCGCGCCCGCCGCAGTCCAATCTCATGCATGAACTCCTGAAGTCCATCCAGTCCCCCGCCGATTTGCGCGCGCTCGAGCGCAGGCAACTGCCCGAACTCGCGCGCGAATTGCGCGAGTTCCTGATCGAATCGGTTTCCGCAACGGGTGGTCATCTTTCCTCGAATCTGGGAACCGTTGAACTTACGATTGCGCTGCACTACGTGTTCAACACACCGGAGGACCGGCTGGTCTGGGACGTGGGTCACCAGACCTACGCTCACAAAATTCTGACCGGGCGCCGCGAACTCATGCCGACGCTGCGCCAGCTTGGCGGTGTGGCCGGATTTCCGCGCCGTGTGGAGAGCGAATACGACACTTTCGGCACCGCGCATTCGAGCACCTCCATCAGCGCCGCGCTCGGCATGGCCGTTGCGGCGCGCATGCAGGGGCAGGATCGACGCGTGGTGGCCATCATCGGCGATGGGGCCATGACCGCCGGCATGGCTTTCGAGGCTCTGAACAATGCGGGTGCCATGGACACCAACCTTCTTGTCGTGCTCAACGACAACGACATGTCGATTTCGGAAAATGTCGGTGCGCTGAACAATTACCTTGCGAAGCTGATGTCGGGGCGATTCTACGCGGCGGCATGGAAAACCAGCGAAAAAGTGCTCGGCGTGATGCCGCCGGTGCTGGAACTTGCCAAGCGCGCGGAGGAACACGTCAAGGGTATGGTCACGCCCGGAACGCTGTTCGAGGAATTTGGTTTCAATTACATCGGACCGATCGACGGCCACAATCTCGAAGCCCTGGTATCGACATTGGCCAACTTACGCAAGCTCGATGGGCCGCAGTTTCTGCATGTGGCTACGCGCAAAGGCAAGGGCTACGAGCGCGCCGAGGGCGATCCCATCCTGTATCACGGTGTCACTAAATTCGATCCCGCTGTCGGCATTATTGCCAAGCCCCCCGGCAAACCGAGCTACACGCAAATCTTCGGCGACTGGCTGTGCGACATGGCGGCGCTCGATTCGCGACTGATCGGCATCACGCCGGCCATGCGCGAAGGATCGGGGCTGGTGCGTTTTTCGCAGGAATTCCCGGAACGTTATTTCGACGTCGGCATTGCCGAGCAGCACGCCCTCACCTTTGCCGCCGGCATGGCGTGCGAAGGAGCCAAGCCGGTGGTGGCGATCTATTCCACTTTTCTGCAACGCGCCTACGATCAGCTCATCCACGACATTTGCATTCAGAATCTGCCCGTGCTGTTCGGCATCGACCGCGCCGGCCTGGTGGGCGCGGACGGGCCGACCCACGCCGGCAGCTTCGACCTGACCTACCTGCGCTGTCTGCCGAACATGGTTGTCATGGCCCCGGCAGACGAGAACGAATGTCGGCAAATGCTCTTTACCGGATTCAAGCTGGATGCGCCGGTTGCCGTGCGTTATCCACGCGGAAGCGGTCCCGGCGTGGTTATCCAGCAGGCCATGACGGCGCTGCCGCTGGGCAAAGGCGAAATTCGCCGCCACGGCAGCAAAGTAGCCATATTGTCTTTCGGCGCATTGCTCAAGCCCTGCCTGGAGGCCGCTGAAAAACTTGGCGCAAGCGTTGCCAATATGCGCTTTGTCAAACCCCTGGATGAAAATCTTATTGCCGAACTCGCGCGCGACCACGCGCATCTGGTCACCGTGGAAGAGAACACCATACTGGGCGGCGCTGGGAGCGCGGTGCTGGAAGTGCTGGAAAAACTGTGCCTGCAACGCCCAACGCTGCAACTTGGACTGCCCGATAAATTCATCGATCATGGCGATCCGGTGAAATTGCTCAGAGACTGCGGGCTGGACGCGGCGGGTATCGAACAGGCGATTGCACGCTTCATTGCCGGGTAGCTTCACCAAGGGTGACGAGCGCGACTATAATCGCCGCTAATCACCACGCTCCAGAGGAGCACCCCCATGAATTCCCCGGACAGTTTCACCATTCCTGACGTGCAGGGCGCGGCGGACACACGCCAGCTTGCGATCGACAAAGTCGGCATCAAGGCCATCCGTCATCCGGTGCGCGTGGCGGATCGCGACGGCGGCGTTCAGCACACCATCGCCATGTTCAACATGACCGTCGGGCTGCCGCACAATTTCAAAGGCACCCACATGTCGCGTTTCGTGGAAATTCTGAATACCAACGAACGCGAGATTTCGGTCGAGTCGTTTGAAGCCATGCTGCGCAACATGGTCAAGCGCCTGGACGCGGAGTTCGGCCGTATCGAAATGACTTTTCCGTATTTCATCAACAAGGCGGCACCGGTGTCCGGCGTAATGAGTCTGATGGATTACGATGTGACGTTCACCGGCGAAGTAACCGATCGGGGTTACGGTTTCAGCATGAAAGTTGTGGTACCGGTGACCAGCCTGTGCCCGTGCTCGAAAAAGATCGCCGAGTACGGCGCGCACAACCAGCGTTCGCATGTGACCATTACCGCGCGCACCAACACCCATATCTGGATCGAGGAACTGGTGCGTATGGCCGAAGAGCAGGCGTCCTGCGAACTTTACGGCCTGCTCAAAAGGCCGGACGAAAAATACGTCACCGAGCGCGCCTATGACAACCCAAAATTTGTCGAAGATCTGGTGCGCGATGTCGCCACTGTTCTAAATGCCGACGACCGAATCGATGCCTACTTGGTCGAATCGGAGAACTTCGAGTCCATTCACAATCACTCTGCCTATGCGCTGATCGAGAAGGACAAGGCTGGCAAGCGCTGAGCGACCGACCGATTGATTGATGGGTATCGCTGCGCTCAACCCATCGCTACGGTACGACCATGACCCACTACTGCTTCGCGCTCAAGCGGTGGCAATCCCGGCTGACCGAGCGCAGCGGATTGCGGAATCAGGACGGAGATCGGCTGCGATACCAATGGAGCGTTTGGCGAATTGCCTCGTCGAGCGACGTGGGTGGTAGGCCAAAGGTCGATGAAAAGCGCTGCGAATCCATCACAAAATCGCGCTCGAACTGGTAGAGTATTTCGCGCATTTCGCGCAGGTTGTCGTCGAACATTCCGAGCAGGTTAAGGGCGAACTTCGGCGCTGCGCTCAGTTTCGCGGGTTTGCCCAGCGCAGCGTAAATTTTTTCCACGAAGCCCCTTGTCGTCAGCGCCGGGACACTCGGCACATGCCAGGCCTTGCCCAGCGCGTCCTCGCGCTCGCCCAGCGTGACCAGCGCCTTGCCGAAGTCGTCGATGAAGGTGTAGGAATGCAGCCGGCCGGGATTGCCGATCACCTGTGCGGCCTTGCCGGCCAGCGCGCGGCCGAACACGCGACTGCCCATCATCGCCGCGCCGGTTGCAAAGGGGCCGAAAAAATCAGAGCCGCGGGCGATGGCAACACGGACTTGTCCGCTCGCGTGCGCATGCAGCAGCGACCGGGCTATGCCTGCGCGAATGCGGCCTTTTTTCGTGGTCGCGCTCAAAGGCAAATCCTCGGTCATCGGCTTGTCCACCGCGCCATAGGCGTAGAGGTTGTCTGCGTAGATGAGTTTCGCTCCGGCGCTGGCAGCGCCCTGAAGAATGCCATTCGCAATTGCCGTAAACTCCGGCCAGCGCGGGTAGGGCAGACCCACGCAGTGATAAACCACGGCCGCGCCTTCGCAGACTTCGCGCGTCTGCGACGGATCAGCGGCGTCGATGCCGCCGAGCTGGGTGCGGACATCTTTCTCGAAACGCAGGCGACCGCAACGGTTCACCATGCGCACGTTCCTGCCCTGACGGCACAGCTCGCGCATCACGGACAGCCCGAGCGGGCCAGTGCCAAAAACCACGTGCCAGTCGTTCACAACGGATGCACGGTGATCAGCTCATTCTTTTCCAGCGCCTGGCCCAGCGTATTGCGCAGGGGGCGCCCGAATGCCGGCGCATGGATTTCGAATACATCGCCAACCTGGGTTTCGATTTTCTTCGTGAAGCTGCCGGTGGCCGCGCCGAAGAAGTGCAGGTGCACGTCGCCCGGCTGACGGAAGTCACGATACTTGAAGTGATGATGTTCCAGATTGGCAATGGAATGGCACATATTGTTTTCACCCGACAGCCAGTCTTCGGCCCAGATTTCATTTCCTTCCCGCAGCAATCGGGCGCGACCGGAAACAGACCGGGGCAGTTCGCCGATCAACAGTTCGGGCCCGAATGAACACTGCCGCAATTTCGAATGCGCCAGATAGAGGTAGTTCTGCCGCTCCATGACGTGATCCGAATACTCATTGCCCAGCGCAAATCCAACCCGCAGCACTTCGCCCCGGCCGCCGATGACATACAGGCCTACAATTTCCACTTCTTCGCCGCCATCGAGAGCGTACGGCGGCCATTCGAGCGCGCCACCCGGCGGCACGGCGCAGCGGCCGTCGCCTTTATAGAACCATTCCGGAGCGGTGCCGATTGTTCCGCTGGCTGGTTTGCCATCTTCGACACCCCATTTGAACATTCTCATCGAGTCGGTCAGTTCGGATTCGTCTTTTTGCAGTTTCGCATGCATGGAGTCGCGCGCGGCGGCGCTGCCCAGATGCGACAACCCGGTGCCGGTAATCAGGCAGTGGTAGGGGTCGGGATGGGTCAGGGGCGATAGCAGGCGGTGATTCATGACCACATCGTCGTAATCCACGTTGAGGATGCCGATTCTGGACCGTGCCTCGCTTTCCAGGGATTGACGCGCGCGCGCCGCAGCCAGCGCCAGCTCGTAGGTGCTGTTCACGCCAGCGAGCACATGCAGGACGTTGCCGCCCTCTCCCACGGCAGCAACCGCTTGCGTGCCCTTGCGTTCGATAAACTGAACCAGCCTCATGATTCCTCCTGTGGTTTGAAATATTTGAGCGCGATGTTACGTTACTCGGCCAACCTGTGTCGCGCCGGCGTTGCCGCCAGCCGGGCGCCTACCTATACTGGATCGATCTGAGGGGGAGAAAATGAAACTGACGGCAAACGGCATCCGGATCAATTACGTGGTCGAAGGCGATGGCCCCTGGCTGGTGATGAGCCATTCGCTCGCCTGCGACTTGTCCATGTGGGACGAACAGGCCAGGCTGTTTCAGAAAAAATTCCGGGTGCTGCGATTCGATACCCGTGGCCATGGCGCAAGCGATGCGCCGGAGGGCGCCTATACCCTCGATACGCTGGCGCAGGATGTGCTCGGATTGCTCGACGCTCTGAAGATCGAAAGGCCGCATTTCGTGGGCTTGTCGATGGGCGGCATGATCGGCCAGACCATCGCCCTCAAACACCCGAAGCGTCTGCGCAGTCTGGTGTTGTGCGACACCTCGAGCCGTATTCCACCGGAGGCCGCACCGGTATGGGAAGGGCGCATCAAGACCGCAAGCGAGCAGGGGATGGAACCGTTGGTCGAACCAACGCTCAAGCGCTGGTTTACCGAATCGTTTTTTGCCGCCAACCCGGCGATGATGGCGCGCGTGGGGAACCTGATCCGCGCAACGCCGGTGCCGGGCTACGCCGGTTGCTGCCACGCGATCCGCGGGCTCGATCTCACCGCAAAGCTGGGCGCGATTTGCTGCCCGGTCCAGGTGGTGGTCGGCGAACAGGACGTGGGCACGCCGGTTGAGATGTCGCGTACCATCAGCAACGCGATTCCCGGTTCGGAGCTGGTGATTATTCCTTCTGCCTCGCATCTATCCAATCTGGAGCAGCCCGAGGCGTTCAATCGGGCGGTGGGCAATTTCCTCGATCGGCAGTGAGATTCGTCCTGACGTGGCTCTATCCCAGCGCAAGAATTTCGCTCCTGCGCCGGCTGGAGTTCAAGTGCCGCAGCAGCATCTGGTAGGTACCCGCATCGAACACGGTGTCATTGCGCGTTTGCAAGAGTTCATCCACGTCCGCGCTGGTTGTGGCGCTGCCCAGATAGCGCCAGTGATTCAGAACGTGAACCTCGGTGTGGCCGGTCGAGGCATCGTATTCTCGCACCCCAATCGGGCCGCGATAGGGCCAGTCAAGCTGGCGTAGCGCACCCTGCGCCCAGGCGCCCTTGTCTGACCGTGGCTTGCTGTTATGCAGTGGCTTCAATTGCTGCAACCAGCGCCGGTGGCGTATCTGCATGCCGAGTTCTCCGGCACATGCGTCCCATTCCACGCGCGCGATTTCCGTGCGTGCCCGCCACGCCGGGAGCTTGCTACTGCTGAAATGCGACAACACGCGGTCGCGCAGATTCAGGCTTTTGCCGACATGCAAAGCGAGGCCGCTTTGCGAGAAAAACGCGTATACCCCGGGCGCCCGCGGTATCAGGTCGGGCAGATCGGCGGGCAGGCCGGGCGGTAATTGCAGTTTCTTCAACTGCGCTGCTACGGCTTCGTCAATTTCAGCGGGATCGAGATCGCGGTGTATGCACTGCGTGAAATCCCACAACACGCGCGCATCGGCGAGCGCGCGATGCCGGCTGTCGCAGGCGATGCCATGGCGAGCAATGAGTTGATCCAGACCGTGGCGCTTCTCATGAGGGTACAGACGGCGCGACAGGCGCACCGTGCACAGCACATCGGGCGCGTATTTCAGCCCGGCGCGGCGGAATTCGTTTTGCAGAAACCCAAGATCAAAGCGCGCGTTATGCGCCACCAGCGTCTTGCCGGCCAGGCGCCGGTGCAGATACACCGCCAGTTCCGCGAAGGTGGGCGCCTTTGCCACCATGGCATCGCTGATGCCGGTCAGGGATTCAATAAAGGGCGCAATCGGCTGCTGCGGATTCACCAAAGAACTCCAATCGCCGATTAGCTGTCCTTGGTCAACTTCGACCAGACCAATTTCAGTAATGCGATCCGCGTGGGCGGTAGCGCCGGTGGTTTCCAGATCTAGAAATATCAGCGCGCGCTTAAGCATGGCCGGGGTCGGAGGATGGGCATTCGCGCAATACCAAGGCATATGGGAATGCCAAAGCCTATTTCGGCGCAATGACTCGCGTTAGCTTGATCATCCCCTCTGTATAATCGACGCAGGCCATTATCCCGGAAACCCCATGTCTTCATTGCGTCATTTGTTGTTGTTGCTGTCGCTGCTTGGCGCATCACCTTCTTTTTCCCATACCGAAGGCGAAGATGCGGTGGCTGCCGAAACCATCGACTGCGATCATCCGCCCGCCCATCTGCAAAAATCCCTGCCCGGGGCATTGGCCGGGATCGCCACCATCGTATGCACTCCGGCGACCCAGCATATCTATGCGGACAAGTCCTGGACCTGGCGGTTTCCGGGCAGCTATTTCGATGTTCCCTCGATTCCCGCTTTTTCGCCTGCGCCGTCGCGCAGTGAACCGACGGGCCGCTTCTTTACCGGATTTGAAATCTCGGAACTTAACGCCTCGGAGTTGGCTGAAAAACACAAATGGTTTGCCAGTAACGTCGCCACCTATCCCGCTTCCGGCGTTCCGGCGAAAATACTGAAGCTGGTGGCAACCAACGATCTTGGCCACAGCCTTGACGCATACTTTGGATTTCGAACCGATCAGGAAGGCTGGGTCATGCTCTGTGCTCCGGAATGTGCGCCGGAGTTCCTGTTCCTGATGCGAAAGCGCAACTGAGACGAAAGATTCCATATGCGACTCGATACGCAATCCATATTGCCTGCCGATGCCGACTGCGCCACGCTGATCGGGCGCGCCTGGGTGCCAGGACCACTGGCCGGGCCGAGCCCGGTGCTCATCGCCGATGCGTGGGTCTGGGATCTGGCGCGCGTCGCACCAACGGTCAGTGCCTTGCTCAACTGCAAGGATCCGGTCCAACTCGCAACGGATGCGATGGCAAGCGGCTGGGCAAAACCTCTTGGCGCGATCGGCGATCTCGTCGCCAATACCCACGCCGACCGCCGCGACCCGGCCAAGCCGTATCTGCTCGCGCCCTGTGATCTGCAGGCGGTGCGCGCCTGTGGCGTGACCTTCGTATCGAGCATGATCGAGCGCGTCATTGAAGAATACGCCAAGGGCGACCAAAACAAGGCCGCGGAGATTCGCCGTTCCATTGGCACGGAGATTGGCACTGAACTCAAGGCCATCAAGCCCGGATCGCCCGAGGCGCAGCGCGTCAAACAATCGCTCATCAAGCGCGATCTCTGGTCGCAATATCTGGAAGTGGGTATCGGTCCCGATGCCGAAGTTTTCAACAAGGCGCAGCCTCTGTCGGCGGTCGGCGTGGGCGCCGAAATCGGCATTCGCGCGGATTCGTCCTGGAACAATCCGGAACCCGAAGTCGTACTGGCCATCAATCGCGCTGGCAAGATTGTCGGCGCCGCGCTTGGCAATGATGTCAACCTGCGCGATTTCGAAGGCCGCAGTGCGCTGCTGCTGGGCAAGGCCAAGGACAACAATGCGAGTTGCGCAATCGGCCCGTTCATTCGTTTGTTTGACGGCGACTACGGCCTCGACGATTTGCGCAAGACGCACATTCGCATTGAGATCACCGGCCCGGAGGGCTACCGGCTTACCGGCGAAAGTCATCTCGCCAATATCAGCCGCGATCCGCTCGACCTTGCGCAGCAGGCGGTGAATCGCACGCACCAATATCCGGATGGCACCATGCTGTTTCTCGGCACCCAGTTCGCGCCGGTGCAGGACCGTGACGAACCCGGCAAGGGTTTCACGCACAAGCTTGGCGATGTGGTGTCGATTCACGCTGACGCCTTGGGCACGCTGGTGAACCGCGTGAATCATTGCGACAAGGTGGCGCCATGGACTTACGGCATCAGCGACCTGATGCGCAATCTCGCCCAGCGCGGGCTGGTCTGACGTCAGGGCAATCCGTTTTCCTCCCAGCGGCGATGCCGTTGCGCGCCGGATCCACGCCCGCAATCCGCGTGCCGCCCGAGTTCTTGCATCTCCAAAGACCCTGATCTGTTCCGGTTCGCTGAAAACCCCAGCCGTGTCCCCGGTAGGCATGGGCGTTTCCGTCCCAAAAAAGAGTGATCCAAATCAAAGCGTTGACCCTGTTTCTTGCGGTCAGAAGGCCTGTTTGCGCGCAATTACTTAGAAAAAGTTCTTGACGCGTTTTCTATAAAATGGGAAAGTAATCCCACGAAATTGCGAAAAAAGGCCAAGGTGGCGCAGAATGTTTCAAGAACTGGGTGAAAAATCCCAAATAGAAGGCAAGAGTGCGGAAGCTGGCGCGATGGGCGGGGCGTTGATGGCGGCCGTCGCCGCAATACTGAGGGCGCTGGCGCGTGTGCTGCTCCGGCATGGCATGTCCTACCAGGCCTTTGCCGATGTGGCCAAGCGCGCCTACATCCAGACTGCGGCCGAGGAGTTCGGCATTCCCGGGCGCAAGGTTTCCAGCTCACGCATCGCGGTTCTGACCGGACTAACCCGCAAAGACATCCAGAAGCTCCACGAAAGCGCCAGCGCGCCCGACTCGGAAGCTCTGGAGCGCTATAACCGCGCGGCGCGCGTGGTATCGGGATGGATCAGAGACCCGGACTTCGCCGACGGCGCGGGCAATCCGCTTGCGCTGGCCATGGAGGGCACCAAAGCCACGTTTGCGGATCTGGTTCGCCGCCACAGTGGCGACATGCCGCCGCGCGCGATCCTGGACGAACTGCTGCATGTGGGCACGGTGGAACGACTGGCGGACGGGCGCATCGGTCTTCTGGCGCGCGCCTACATCCCGCGCGCCAGCGACAACGACAAGCTCGCCATCCTTGGCGCAGACGTTTCCGATCTGGTCAAGACCATCGACCACAACCTGATCGAGGTCAATCAACCGCGGTTTCAGCGCAAGTTGATGTACGACAACCTGCCACGCGAAGCCGTCGGTAAATTTCGTGAGCTGAGCGCCGCGCGCGCGCAAGGCTTGATGGAGTACCTGGATAGCTGGCTTTCGCAGCACGACCGTGACGTGAATCCGGCATCAGAAGGCACCGGCCGCATGCGTGCCGGCTTGGGAATATTTTATTTTGAAGATGACCTCGAAACTCGAGGAGAGGAGAAAAAATCATGAGCAAGCATGCGAAAGTAGTATTCCTGGCTGCGGCGCTGTTATTCCTTGGTGCCTGCGGCGGGGGGGGCGGCCAAGTCGCGGGCACCGGCGGTATGGGCGGCACCGGCGTTCAAGTCGTGTCCAACGGCGTGATGACCAGGGGCAGCGTCATCGTCAACGGTGTTCGCTACGAAGACACCACGGCCAGTATCTCGATTGACGATACGCCCAAGATCGCGGCGAATCTGCAAGACGGCATGGTGGTCAGCGTCCGTGGAAGCATCGATGACAGCGGCCGTAACGGGACTGCGCAGCAGGTCAATGCAATTATCGAAGTACGGGGCCTCGTAACATCCAAAGACGCGGTGACGATTCCGCAGCGCTTCGTGGTGTTTGGTCAGACGGTAATTGTCGATGATCTGACGGTCTACTCGGACATCACCTTTGCCAGCATTGTTGAGAATACGACGATTGTGGAAGTTCACGGGCTGCGCGATGCCGAAGGAAACATCCGTGCGACAAGAGTTGAAGCAAGACAGATTTCTTTGCCTGACGGTACCGGTATGGCCAATCCGCTGGTGGACGAAATTCGCGGAGTGGTAAGCGGTGGTGCTGGTGGACCGAATCCCGCGACATTCAATCTGGGTGGGCAGCCAGTGATTGCCGTGGCGGGCGTGGAGATCGTAGGTGGACCCTACCAAGACGGCAGCGTTGTGGAAGTGCACTGCGTGCGCATTAGTGGCTGTATCGTTAACGGCGTGTTTCAGGCTTCCCGGATCGAAGTGGAAGATGGCAGCAATCTGCCCGGGAATGGTGTGCGATTTGAAGCGGAGGGGCTGGTATCCATTCTGACACCGGTACCGCTTCCGGGGGACCCACCCTCAGCGTTGACTTTCAACGTGGCAGGCGTGCCCGTTTCAGCTTCCACGAGCACGCGATATGAAGGAGGGATCTACAGCGACATGAGAAATGACATCAGGGTCGAGGCCGAAGGCACTTGGAATGGGAACGTATTGGTCGCGAACAAGATCGAGTTCAAACGCTCAGTGATTCGCTTGCAGGGCGCGGTTCTTGCGAATCCCGCGCCGACCGCCAGCACGTTTACCTTGCAAATCGGCGACCCAGCAGTCGCGCGTAACGTGCTGATAGAAAGAGACGTTTTTACGCAAGGCGGGGTGCCGGCCGTAGGATTGAGTTGTGTCCAGGTTCGTGGGCAGCGAAAGGCTGGAGGAGGGTTTGTTGTAACCGCCGGAGAGATCAACACCAACTGCAGCAATGGCGGTGACCATGCTCTACAAGCGCCTATCGATGCGAAAGCTGATCCCGAACTGACTCTCCTCGACTTCACCGTGAATGTCAGTGGCGCGGAGTTCCATGACCTGAACGACAATGTCGTAACCGACCGAGCGGTATTTTTTGGCTTGATTTCCGCAGCTGATCCAACTGCACTTCCTCCGATTGCCGGAACCTTGGTCCGCGTCCGGTTCGATAGCAATAATTTGTCTGTAGTGAGCGAAGTCGAACTCGAAGACTAACGTCCTCCCTTGTTGGTCTTCGGCGCCGCCCTTCGGGGCGGCGTTTTTTATGGATCGAATGCTGGCGCGCTACGACTTCGTCTGGCTAAAGCGCATCCATTAATTTCGCCATGCGCGTGCGTGTCGCCGCGTCGGGCAACCTGCCGATGCCGGCCATCATGTTGTCCACCAGATGCTTTGGTTTTCCGGTGGCCGGAATGACGCAGGTCACGGCCGGGTGGGCGAGGATGTATTTCAGGAAAAACTGCGCCCAGGATGCGCAATCGAACTCCGCCGCCCATGCGGGAAGATCTTTTCCCTTTACGCGCGCGAACAAGCTCGCCTGCGCGAACGGGCGGTTGATGATGACCGCGATGCCCAGGTCGTGAGCCAACGGCAGGATGCGCTCTTCGGCCTCGCGCTCCGCTATTGAGTAATTGAACTGCACGAAATCGAATTCCTTCATCTTCATCAGGCGCTCCAGTTCGGCATAGGCGCCGGAATGGTAGTGCGTGATGCCGGCATGGCGAATGCGTCCGGCGGACTTCCATTCCCTGAGGGTTTTAAGGTGCGTCTGCCAGTCCTGCAGGTTGTGAATCTGCATCAGATCCATGCGCGCGACTTGCATGCGTCGCAGGGATTCTTCCATCTGGCGGATGCCCGCTTCGCGCCCGCTGGTCCACACCTTGGTGGCCATGAACAATTTCTGAGTGACTGCAAGCTCGGCGGCGAGTTCGCCGAGCGCGGATTCCGAGCGCCCATACATCGGCGAACTGTCGATGAGCTTGCCGCCGTGCTGCACGAACAGGCGCAACACTTCCTTTACCGGTTCGCGTTCGGCCGCGCCGCCGCCGATATCGAAGCTCTGGTAGGTGCCCAGCCCGACGACCGGCAGCAGTTCGCCACTGAAGGGTACCGGGCGCTGCGCCATGGCTGGATTTTCAGCCAACGACCGGTTCGCCATCGCTGTCGATATCCCCGACGCGGCGAGCGCCTGCAATAACTGGCGGCGCCGCGGCTGGAACCGTGGCGTGCGCGGATGAATCATCGGTTCTCCTTCTGCGTTCGCTTCGATTGCGTAGATCTTCCTGATTGCGGCCGAGCCACCAGCCCATGCCTGCCCATAACGCAGCAATCGGAACGGCGGCGAAGGCAATGCCGGCGAATCCCAGACCGACCATTCTGAGGCCTTCGAAGAGCCAGCCGCTCAAGGCATCGCCGCCGCGAAAGATTACGGTGTCGATGAAATTCTTTGACTTGTATTTTTCTTCCCGGCTCAATACGGTAAACAATACTTCCCTTGCCGGTCGCGTAATCGCGTATTCACCGGCGCGGCGGATGACCTGAAATACGACCAGTGCCGTGAGCGTGGGCATCAATCCGATCGTGATGAAGCCCGCCACCGCAGCCACCGGCAGGATGCTGAGCGCGAGTCCGACGCCGAAACGGCCGATCAGCCTGCCGACGACGAACAACTGGCAGAAAAACGTCAACGCATTGACCACGAAATCGATTTTTGCAAACAATGCCGTGCGCTCGCCGGAATCGGACACTTCGATGGCGATGATGTGGGCCTGATGGAAATACAGGAAAGTGCCCAGTACCGTGCCCATCGCGACGTAGATGCAGATGCCGAGCAAATAGGGCGACTTGAGCACCAGAACGACGCCGCCAAACATGCTTCCGCCGATGGCCTGTTCCGGCTTGTCCGGCAACAAGGGGTGTGCCGGATGGCGCCGCGACCATGCGGCCAGACGATAAATGCAAAGCACCGCAGCGAACAGCATCACCGCGGACAGCGGCAACAATTGTGCAGGACCGATTTGCGTTGCCAGGTGTGCGACGATGAGCGGTCCGACCAGGGCTCCGGTACTGCCGCCGGCGGCGATGAATCCAAACAGCCGGCGCGCTTGCTCATTGCGGAACACGTCGGCCATGAAACTCCAGAACACCGAAACGACGAACAGATTGAACACGCTGACCCAGATGAAAAAGGCCTGTGCCGTAAACCGTGGTGCGATGCCCGATTCCAGCAGCACATGGAACAACAGCAGGTTGGCAATGAAAAACAGATAGACCATCGGCAGCAAGGCAGAGCGCGAAAAGCGCGACGACACCCAACCGAACAGCGGCACCGCCGCGACCATGGCGAGGAAGGTTCCGGTAAACAGCCAGGGCAGGAATTCGACCCCACCCCGGATGCCCATTTCGTCGCGAACCGGCCTGATGATGTAATAGCCGCACAACAGGCAGAAAAAATACAGAAACGACCACAACGTGGCCGTGATTTCTTCACGGCGCACTGGTACCACGTACCCGAGAAGCCGATGACCGATGGATGCAATCATGGGCCGGACCGTGTCATCGGCGTCCGGCGTGATTGCGAGCGCGACCGGCGTGGCGGATCGGGCTGCGGGGCTGCTGCGCGTGTTCGGTTTCGCATGGTTCTCGCGTATCATGCCGCGTTGTTCGCGGTAATCATTACTCTACAGGGAAATCAGTTGGCAACGGGTACGGTCATTTCGCGTTGCCGCCGATGTTACGGGTTCAATCCATGCCGGTTTCATTGAAGGACGTTCGCGACGCCGCGCACGCCATTGCCGGCGCCGTGCGCAAAACCGCCTGCATGCACTCGCGCACCCTGTCGGATCTGGCCGGTGCGCAGGTCTATCTCAAGTTCGAGAATCACCAGTTCACAGCATCGTTCAAGGAGCGCGGCGCGCTCAACAAGCTGCTATGCCTCGATGGCGCGCAGCGGCAGGCGGGCGTGATTGCGGTGTCGGCCGGCAATCACGCGCAAGGCGTGGCCTATCATGCAAGGCGATTAGGCATACCTGCCGTGATTGTCATGCCGCGCTTTACCCCGCACGTAAAAGTCGAGCACACGCGCGCGTTCGGTGCCGAAGTCATCCTCCATGGCGAGAATTTCGACGAAGCCAAGGCGCACGCGCTGCACGTCATGGCGCAACGCCGCCTGACCCTCGTGCACCCTTATGACGATGAGAAAGTCATTGCCGGGCAGGGGACGATCGCACTGGAAATGCTCGACGCTTACCCGGACCTCGATGCGCTGCTGGTGCCGGTCGGCGGCGGCGGCATGCTCGCCGGCATGGCGAGCGCGGCCCGGGAGCTCAAGCCCGGCATCAGCCTGATCGGCGTGCAGACCATGCGTTTTCCATCTATGCACGCGGCGCTGAAAGGACTCAAGTCCGGGTTCGGCGGTAACACCATTGCCGACGGCATCGCGGTTCGGGAGCCGGGAAATTTGACACTGGAAATCATCCGCACCCTGGTGGACGACATCGTGCTGGTGGACGAAGGCGATATCGAGGAGGCGATGCTGCTATTGCTCGAAATCGAGAAAACTGTCGTTGAAGGCGCCGGAGCCGTTGCTTTGGCCGGACTGATGTGCAACCGCGAGCGCTTCGCCGGAAAGAAGGTGGGGCTGGTGCTTTGCGGTGGCAATATCGATCCGCTGATGCTGGCCGATATTATTGAACGCGGCATGGTGCGCAGCGGCCGCCTCACGCGCTTGCAGGTTCAGTTACGCGATCTGCCCGGCTCGCTGGCGAAAGTCACCGCGGCCCTGGCCGAGGCCAATGCCAACATCGAGGAAGTTCATCACGAACGCGCCTTCACGCATCTGCCGGTGCAATCCGCCGAGGTGGATTTCGTGCTGCAAACACGCGGACATGAGCACGTGCGCCAGATCGTCGCCGCGCTGGAATCCGCCGGATTCAAGGCCAGACTGCACAATGGCGAATAAGGGTCGGCAGGCGAATCTGTTGGCCCCCATCGCTCGCGATGCATGCAAGCATGCAGTTTTTCTTGCTGTATTCTGTGCGCCGCGCTTTGCCTGCTGCAAGAAGACGCCGATTGTGGCCTGCACGGTGAGCGCCATGGCCGCGGATGCCCAGGCCTGTTACGACGCCGAAATAAATGACGTTGCTGCCCAAACCGGCGAGCCTGGCCGCGTTAAGACGCGTGCTCGCCGATTGGGTGCCGGGTGGTAGTCGTCAATTTCCGGTTCAAAGGCGAATGCCTCCGGGTCTGCGGGTGCTGCCGCTGCGGCTACGGTTGCGGCTCCAACCGACGCGCCGGTGAACCGCGAACGCCTGCGGCAGATCGCCGATGGGGATGCGGGTCTGGAGCGCGAACTGTTGTTGCTGTTTCGTAACCAGCATCCCGGGGAGGCCGGCTTGCTGTGGGCGGCGATTGATGCCGGCGATTTTGACGCGGCGGCGAAGGCGGCGCACCGTATCAGCGGTGCGGCCGGGACCGTTGCCGCGCAGGATTTGGGCATGCTGAGCGAGAGCATCGGGCTCGCCGCTCGGCGTGGCGAACGCGAGGAAATGCGGCGCGCGCGGCCGCGTCTTGAGTGCGAATCCCGACGCGTGACAGAATACCTGTGGGGGATAAGCCTATGATAACGCCGTATCACGGCCCAACAATCCGATTTTTTTGATACGACCATTTGCCATGCAAACCCATCGGCTCTGGCCGGTGGTTGTTCAATGGTTCAGGTAATAATCAATGCAGACCAGTTCGCAAAAAACCCAGCAGAGCGCTGCATCCGCCCCGGAGCGCGCTGTCAATGTGCCCGCCGATGGCGCGCAGGGCCTGCCCGAGGGCAGCTTCGATAAAGTCCGCGACATTTTGTTCGGCGCGCAGATCCGCGAGCATGAAGTCAAGCGGATGGAGCTGGAACAACAGTTCAAACAGCAGACCGAGGCGTTACAGCAGGAAATCAGCGAGCGTTTCTCGGTTCTGGCCCAGGAAGTCAAAAAAGCGCAGCGCGAATTGCGCGATGCCCTGAAGAGCGAGGAACTCGCGCGTGAACGCGACGTGGCCCGTCTGGAAAAAGGCATCGAGAAGATTGCGCAGACGCTGATGTCCCACGATGCGCATCACCATGAAGTGCAAGCCCATCTTCGCGACCAGATTTTGTCCGAGACTCAGCAAGTGCGCGTGGAGCTTTCCGCGCGTCAGGATGAGGCCAAGGCGAAAATCAACGCATTGATGGTCGCCCTGGATGAGAGCAAAGTCGGGCGCCAGCCTCTGGCACTATTCCTGAGCGAACTGGCGGGTCGCCTCGAAGCTAATGCGAATCCGAAGGGCTAGTGCCGGGTAGTGACTCAATCGAAAGCAGCACCGTCCATGGCGACGGCAGATCAGAAACTGCCGCCGGATCCCGCCGCGAGCGCCGTTGAGTCAGAGCGTGCCGAGGTTCGAGCACTGCTCATGGGCCGGGATTATGCCGAGTTGCTGGCCCTGCGCGATAGTGTGAGCCACGTGCTCGCGGAGGCGGTTACGGTGCGCTCAGGCAGCGACGATGCGCTGAGCCAGTCGCTGCGTCCGACCATCGAGCGTGCGCTGCAAGCCTCGGTGCGCGAGCAGCCGGAACCGCTGGTGGATGCGTTGTTTTCGATTATCGGGCCGGTGATCCGAAAATCCATCGCCGAAGCGCTCGCGGCCGCGGTGGAGGCGCTCAACAAAGCATTGGAGCAAAACCTGTCGGTGAGCTCCTTCAAGTACCGGCTGGAGGCGAGGCGAACCGGGCGTTCTTTCGCCGAAGTGGTGATGCTGCGCACGCTGGTGTATCAGTTGGAGCAGGTGTCGCTGATCCACAAAACCACGGGTTTGTTGCTCCAGCATGTCGTGTCCGACCAGGCCGTCGTCAAGGACCCGGATATGATATCGGGCATGCAGAGCGCCGTGCAGAGTTTCTTCGAAGACTCCTTTGCGATACAAAGGCTCGATGGTCTGAAGGAAATGCGGCTCGGCGATCTCATGGTGGTTCTGGAAACCGGGCCTGCCGCCGTGATGGCCGCAGTGGAGCGCGGGTCGCCGCCGCAATCGTTGCGTGTGACGCTGCGGGCAACGCTGGAGCGACTGCACCAAACCCACGGCAAGGCGCTCGAAAGCTTTCAGGGCAATACCCAGGCTTTCGCCGATACCCGGGACACGCTGGAATCTTGTCTTGCGCAGGAACGCCGTGAATCCGCCAGCAAAAAAGGCAAGCGGTGGCTGCTTCCGGTGGTGCTCGCCGCAATTGTGCTGCCGCTGCTGTATTGGGGCGTGGTTTCCTGGCAGGCACGCGCGCTCTGGCGCGATGCCCAGGCCGCGTTCGGAACCCGGGCTGGTCATTGTCGAGGCCAGGCATGAGGGCGGCAGCTATTTCGTGCGCGGCCTGCGCGATACGAGCGCACGCGAGCCCAATGATGGTGATTGGCGAGCGCGCCGCCAGACGGCTCGAAGTGGCCTGGCACTGGCGGCCTTACATCTCGGTGGAGCAGAATCTTGCGCTGAGTCAGGCGCGCGCCGGTGCCGTACAGGCAGTGCTGACGCAAGCCGGATTGACGGGCGAGTTGTTTACCGCTTCCGGCGCGCTGGACGAGAGCAGCTTCTTTACGCGTGCGCGGCGTGTCGAACTGAAAGTCGTTTCCGAGGCGGCTGCAAATTCCACGGCGGTGCGCGACCCTCCGGTTCCTGATAAATGATTCAGAAAAAAATATGCATGCTGGGGACCCTGGCAGTCGGCAAGACCAGCCTGGTGCGACGCTTTGTCCAGAGTCTTTTTGGCGAAAACTACCAAACCACGATCGGGGTCAAGGTGGACAAGAAGATGGTCACGCTGGAAGGTCGCGAGGTTCAGTTGATGTTGTGGGACCTGGCTGGTGAGGATCGCTTCAACGGCCTTCAGACGACCTGCGTGCGCGGCTCGGCCGGCCTTATTTTCGTGGCTGACGGTACGCGGCCGGATACGCTCGCCCAATTCATGAATCTGAGCGAAAAAGTCCTGCGGGCCACGGGCGATGTGCCCTGCGTCCTGGCGCCGAACAAGATTGACCTTGCAAACGAATGGCGACTGACCGAGGCGGATGTCGTGGCCTGCAATACGCGTGGCTGGGATTGCCCTGCACGCCAGCGCCAAGATCGGCCAGGGTGTCGAAGAGCTGTTCCTGCGTCTGGCACGCCGATTTGTTTAGCGGTGAGGGCAGGGCGCTCCGCATGATCCGGTCCAAAGGGAATCCCGCCCGCATGAATAACATCCTGTCCGGATTGCCGGCGATCCTCGAACTCGCGGTTCTGGAGCGCGAAGGGGATGGGCAATGCCATCTGGTTGGCATCGCGCCGGACTGGTTGTTGTCGTTCTTTGCCGGAGCGCAATCCGGCGACGCGCTGGCCCTGGGGGAGCAGTTTCCTTTCGTCGAGAATTTTCTGATCGACTGCGAGAATTTCTGGCTGCAGGGCAAGCCGGGAAAGATTACCTCCGGAGCATGGACCGAGACCGACGCTTCTGGTCACGAGTGGGCGCTGGAGGCTTATGGCGTGGCATCGGACGCAAGGCATCTGCTGCTGATTCAGAATCTGGGAGCGGCCCACGAAGGACAGCTCAATATTCTGCAGACCGCTCGCAACAATCTTCTCGCCAGCGAAGCGCTGGAAGCGGAAGTGCGCCGCCGCGCACAGGCGGAATCGGAACTCAAAGTCGCCAGCGAACGCTTGTCCTTGGCCATGAGCGCCGCCAATCTGGTCCTGTGGGATTTCGATATTGCCCGGGGGGTCATGTACTTGAGCCGTGTGTGGGCCGAAGTGACCGGGGAGGAAGGACGCGAGGCGATCAGCATCCGTGCCGAAGATCTGGAAGCGCAGGTGCATCCCGAGGACGTTGCGCCCATGCGCGAACAGATCAAGGCGACGATGAAGGGCATGCAAGCGGCCTATCAGATCGACCAGCGCATCAGAAGAAAAAACGGGCAATGGAAGTGGATCCACAGCCACGGCATGGTGACCGAGCGCGACGCCAGCGGCAAAGCGGTTCGGGCTACCGGCATCAACGTCGATATCGACGAACGCAAGCGCGCCGAGGAGGCGCTGCGCGCGGCGATGCAGGATCTGGCGCAGGCCGAGCAGCGTATGCGCGCCATGACCGATGGGGTGCCCGGAGCGGTCTATCAGTTTCAATGGGTGGAGGGCAAGCGGCCACGGGTGCTGTTCATCAGCGCTGGCGTGGCGGAATTAATCGGAGTTGATCGCACGCGTATCGAAAGCGAGCCGGATCTGGTGTTCAAAGCGGCGCTGGATGAAGACCGGGCGGCTTTCGTTGCTTCGCTGAACGAGGCAACCGCGCGCAAGGCGACGCACTGGAGTCACGAATTCCGCGTTCGTCGTGGCGATGGCACGATACGCTGGACGCGCAGTGAAGCGAGTCGCCAGGGTCGTGGCGCGGAGGCGGTATGGAACGGCTACTGGGTGGACGTGACCGCGCAGCGTGAAATCGAGGCCAAGCTGAGCGAAGCCAAGGTAGCGGCAGACCAGGCAAACCGCGCCAAGAGCGTGTTCCTCGCCACCATGAGTCATGAGATCCGCACGCCGATGAACGCGATCCTTGGTTTGGTGGAGTTGCTCGGGCTGACGAAACTCGACGCCGAGCAGGGCAAGATGCTGGGCGTGGTGCGCGACGCGGCCGATTCCTTGCTGCAGATCATCAACGATATTCTCGATGTGTCCAGGATCGAGGCCGGTCAGATGGCAATCCATGCGCAGCCGGCGTCACTTGCGGCGGTGATCGAGGCGGTCGTGGCGACGCTGGCCGATAGTGCGGACCGCAAGGGGCTGTCGTTAAACAGACAGATCGATCCGGCAATCGCTCCGGCGCTGCTGTTCGACACACTCAGGCTGAAGCAGATTCTGTTCAACCTGGTCGGTAATGCCATCAAGTTTACCCAACAGGGCCAGGTTGCGGTGCACGTGGCGTTGGTGGGCGACAAGGGGGCGAGCCAGCTGATCCGCATCGAAGTTGAAGACACCGGTATCGGCATCCTCCCGCAAGATCAGAAGCGATTGTTTCAACCCTTCGTGCAGGCGGAGGCGGATACCACGCGGCGCTTTGGCGGCAGCGGTCTCGGACTGGTCATTTGCTGCAGACTGGTGCACATGATGGGCGGCACGCTCACGCTGTCCAGTGAACTCGGCCGTGGCACGACGATGACGCTGCTGCTTGAACTGAGTGTCGCGCGCGAGGTGCTGGCGGAAACCCGGCCGGTGCAAGCTGGCCGCGGCAGTGCATTGACAGCAGCGGGGAGCGCTTTCCCACAGGCGCAGCGCGGCACAGCGCGGGTGCTGGTGGTGGAGGACATGGAAATGAACCGCGCGGTGATTCGGCGCCAGCTTGCGCTACTGGGCTGCGAGGTTGATTTTGCGATCAATGGCGAGCAGGCACTGCGGCTGTGGCGTCAGGGACACTACGCGTTGGTGCTGTGCGATTGCCAGATGCCGGTCATGGATGGCTACACGTTCGCGCGCCAGGTGCGTGCCGCCGAGGCAGGCGAACCGGTGCGCATACGGGTGCCGATCGTCGCCTGCACCGCCAACGCGATGCGCGAAGATGCTCAGGCGTGTTTCGCCGCCGGTATGGACGAAGTGCTGGCCAAACCGGTGAGTCTGGACGCGCTCAGGCGGGTCCTGGGCCATTGGGTGGACTCGCGGTACGGCGTATTATCCGCCGTTGACGCGACGGCACCCCTGCTCCCGGACACCGCCGGGACCCGGCATGGCGCCGGGGGCAATCCGCTGGAGTCTCCGGTGGACCGCGCGTGGTTGCGGCAGATTACGGACGGGGATGCCGGACTGGAAAACGAATTGTTTGCGCTGATGCGCGCGAAGCATGCGGGCGATTGCGCCATGCTGCAGGCGGCAATTGATGGCGGTGATCTGGTGTCGGTGGCCAGGACGGCACACAAGGTCAAGGGAACGGTCCAGGCCATTGCAGCACGGGATTTGATCGCGCTGTGCGAGCGCATCGAACACGCGGCCGCCCGCGGCGAGCGCGAGGCGACGGTGAAAGCAAAGCCGGATCTGGAGCGCGAATCTTCCCGCCTCATCGCCTACCTGGAGCGCTTGAAGCTCGACGCCGCCGAACCAGCACGGTCAGCCGACCTTGACCCACGCACCGCGCAAAGCGAAACCGTGCTCGCCGATCTGGGCGTGCTGGTCGTGGATGACGACCATTTTCAGCGCATGTTTGTCGCCAGGTTGCTGACGCGCATGGGCGTTGCCGAGGTTCACGAAGCGCAGTCCGGTAGCCAGGCGCTGGATTTGCTCAAACGCGGCGATGCGCGTGTGGATGTTATCGTCTGCGACCTCAACATGCCGGAAATGGACGGCATGGTGATGCTGAGAATGATCGCCGACGCGGGTTATGCGCCTTCGATCATTATTTCGAGCGCTGCCGATCAGAACATCATGCGTAGCGTGGAAATAATAGCGCAGGCGCAGGGCTTTACCGTGCTGGGTCTGGTGCCAAAACCGCCCACGCTGGAAGCATTGCGCGCGTTGCTGGTCAGGCATCGCAGCCGGGAGGAGCGGCGTCAGCCCATGTCGGCGCGTTCGCTGGATGCCGCAGAAGTGGGAAGAGGGTTGGCGAGCGGGCAATTTGAAGCGTTTTTCCAGCCGAAAGTGGATTTGCACACCTTGCGCGTCTGCGGCGCGGAGGTTCTGGCAAGATGGCGGCACCCGACGCTGGGCTTGCTGCCGCCGGGCGCGTTTCTGAACCAGATACTGGACGCAGGCGAAATGCCGCGCATGACCTGGATCATGATCGAAGCTGCATTGACCTGGTGCAAGACCTGGCGCGAGGCCGGAATGGATGTCGCGGTGAGTGTGAACCTGTCGCTCGCGGCCATGGGGGATCCAGATTTCCCGGTGCGTGTTCTTGAACTGGTTCGCGACCACGGATTGGCCGCGGAATGCCTGATATTCGAAGTGACCGAAACCAGCGCGATGACCGACGTGGCCGGCTGCCTGGAGACGCTCACGCGCTTGAAGATGCAGGGATTTGGCCTGTCGCTGGACGATTTCGGAACCGGTTTTTCTTCGCTCCAGCAACTGTCGCGGATTCCGTTCAGCGAACTGAAATTGGATCAATCCTTCGTCACTGGCGCCGCCTACCAGCCGCATTTGCGGGCGGTTGTCGAATCGACGGTGGGCATGGCGAAGAAACTTCAACTCAGCGTCGCCGGTGAGGGTGTCGAAACCATTGAGGACTGGCGTTTTTTGCGTACTCTCATGGTTGACACGGCCCAGGGCAATCTGGTCTGCAAAGCCATGCCCGGTGGAGAATTCCAAGCCTGGGCAGCAAGCTGGTCGCCTCCGGTTTGACGCATACCTGGTGCTCAGGTATCGATACTAGGACAAAAGCGCTGACGCGGTGGACGGGTGGACGCAAAAGAACCGCAAAAAAGGGCGTAAAGAAAAAACTAAAAAATGCTCACGCTTCACTTTTAGACTCTCCGGCCACTCGTTGAGATGCCGGGATTTCTGGTTTCTTTTCCCGCCTGCATTTCGTTTGCCCCGGTAGCGCTTTGCGCCCTTTCCTGCCCTTCCTTTGCGCCCTTTGTGTCAGCGTTTTAGCTGCCGGCCCGTGGCCGGCTAGAACGGCAACACCGCCTGCGGCTCGGCGATGTTCAGCACGCGCCGAAAATCCGCCTGAATGCGCTGCAATGCGGTGGCGTTGTCGGCCTCGAAGCGCAGCACCACCACCGGCGTGGTATTCGATGAGCGTGCCAGACCGAAGCCATCTTTGTATTCCACCCGCAGACCGTCGATGGTGATGACTTCGCGCGCATCCGGAAAACGCGCTGTCTTTTGCAGTCTGTCGATGAGTGCGTAGTTTTCGCCTTCCTTGAGTTTGATCTGCAGTTCCGGCGTATTGAGCGAGTCGGGAAGCTGCTCGAATACGGCCTGAATGTCAGGCTCGCCGCTCAGGTACTCCAGCAGGCGCGCGCCGGCGTAAAGTCCGTCGTCGAATCCGAACCAGCGTTCCTTGAAGAAAACGTGGCCGCTCATTTCGCCGGCCAGCAAGGCGCCCGACTCCTTCATCTTGGCCTTGATCAGGGAGTGGCCGGTCTTCCACATGGTGGGTTTGCCGCCATGCTTCAGAATCCACGGCGCCAGATTGCGCGTGCATTTGACGTCGAACAGGATTTCCGCGCCCGGATTGCGTTCCAGAACGTCAGCGGCGAAGATCATTAACTGACGGTCCGGAAAGATGATCTTGCCCTGCCGGGTTACCACGCCGAGGCGGTCGCCGTCGCCATCAAAAGCGAGCCCGATTTCCGCATCGCCTGCTGCCAGCGCGGCGATCAGGTCCTTAAGGTTCTCCGGTTGCGACGGATCGGGATGGTGGTTCGGAAACGTGCCATCGACTTCGCAAAACAATTCTTCGACTTCACAGCCCAGCCGCTGAAACAGTTCGGGTGCGAACGCCCCCGGCACGCCGTTGCCGCAATCCACCGCGATGCGCATTTTTCGTTTCAGCCTGATGTCCGCGGTGATGCGCTTAAGGTAAGCCTCGGCCACTTCGGCCTGGCTGTAGGTTCCCGCGCCCGATGCCAGCTTTCCGGACTCGATGCGCCGGCGTAATCCCTGAATCGCCTCGCCGGAGAGCGTGTCGCCGGCGAGCACCATCTTCAGCCCGTTGTAGTCCGGCGGGTTGTGGCTGCCGGTCACCATCACGCCCGACCCGGTTTGCAGATGATGGGTCGCGAAATACAGAATCGGCGTGGTCACGCGCCCGACGTCGATGACATCCACGCCCGCGGCCTGAAGGCCGCGGGCGAGACCCCCCGCGAGGGAAGGGCCGGAAAGCCGTCCGTCGCGGCCGATGCAGACCTTGCTCTGGCCCAGTTCGCGCGCCTGGGTGCCGAGTGCGCGTCCGACGGATTCGGTGACTTCAGCGGTCAGGGATTTGCCGACGATGCCGCGGATGTCGTAGGCCTTGAAAATTTCGGGTGCGATGGAAGCCATGGCGATTGAGTCAATGGGTTGACGGGTGATTATCACATAAGGCGGTTGCTGCCCTGTTACCGTGGATAATTTAAACCACCGGTGAAGAATTCCAGCAAGCGATCCGGTAGCCAGTCGAGGTGACCGGGAAAGCGGCCCGACGCAAATCCCGCATGTCCGCCCTGCTCCGGATAGTCCAGGCATACGCTGGCCGAGACTTCGCCCGCGCCCGGCAGAAACGGACCCGGCAGAAACGGGTCGTTGCGCGCATGCACGATCAGGGTCGGCACTTCGATGCTGCGCAGATCAGCATTGCTGCTCGCGCGCGTCCAGTAGTCGTCGGTGTTCCGGTAACCGTGTAAGGGCGCAGTCACGACATTGTCGAACGCGCGCAAGCTGCGCGCACGTCGCACCGGGTCGGCGTAATAGATGCCGGGATGGTGTGCGAGCTTGGCCAGGCTTTTAATCTTGAGCGTGCGCAGGAAATGCATGGCATAGAGCCGGTTGATGCCCACACCCAGCCGGTCTCCCGCCGTCATCAGGTCCATGGGAGCGGAAACCGCCGCCGCGGCATTCACCACCGCATGCGCGCGAGATCCTTCGCGTGCCAGCCATTTCAGCAGCGCGTTGCCGCCCAGCGAGACACCCGCCGCGAACAATGCGCTCGCTGGTTGAAGCGCACGCAGCCGGCGCAGTATCCAGTCGATTTCGTCAGCGTCGCCGGAATGATAAGCGCGCGGCAGCCGGTTCGCCTCGCCACCGCAGCCGCGAAAATGGACCACGACCCCGCGCCAATGCCGCCGGGCAAGCACGCGCATCAGCGCGGTTGCATAGTGGCTGTCCGATCCACCTTCCAGTCCATGGAACAGGGCCACCAGCGGCGCCGTGCTGTCGCGCTGATCCTGCCAGTCGAGGTCGATAAAATCGCCGTCTGGTGTATTCCAGCGCTCGCGCCGATAGGGTGGAGCCGAGCTCCTGAGCGCCAGATACGGATAGATCGTTTGCAGATGCCCCCCGGGCAGCCACCACGGTGCGTGGTAGGGCGGCATCAGTGCAGCGTCGAGGATGGGGCTTCGCGCGGTGTTGCCTGCGGAGCCAGTTGCGACGCGTGATGGATGAGCATGCGCCAGCCGCGATCCGTGAGCAGATAGATATTCGTGGCGAGCACCGGATGGGCCGCGCGTGGGTTGCCGACCAGGCTAACCTGCTCAATGACGCTGTGAATGGTGAGCATGCGACCGGGGAAGACCCGGTTATCCGTCAAGCGCACGCGCAGTTGCGGGCCTTGCGAAAAAATCTGCCGCCAGGATTCACGCACTTCGACCAGACCGCTGTGCCTGGCGCCCCCTGGATGCACGCAGACGATGTCTTCTTCCTCGGCCCATACCGCCATTATCGCAGCCAGATCGGCATGTTCAAACGCGAGATAGAATGCCTGTTCGGCTTCCTCGGGAGTGGCGAAAGTTTTCGCGATCACCACGCGCCCGATGCGTGAATCCGCGCCAGCACCCGCTCCGGCGTGAGTTTCGTCATGCAGTCGAAGTGTCCGAGCGGACAGGTGCGTTGAAAGCACGGACTGCACGGCAGATCCAGTTTGATGATTTGCGCGTGCCGCGACAGCGGCGGGGTGAATGCGGGTGAACTGGAACCGTACAATGCCACCAGCGGACGATCGAGCGCGGCCGCGACATGCATGAGACCGGAGTCGTTGCTCACGACCAGATCGGCCGCAGACAGGATCACCACCGCCTGATCGAGGGAGGTGCGGCCGCACAGATTCACTGCGGCTCCGGCGCTTTCGGCGCGAATCTCTTCGCCCATGTCGCGTTCCTTCGACGAACCCACGATCCAGACGGTAATCCCTTCGGCGGCCAGCGCCGTGGCAAGCTCGCCGAAGGATCGCGTTGGCCAGCGTTTGGCGGGCCCGTATTCGGCGCCGGGACAGAAGCAAATCAGGCGCGGCGCAGGCTTGAGTCCCAAGGCTGTCAGCACCCCTGCACGCTCATCGGCCCCGACCTTGAGTTGCGGGTTGGGCGACCCGGTATCGGATGCGCTGCCGCGTGGATTGGCCAGATGCGCAAAGCGTTCCACCATCCGCGGCAGTGAGCGTTCGTCGAGCCTGCGCGCGTCGGTCAGCAAACATCGGCGGGCTTCGCCGACAAAGCCGATGCGCTCGGGAACGCCTGCAAACCGCGGTACCAGTGCCGATTTGAAGGAATTGGGCAGCACGTAAGCCCGTTGATAGCGTCTGGCGATCAGACTGCGTGCCAGACGCCAGCGTTTGACCAGCGCCAGTTCCCCATGGGCGAACGGGCTGTCGATGGTGTCGTTTACTTCCGGCATGCGCCGGAAGACCGGCAGCGCCCAGCCCGGTGCGAGGATATCGATGCGAGCGAGCGGGTTTTGTTGCCGCAGGCGGGTGAGCAGCGGCTGGGACATCAGTGCATCGCCAATCCATGACGGCGCCACCACCAGTATGTTCATCATCCAGACGACGCCGTTATTCGCAGCAAAGTTTCAAGCGATACTGCAGGATACTCAAACGCAATGAACGTGGTTTGCGGTCGGCGGGCATGCCTGCGATTGACGCCCAGTGGCTTTACTCCGCGCGCTGTCCTTTGCATTTTGGGCAGATGCACTCGCGGTCGATGCGGGCTTGCGCTGGCGACAACCGGTTTTGCGTCGCAGACGCTAGTGCCCAGCCTTAACCGCACCGCGCAGAAGGTAGCGCGTGCCACAGTAGGGGCACAGCGCCTCGCCGGTCTTGTCGATCGGCAGAAACACGCGCGGGTGCGAATCCCACAGTTTCTGGGAAGGCAAAGGGCAGTGCAGCGGCAGGTCCGCCGCCGCGATTTCGATCGGCTTTTGCTTGTTGCTGCTCCTGGTCGATGGTTCCACGGGGCGCAACGTCAGACGTAGTGCAGCCAATGGCGATATTTTTCCGAGCGGCCGTTGACCACATCAAAAAACATGGCTTGCAGTTTTTCCGTCAGCGGGCCGCGTTTTCCCGCGCCCACCACGCGGCCATCGACTTCCCGCACCGGTGTTACTTCAGCCGCGGTACCGGTAAAAAATACCTCGTCGGCGATGTACAAGTCGTCCCGGGTGATGCGCTTGGCCTCAACCTGGTAACCCAGATCGCCGGCCAGATGGATTACGGAATCGCGGGTAATGCCAATCAAGGCGGAATTGAGCTCGGGTTCGACGATGCGTTCATTCTTGATCATGAACAGATTCTCGCCCGCGCCTTCGGCAACGAAGCCATCGACGTCGAGCAGCAACCCCTCGTCGTAACCGTGCTCGGTGGCTTCCATGTTGGCGAGGATGGAGTTGGCGTAAGCCCCGGAATGCTTGGCGCGGCACATGGAGACGTTGACATGATGGCGCGCAAACGAAGAAGTCTTGACGCGGATGCCTTTTTCCAGACCGTCGGTGCCAAGATACGCACCCCAGGGCCAGGCCGCGATGGCCACATGCACTTTGGCGCCTTTGGGCGATATCCCCATTTTTTCCGAACCATAGAAGGCGATCGGACGCACGTAACAGGAATCGAGCTGGTTGGCGCGAACCACTTCCTTCTGCGCATCCATCAGCGTTTGCCGATCGTAAGGAATCTTCATCATGTAAATGTGCGCTGAATTGAACATGCGTTCGGTATGCTCTTTCAGACGGAAGATGGCGGTGCCACCGGCGGTCTTGTAGGCGCGCAAGCCCTCGAACACCGCGAGGCCATAATGCAGCGAGTGGGTGAGAACGTGGGTATTGGCCTCGCGCCACGGCACCATTTTGCCGTCATACCAGATCAGACCGTCGCGGTCGGCCATCGACATGTTGCGTTACTCCTGTGGGTGGAATATGGGGAAAGGCATGATTCTAGCGCAGGCCGCGCGAGTTGAAGAAATTACCGATGTGCAGCCAGGCATTTCTTGCCCGGATGCGATCCCATGCATTATTCTTGAATCCGCCATATCCGGTATCATCTGAACCGGAGAAAACGTCCAGTTCTCCTCTGAAGCATCAGATTCCAGTATTCATGATCGAACATTCCGCGCACGCTGTGGTTCCCGCACGCATTTCTGGCAGAGGGCTGATCGCCCGTCTCGCGGCGGCGGCGATCGAAGAGTCCGACACCGAAGAGCTCAGGCTGCGCAAGTCACTGTTGATATTTGCCAGCGGCCTGATGAATCTGGCCGCCATACTCTGGTTGCTGACTTATAAGGCGCTGGGACTGAATTTCCCGAGTTCCGTTCCACTCGGCTTTCAGTTTGCTTCCGCCACGATTCTTATCATCTTCCTGCGCACGCGCAATTTCGATTTCTTTCGCATGGCGCAGCTTTCGTTATTCTTGTTTTTTCCGTTTGTCATTCAGTGGTCGATCGGCAGCTTTGTCAGTTCTTCCGGCATCGCCCTGCTGGCATTGCTGGCACCGGTGGGCGCCATGGTTTGTCTCGGACCGCGCGAGTCTATCCCGTGGTTTTTCGCCTTTATTTTCTTCACTGTAGTTTCGGGCATGGCCGATTACTTCCTGTCCAGCGGAGGCAATTACGGAGTTCCGATGAAAACCGTGGCGGTTTTCTTCGTGATGAATTTCACGATCGTTGCCTCGATGATTTACCTGCTGCTCAGATATTTCGTGCTGGAACGCGACCGCTTCTCCAAAGAGTTGACCGCGCAGCATGAACTGGTGCGCATCGAGCGCGAAAAATCAGAGAAATTGCTGCTCGATATGCTCCCGGGACATGTGGCGGAACGGCTGAAGCGCAAACCGGGCACCATCGCCGATGGGTTTGCCGACGTTTCAATCCTGTTCGCCGATGTCGTGAACTTTACCCGGATGGCACAGGAAATGAAGCCTGGCGAGGTCGTGAACATGCTGGACAAGTTGTTCGGCCACTTCGACCGGCTGGCGAAAAAGCTCGACGTGGACAAGATCAAGACCATCGGTGACGCCTACATGGTGGCCGGTGGCCTCGGCAAGGGCCGCGCCCGCCATGTGGAGCATATCGCTGACATGGCGCTGGAGATGATCGAACTGACCCGTCTCGATCCGCACCTGTTGCGCCTTGGTGTCAAGGTTCATATCGGCATCGCCACCGGTCCCGCCGTCGCAGGCGTGATCGGCGCGACGCGATTTATGTACGACATTTGGGGTGACACGGTGAATATGGCTAGCCGCCTCACTGATGCGGCAACCAATTCCACGATTCTGGTCGACAAGACCACTTTTTCCCGTCTCGAACAGCGCTACTCCTTCGAACCGCCGCGGGAGATCGATATTCAAGGCAAGGGCAATACCACGATCTACCGGCTGACCGGCAAGCTACCCGGCTGAGCTGGAATATTTCGGAAGCCACCGAATACCCATTTCCACAATCGCAGGACGGCCCGCACATGCATGGCGACGCCGGCAAGTTCGACGCGGGCGTAACGCTCGCCTTGCAGGCGCATTGCATGCTGGAGCTGCCGGAATTCGCGGTAGGCGGCGTGCGCGCCGGCGGCGAATTCGGCGGGCATCAGGCCGAGCGTGGCGCAGAGCTTCAGTAACGCCAGATTGCCGATGTTCCCCGTCAGAGCGCTGTGCTCATGTGCGTGACCCAGTACGAGGAATTGCACCACGAATTCGACATCGACTATACCGCCGCGATCATGCTTGAGGTCGAATAATCCGCTCTTGTTTGGATGCGCGTCACGCATTTTTTCGCGCATGGAAACGATCTCATTTCCCAGTACGTCCAGGTCGCGGGAACGGCACAGAACTTCGGTGCGCACGCGTTCAAAGTGCCGGCCGATCGCGTCATCACCGGCAACGAAGCGGGCACGCGTGAGCGCCTGCTGTTCCCATACCCAGGCTTTCTCGAAAACATAATCGCGGAACGCCCCGATCTGACTGACCAGCAGACCAGCGACGCCGTTGGGACGCAGCCGCAGGTCGGTTTCGTAGAGCACGCCGGCCGCGGTCGTGCTGCTGAGCCAGGTGTTGATGCGTTGTGCCAGGCGCGCGTAGGTTTCGAGCGCGGCCGGATCATCATCGTCGTAGAGAAAAACGATGTCGAGATCGGAGGCGTAGCCAAGCTCCTTGCCGCCCAGCTTGCCGTAGCCGACGATCGCAAACTGCGGTTGTTCGCGGTGGCGCACGCGCAAGGCATTCCACGCCAGGGCGAGTACTTGTTCGAGAATCGCACAGGCGAGGTCGCTCAAGTGATCCGACAGCGTCTCCAGCGACACGGTGGCGGCGAGATCGAGCGCGAGCAAACGCAGCGTCTGGGTCTGCTTGAAGTGACGCAGGATGTCCATTTGCTGCTCGGTATTGCCAGCATGCTCTTCGAGGCTGGTGCGCAGACTTTCGCGCAACTGTGGCCAATCGGGCAGGTCGTCCCCGCTGCGCGGATTGATCAGTTCATCGAGCAGTACCGGATGCTGGGCCAGATACTGCGCGGCCCATGGGCTCGCCGAAGCCAGGCGCGCCAGACGCGCGCCCGCATTTGGATATTCAAGCAGCAAAGCCAGGTAGGCTTCGCGCCGGCCAATGCTGTCCACGACGTTGAAGATGCGCTCGAAAGTCGCATCCGGGTTGGGCAGCTCGCGCGCGGTTTCCAGCAATTGCGGAATCAATCGATCGAGCAAGGTCTGGCTGGACGCCGCCATGCGGCGATAGCGCGCGCTGCTTCGGATATCGAGCAGCCGTGTATAAATGAGACCCGCATCGCGGTAGCCCATGTCCGCAATTCGTGTGAGCGCATCGTCGCGCGACATGGTGTGCAGCCAGAGTGCGGGTGGATCCTGGCTGGCGCCGTTTTCCCGCACGCCAGTGAATATTGACTCGAAGTGCCGCGAGACGACTCCGCGGTGCGCATCCAGTTCGCGGCGCAGGCTGGCATAGTCCGGGCAGCCCATCATCTCGGCTACGCGCGCGCGATCTTCCTCCGCCCGTGGCAGCATCTGGGTCTGCTGGTCGTCCAGATACTGAAGGCGATGTTCGAGATTGCGCAGATACACGTAAGCGGTGCGCAACTCGTCCACGGCCGCCGCGGGGAGCAGATTCTTCTCGCCAAGCAATGCCAGCGCCTTGAGAGTCGGGCGCAGCCGGAACGCCGGTTCGCGGCCGCCGCGGATGATCTGGAACACCTGCACCAGGAATTCGATCTCGCGGATGCCGCCCGGCCCGAGCTTGATGTTGTCCGCGATTTCGCGCTTTTGCACCTCCTGGCTGATCTGGGCATGCAAACTGCGCAGGCTGGCAATGGCGCTGTAGTCGAGATGGCGCCGGTACACGAAAGGTGATATCACGGCATCGAGTTGCGCCGCGGTATTGGGGCAGGCGTCGGAGGCGCCGGTGATGAGCCGCGCTTTTACCCAGGCATAGCGTTCCCATTCGCGCCCCTGGGCGGTGAAGTATTCTTCGAGCATGTCGAAACTGACCGCAAGTGGCCCGCTCTCGCCATAGGGCCGCAATCGCGTGTCCACCCGGAATACGAACCCGTCGGAGGTAACTTCGGCGATGCTGCTGATGACCTTGCGCGCGAGCCGGATGAAGAACTCGTGGTTGGAAATGCGTCGCGGCCCCGCGGTTTCGCCGTCTTCGGGGTAGGCAAACACGATGTCGATGTCGGAGGATACGTTGAGTTCGGCTCCGCCGAGTTTGCCCATGGCAATCACGTGCAGGTGCTGCGTCGCGCCCGAAACAGCCCCGAGGGGATCGCCAAATTCGCGCGCCAGCCATTGCGCGTGGATCGCGGTGGTCACCGCCACGGATTCTTCCGCCAGCGCGGTAACCGTATCGAGCACTTCGGCCAGATCGGCGCGACCATCGAGATCGCGGACGATCAAGCCAAGTATCACGATCTTGCGCCGCCGGCGCAGCGCGGCATGCAGCGTTTGCTCGACCGGGTACTGGCCCGCCATCTGCGCACGCATCCAACCACGACCAAGCGGCGTATCGAGTGCGATGCCGGTCACCAGCTCGGGTTCGGCGCTCATCAGGTCGCGCGCGTAACGCGACAGCCGCACGGCGCGGGCAATGGCCGGGGAAATATCTTTCGAAGGGCCAGCGTCAGAAGACATGGGTCGTTGGTTTAAAATGTCCACCTTTTATTGCGCAACTATAAGGCTTGAGGAGTGTCGTGACGGCTTGAGCAGCGGCTGGCTTGAGCGGCAGGTCAACGCTTCGAGCCCCTGTGCGTCAATAGGACTGCCTCCGGGTCGCTTGGGACCGCCTTCGGATTCGACGCAAGGCTGTGCAAGCCTGGCCCGTATGAACGATCATCCGGGCCATGTATCTTAACCGAACAACAAGCAGCCACTTTCCCACGCCAGCGCGCCGTTAAACCCGTGTTGCTCAAATACAGTTTTGCGTTTCTCAAGCACGGTTCGCTGTGGACCTACCGCGCCGCAACTTATTCGGTGCTGGTTGCCGGGCTGAGTTTCATTGCGCTGGTACTGGGGTTGCGCTACGTCGTATTACCCACGATAAACAATTATCGCGAACCGATTGCACAGGCGATAGCGGACTCTGCCGGTCAGCGCATCAGCATCGGTTCGATCACCGGAAGCTGGCACGGCTACCGGCCTGAGCTCAGTTTCATGGACGTCAAGGTCTTTGCTGCCGATGGCGCTGCGGCATTGTCCCTGAACCGGGTTGAGGCTGAATTGTCATGGCTCCCGCTGCTGTGGGGCCAGTGGCGCTTCAGTTCCCTTTCGATTTACGGTCCCGAACTCGAAATCCGGCGCGATACCGAAGGGGTGCTGTGGGTTGCCGGCCTTGCGATGCAGTCGCGAGACGGCGGCGGCGGGTTCGGCGACTGGCTTCTGGCCCAACATCAGGTCCAGGTGCGCGATGCTACCCTGGACTGGCTGGACGAGTTTCGAAACGCGCCCAGAATTCGGCTGAACAAGGTCAATTTCCGGCTGGACAATGCTGGCAACGTTCACCGCTTTGGCCTGACCGCAATACCCCCGGCGCATCTTGCATCGCCGCTGGATGCGCGCGGCGAGTTTCTGGGCCGCGACCTGCGTGCAGTGCAGTCCTGGAACGGCCGACTCTATGCCGCGATTAACTATGCCGACCTCGCGCAGGCCCAGGTATGGGTACCGATGCCGTTGCATCTGGTCAGCGGTCTGGGGTCGCTGCGCATCTGGCTGGACATGAACCCAAACGGAATCGTTGCGTCCACTGCAGACGTGCGGCTGGCCCATGTGCAGACGCGGCTGGCCGCCGATCTTCCCGAACTTTTCCTGACCGAGGCTCAGGGCCGCCTGAGTTGGGCGCAGCGCGGCCGGCAGACGGAAGTTTCCGCGATCGACTTCGGCTTCGCATCGGTCAACGGACCGCGGCTGCCGCCGGCGCGCTTCACTTACACACATCTCGATCGCCCCGACGGCACCCGGCGCTCGGAATTTCGCCTCGCGCGCCTGGACCTTGAAGCCGTCGCCCGGCTTGCGGAATTCCTGCCCCTTGATGCCGCGGTGCGCGGCCACATGGCCCGCATCGCGCCGACCGGAACCGTGGAGGATGCACGTGTCTCGTGGGAAGGTGATTGGGCGAACCGGACGTCTTACGAGGCAGAGGCGCGGTTTTCCGCATTGTCGGCACGGCCGGACGGCGCGCTTCCGGGGTTTCGCGGCGTCAGCGGCCAACTGGAAGTCAATGAACGCGGTGGTACGCTCGCGCTCAAGGCGACCAATGCGATGGTGGAATTCCCGGCATTGTTTGCCGGGCCGCTGCCTCTGGACTACTTCACCGTCAGCACCGAATGGAAATTGCGTGATGGCATCGTCGATCTCGCCGTCAAGAGCGCAAACGTCACCAATGAGCACCTTGCCGGCAGCATTTCGGGTACTTATCGCAGTGCCCCCGACGGCCGTGGCAGTGTGGATTTGACGGGCATGCTGGTACGCGGCGAAGCGCGCGAGATCTGGCGCTATGTGCCGCTGACTGCGCCAAATACCCATTCCTTGGCAAAGCGGGCGCTGGTTGCCGGGACTTCGAAAGACACGCGCTTTCGGCTTAAAGGTCCACTGGCCGGGTTTCCCTTTGCCGACGGAAAAGGCGGCATCTTCGAGGTCAAGATCCAGGTCAACGACGCGACGATCAACTACGCTCAGGGCTGGCCGCCGGCTACCGCGGTGTCGGGCGAGGTGGTTTTCCGGGGTGACCGCATGCAGTTTACCGGGCGATCGGGCACCATGCTCGGCCTGCAATTAACGGGAGTCGAGGCTTCGGTCGCCGGTCTTGGCAAGCACAACGAGCACCTGCTCATATCTGGCGCCGTTCAGGGCGCGACACCGGAATTCCTGCGCTACGTGGCCTCGATTCCGGTCGCGGAAAACGTGCGTAAGTTCACCGCGAAAATGCGGGCCTACGGCAATGCCACGCTGGACCTGGAACTCGATCTGCCGCTTCATGACGCCAAGTCGTCCACATTCAAGGGCGATTTGCTGTTGCAGGATAATCTGGTCACCCTGGATCCGCGTCTACCTTCCCTGGAGCAATTCGGCGCCCGCATCGCTTTTACCCGGGAGTCGGTCAAGATCAGCGAGGGCCGCGCGAGCCTGTTCGGCGATCCGTTGTCTTTTGAAGCGGCAAATCAGAGCGACGGTGGTATCGCCGGCAGCATGGCCGGCACGTTGAGTGTCGAGGGGCTGCGGGCGGGCAGCAAGCATCCGGCACTGGCGCTTCTGGATGGCAAGACTTTCTGGCGCGGTAGCTTCCGCGCGCGCGAGAGCGATACATCGATTCGTTTCGAGTCTGATCTGGTTGGTCTGAACTCCGCATTGCCGCCGCCCTTAGACAAGAGCGCCCGGGCCAGCATGCCGCTGAGTCTGGATCTGCGCGAACCATCGTCGGGACCTCGTGTGCTCGCCGTCGGGGTCGGCAAGATTGCCTCCGCGCAACTGCTGCTTGATGCCGCCGCGACCGGTGGCGTGCGCCGCGGTACGGTGAGTTTTGGCAGCGTCCCCGCGATCTTGCCTGACCGGGAAGGATTGTGGGTGCGCGGCCGTCTCGGCATAGTGGACCTCGATGCATGGCAGGCGGCGCTGGGAAGTGGCGGCGACCGTTCGCAGATCAATCTGGCCGGAGTTGACCTGCAGTTGGACGCTCTGGATGTCAATGGCCGCCGTTTTCATGATCTGAAGGTCGAAGCGCTGCGCAACGGCGCGGCGTGGCAGGCGACGCTGGCGGGCCGAGAGATCGCGGGTCAGGCATCCTGGGCATCCGAGGGCGACGGCAGACTGGCCGCTCGACTGTCCCGGTTCATATTGCCGCCCAGTGCAACGCAAATCCGAGCCAGCAGGAGTGGGAGTGAGGGGGCGTTGCGCCTGCCTGCAATCGATCTGGTGGCCGACAGTTTTACCTATGGCAATCGGGACCTGGGACGGCTGGTCGTCGTCGCCGCGCAGCAGGGCTTCGGCTCGCAAACTGCGGTCGGCTGGCAACTACAGCAGTTGGAGATTGCCAATCCGGAGAGCCGGTTTGCCATGAGCGGACGTTGGGCAACCGGTGACGTGTCCCGCACCGATGTCCAGGTCAAGCTTGAAGTATCTGATTTGGGCAAGTTCCTGGCGCGTCTGGGCTGGCCGGACACGGTAAAGGGCGGAAGCGCTCTGCTTGAAGGTCCGATTGCCTGGAGCGGCAATCCAACGCGGCTTGACATGCCGTCCCTGTCGGGCCATTTGACGCTGGAGGCGAAGAACGGACAGTTCCAGACCATCGAACCGGGCGTAGCCAAGTTGCTGGGGATCCTGAGTCTGCAGGCCTTGCCCAGGCGCATAACCTTGGATTTTCGCGATGTGTTCAGCAAAGGTTTCAGGTTTGATCGCATTTCCTCGAACCTGTACATCAACGCGGGGGTGGCCGATACCCAGGATTTTCTGATGGACGGATCAGCCGCGCAGGTGCGGATGCGCGGACAGGTCGATCTGGCCGGGGAAACCCAGGCCTTGGCAGTGCATGTCAAACCCTCATTGTCGGAAAGTATCGCCATTGCCGGTGCCATTCTCAATCCCGCGATTGGTGTTGCCGCACTGATCGCTCAAAAAGCGCTCAAGGATCCCTTCAGCGAGATCGCAGCATTCAATTACTCAATCACCGGAACCTGGGCCGACCCGGTTGTTACCCGGGTCGGCAAGCCGTCTTCAAACATTAAAGACAAAGGACGATAGAGTTTTTGCGTGCACGCGAGGTTACAATCGGGCCTCGCAGCCCGAAATTTAGACAGCCCAGAATTTATCCGCTAGCGCCATGGCAACCACGACCAAATCAGGATTCGGCCGCGCGAAACAACGCGGTGCCCGCGAGCAAGCCGCGCCCGTGACCGCAACGGTAAAAGGGCAGGGGCGCACGCAGACATTTCGAATTGCCGGCGTGCAGATGGCTTCCGGCCCGAACGTGGGAGCGAATCTGAACGAAGCCGGCCGGCTCATCGAAGCAGCCGTGGCACAGGGCGCGCGCCTGGTGGCTTTGCCGGAATACTTCGCCATCATGGGTCTGCGACCGGCCGACAAGGTGAAAGTCCGTGAAAGGGACGGCGACGGACCGATCCAGAGTTTCTTGTCGGCAACCGCGAAAAAACATGGTATTTGGCTGATCGGCTGTACCGTGCCCATGGAGGCGCCGAGCGAAGGCAAGATTTACAACTCATGCCAGCTCTACGACGATCGCGGCAAAATGGTGGCGCGCTACGACAAGATTCACCTATTCAGTCTCGATTTGGGCAAGGAGCGATTCGCCGAAGAAGGCACGCTCGAGGCGGGCAAGCAGGTCAAGGTGGTGGATTCGCCGTTCGGACGCATTGGTCTGTCGGTGTGCTACGACTTGCGTTTTCCCGAGCTGTACCGCGCGATGGCCGATGCCGATATCATCGTTGTTCCTTCCGCCTTTACCGAAACCACGGGACGAGCCCACTGGGAATCTCTGGTACGTGCGCGCGCCATCGAGAATCTGGCCTATGTGCTGGCACCGGCGCAAGGCGGCTACCACCTGAGCGGACGTGAAACCCACGGCGACTCCATGGTGGTCGACCCGTGGGGCACGGTGCTCGACCGCCTGCCACGCGGCTCGGGCGTCGTGATCGGTTCGGTCAATCCCGCCTATCAGGCCAGTCTGCGCAAGAGCCTGCCGGCGCTGACGCATAAAGTAATTCATAAAATCTGAAGCCGGCGGCGCCAGCAATCAGGAGCCCCGGGACGAGGGGGAGCAGACACCTTATCCAAATGATCATTCATACGGCGGCATACAATCCTTAAAGTAATCGGAGCTGAAGCAAAAACACTCATTTCCAACCTTAGCCCCTAGCCCATGCCCAACGACCCGACAAATAGTCACGAACTGCTGTTCGCAACCGCCGACAGCACCCTGCTTGCACCCTACGGGCTGGATGCGGGTGGAATAGAGCGCGTCTTTGGCCAGATCATGGCCCACAGCGTGGATTACGCCGACCTGTATTTCCAGTATTCGCGCTCCGAAGGCTGGAGTCTGGAAGAAGGCATGGTGAAGTCGGGCAGTTTCAACATTGATCAGGGCGTCGGTGTGCGCGCAGTCAGCGGTGAAAAGACCGCCTTTGCCTACTCCGACGAAATCAGTCTGCCGGCATTGGAATCGGCCGCGCAGGCAACGCGTTCAATTGCGCGGCGCGGCGAGCAAGGCGCAACCCGGGTCGCGGCCAGATCACGCGGGCGCGACCTCTATCTTCCGGAAGATCCGCTGAAGAGTCTGGCCGATGCCGACAAGGTGAAGTTGCTGGAAAAGCTGGAGCGCCACGCACGCGCGATCGATACCCGCGTGACGCAGGTCATGGCCTCGCTTGCGGGAGAATACGAAGTCGTGCTGATCGCGCGTTCCGACGGTAATCTCGCCGCCGATGTGCGACCGCTGGTGCGGCTGTCGGTGCAGGTGATTGTCGAGCAGGACGGTCGTCGCGAGCAGGGCAGTGCGGGCGGAGGCGGCCGTTTTGACTATGCGTATTTTACCGATGATGTGTTGCGCGACTACGCAGCCAGAGCCGTACACCAGGCGGTGACCAATCTTTCGGCGCGCCCGGCACCGGCGGGTACGATGACGGTGGTGCTTGGACCGGGCTGGCCCGGAATCTTGCTGCATGAAGCCATCGGCCACGGGCTTGAGGGCGATTTCAATCGCAAGGGCAGCTCGGCTTTTTCCGGCCGCATCGGACAGCGCGTGGCGGCCCCGGGTGTGACGGTGGTTGACGACGGGACCATCGCCCGGCGCCGCGGCTCGCTGAATGTGGACGACGAGGGCAATCCGACGCAACGCAGCGTGCTGATCGAGGACGGCATACTCAGGGGTTACATCCAGGATACTTTGAACGCTCGCCTGATGGGCATGCCGGTCACTGGCAACGCACGGCGCGAATCCTACGCCCACGTGCCCATGCCGCGCATGACCAATACCTACATGCTCAATGGAGACAAAGCTCCCGCTGAAATCATCGCCTCGGTCAAGCACGGCCTCTACGCGGTGAATTTCGGTGGCGGTCAGGTTGACATTGTCAGCGGAAAATTTGTGTTCTCGGCGGCCGAGGCGTACATGATCGAGAACGGCAAAGTGACCTATCCGGTCAAGGGCGCCACGCTGATCGGCAATGGCCCCGACGCGCTGACGCATGTGTCCATGATCGGCAACGACATGAGTCTGGATCCGGGAGTCGGCACCTGCGGCAAGGAAGGACAGAGCGTGCCGGTTGGTGTCGGCCAACCCACGTTGCGTATCGACGGACTGACGGTCGGGGGAACGGCTTGAAGCAGGGACGAGAGGCGAGGGACGAGGGGGGAGGGCAAGTGCGCCGCGAAGCGGCGCGTTTATCTGCTTTGCTCATGCACGCATTCTCTCCGTTACTCGCGGGTTCGCCGCCCCATTCCCCTGGTCCCTCGTCCCTCGCGCCTACCCATTATCGCCGCTTCCCTCTTCCCTCTCCTCCTTACCCTCGTTCATAGTCCCACGCGCGATGATCCTCATCCTCAACGACGGCGCCGAACCGGGGAACCCGGAATACGGGCAATTGATCCAGGCGCTCGCGCTCCTGCCCAACATCCAGACCCGAATCCATCGGATTCAGGGCACCGAACGCTTGGTGACCGAAATCTATTTGCTGGGCGACACCAAGGCGCTTGCGATTGACGATATGCAGGCCCTGCCCGCGGTGGCGCGGGTGATTCGAGTCTCCGAGGAGTTTCGCGTGCTCGGGCGGCATAAGGACGATGACCGCCCCACGTACTTCGACTATCAGGGCCTGCGCTTCGGCCAGGACACGCTGCATATTTTTGCCGGACTTTGCGCGGTGGATACGCGCGAACACGTCGATATCATGATGCGTGCGCTCAAGGACAACGGCCAGCAGTGCACGCGCATGGGCGCCTACAAGCCGCGCACCAGTCCGTATGCGTTCCAGGGGCATGGCAAATCCTGCCTGCCTTTCGTGTTCGAACTGGCCGGGAAGCACGGCATCCGCGTCATCGCGATGGAAGTCACCCACGAATCGCACGTCGAGGAAATCCGTCAGGCGTTGCGCGAAACCGGGCATCCGACCGGAGTGATGTTGCAGATTGGCACGCGCAATACCCAGAACTTCGAGCTGCTGAAAATCGTCGGCCGGCAAAAAGAGTTTCCGGTGCTGATCAAGCGCGGATTCGGCATCACGCTCGACGAGTCGCTCAACGCCGCGGAATACCTCGCCAGCGAGGGCAATCACCGCGTCGTCTTCGGTTTGCGCGGCATGAAAACCAACCTCGGAGATCCGCATCGTAATTTCGTGGATTTCGCCCAGGTTCCCGCCGTCAGACGTTTGACGCGCATGCCGGTGTGCATTGATCCCAGCCACTCAGTCGGCTCGCGCATGGCGGGTCCGGATGGCATACTCGACGTCATGCATGTCACCGCGCAAGGTGTGCTGGCCGGCGCAAACATGATTCTGGTGGACTTCCATCCCAACCCTACCAAGGCGCTGGTTGACGGGCCACAGGCTTTGCGGCTGGATGAACTGCCGCTGTTCATTGAAGATGTGGCGATCGCGCGTGAGGCCTACCTCAAGCGGACCGACTTGGCCCGCCGTCATACGGTTCGCGCTTGAATGCGGCGTTGCCCGGCAGTCTTCACGTAATAGCTTGACCATTGGGCGACGCTTTACCGGTCAGGGCTGCTCCAGCATAATTGAGGGCGGTTGAGGGGCGTGGCCAATCCTGGCTGATTAACATACAGTTTTCTCCCAATGCAAAACGTAAAGACCGGTCCGACAGAAATGACTAATGCCGACGCCCCAACACTGGAAAACGTGATGCTGCAAGCGCTGGAACCCCTTGGCGAGGGTACGGCGCTGGCGCAACAGATTTTCGAGCTGATCGGCCACTCCAGATTTCTGGCGGATTTCACCCGCGATGAAGTGCAGCGCCTCGCCGGCTTCATGCGCATCTACCGCGCGAGGGAGGGGCAGCTGATCATCCGCGAAGGCGACACCGATGATCACATGCTGTTGATCGTGCAGGGCCAGGTGGAAGTCGTCAAGTCCGACTCCCTTGGCAACCGACAACCGATGACCATTGTCGGCCCCGGCGCCACGCTGGGCGAAATGTCGATGATCGACGGTGAACCGCGCTTCGCGAGTTGCGTGGCGCTTGAACCGACCACGTTCGCGGTCTTTTTCAGAAGTAGCATGGTTCAGATCATTCTCGAGGAACCGAGTCTGGGAGCCAAAGTGCTGGTCAAACTCATTACCCTGCTCTCCCAGCGCTTGCGCCAGACCAGTTCCGATCTGCTTCAGCAGCGCGAGCGTTAAGCAGGCACCGGTCGCGGCCCGGTATCCACGGTGCGCATTGCACTCCCATTGCTGCTCTGCCTCAACCTGCTGTCGTCGGCGATGCCCGCCCACGCCATCGCCCTCGTCGACGATGCCGGAGCCCGGCTGCAATTGCATGGCCCGGTACGGCGCGTCATTTCGCTTTCGCCGCACCTGACCGAACTGATGTTTTCCATCGGCGCGGGCGCGCTCCTGGTCGCTAGCGCGCGTGGCAGCGACTTCCCGGCCGAGGCGGCGGCGCTACCCGAAATCGGCGATGTTGCGGGGCTCGATTTTGAACGGATTCTGGCGTTGCGGCCGGACCTGGTGCTGGCCTGGCACAGCGGCAACCGGACGGTTGACGTCGAGCGTCTGCGTGCGCTTGGATTGCGCGTACTGGTGCTCGAGCCGAAACGGCTTGAAGATATTGGGCGGCATCTGCGCATGCTGGGATTTGTAACCGGCCTGGGCGAGAATGCGCACGCACGCGCCCTCAATTTTGAACAGCGCATCGATGCGCTGAGACAGCGTTACGCAAAGCGCGCTCCGGTGCGTGTACTCTTCGAGATCTGGCACAGCCCGCTGTTCACGGTCAACGGCGAACACCTGATCAGCGATGTGCTCGGACTGTGCGCCGCGGAAAACATTTTTTCCAGTCTGCCGCGCCTGGCAGGCGAGGTGTCCATCGAGCAGGTGTTGCTCATCGACCCGGACGCCATTGTGGTTGGATCCGAAGCGCCCGATGCGGGTGTGGTCAACTGGATGAAGTATCCCTATTTGCAGGCTGTGCGTAACGGCAACGTGCTCAGCATCTCAGCGGACCTGATCACCAGGCAAACCATCCGTATTGCCGACGCCGCCGAACGCGTCTGCGCCGGATTGGACAAGGCCCGGCACTGACCTGGAACGCAGCCGCAAAATTTTCAAGAGCTGGCGAAGAGCCAGAATGCCTCAGGTCTTGATGCAGTCGCCCGCGTAGAGTATGGGGCCGGAGGGCAGTCCGGTGGGCGAGCCGCCGGCCGGCTCAACACTCATCGCGAGGCCTTTGGCAGTGTCGAGTTTGATCGCCAATGCCGGCGGAACACTGACCAATTGAGTTTCGTGCGTGGTAATCAGGCCGATGGATATCGGTTTTTCCCCGCCTTCGGGCAAAATCCACAGTTCCCATGAAGTGTCCGAGGCCATCTCGGCATGTCCGATCACACGGATGCGCAGCGCGCGGCCGGCGTCTTGTCCCGGTTCCCAGCTCGCCGCCATGGCCGGCTTGCTGGTGGCAAGGTCGTTCATGATGACGACCATTCTGCCTTCGACCTGCGCCGTATCCGGTTGAGGCAGCACAAACGCGATGATGAGCGCCAGTGCCAGCATCCCGGAGGCGAACGATGACAGGCGCCAGAATGAAAGACTTTCCCATAACCCAGGCTGGCTCGCGCGCGGTTTCGAGATTCTGCGCTCAATCGCAGCCCATACCCGAGCGGGCGGTTCGATCGCCGGCAGGTGATCAGCAAGCGGGGTCAGCCGCGCTTCCCATTGCGCCACCGCCCAACGCAATGGTGGATTGCTGCGCAGATAGATTTCAAAGCGGCGGCGCACGCGCGAAGCCATGGTTCCGAGCACATACTCGGCGGCCAGCTTGTCGCGCAAACCTTCATTCGCCAATTTCATTGCCATCCACCAATCATGGTCTTCGTAGGCTGTCGGCTCAAGTTACCAGTTACTTTCACTAACTCAGGTCTCCCAGACATTGCTTCAAGCGCTCAAGTCCCCGGCGTACCCAGGTCTTCACGGTTCCCAGCGGTTTGCCGGTTTTTTCCGCCAGCTCACCATGGGACAATCCTTGGAAGAACGCCAAATGAATGCTGCGCCGCTGCTCTTCCGTCAGCGTCTTCATGCACTGCGTCAGCGCATTTGCATCCCGCGACTGGTGCAACAAGTCCTCCGGTCCGGGGGACTCGTCCGCAATCGAATCCATCAGTTCCTCATGCTGCTCATTGAGCTCAACCTCGCGCGGCCGTCGCAGCAGGTCCAGCGCCCGGTTGCGAACAATGGCGGTCATCCAGGTCATCGGCGCGCTCTTGGCCCGGCTGTAGCCTTCTGCATGGTTCCAAATACTGACGAACGCTTCCTGCAGCACTTCTTCCGCCCAGTCCCTGCGTCGAGTTATACGCACGGCGACGGCAAACAGTTTCGCGGAACAGCATTGATACAAGGCAGCGAATGCACGCTGGTCGCGCAGCGCACAGCGCGCCAGCATGCCGGAAAGCTGCTCTGCGTCGGGGTTTTCAGGCAGATCCATTGCGATCGCGGCCCTTTTGCCAATAGACGTCGGTTACTCCCGCTGCGCGATTGAGCACGCGGCAAAGCACGAACAGCAGGTCCGACAGTCGATTCAGATACTGTTGCAGCGAAGGCGACAACGGTTCGGCGACACTCAGGCTCACAACCCGGCGTTCGGCGCGCCGGCAAACCGTGCGCGCGACATGGCAGAGCGCGGCGCCGCGCGATCCGCCGGGCAAAATAAATTCCTTCAACGGTGCCAGGGTGTCGTTGTGGTGGTCGAGATCGTTCTCCAGACGCGTGACATGCCCTTGGCCGACGCTGGTATATCCCGGAATACTCAGTTCACCGCCGAGATCGAACAGATCATGCTGAATTGCCAGCAGGCCGATGCGCACCGCGTCCGGGATCGGTTCGGCTAGCAGCACGCCCAGCGCGCTGTTCAGTTCGTCGACCGCGCCGATGGCTTCTATGCGCAGGCTGTCCTTGGCTATCCGCGCACCGTCACCGAGGCCAGTGGTGCCGGCGTCTCCGGTCCGTGTGTATATCTTGCTGAGGCGGTTAGCCATGCGGGTTTGTCTTGCTGACAGTGGTCAAAGACGCTGGATGCCTCATTTTATAAGGGAATGCGGACCCGATCTGTGCGAATTCAGGATCGTGGCCCACAATGATACTCGCCCCTCATTGCATTGGCAGGGCCGTCGAGCGCGGATCGCCGCCGAGATCCTGGAGCTCGAGCTGCAGATAGCGATGCAAGGCGTTCTTCCGGTGCGTGGTCCCATACGTATTCCAATCGCGGTAG
This sequence comes from Betaproteobacteria bacterium, assembly GCA_031362885.1. Taxonomy (GTDB): domain Bacteria; phylum Pseudomonadota; class Gammaproteobacteria; order Burkholderiales; family JACQAP01; genus JACQAP01. The sequence continues at coordinate 94,222 of JANLTJ010000279.1, forward strand.
GCTGGGAGGGCTGCGTTCTCCACCGATTCCATCAGGCTGGAGCTTTCGGCGTATAGCGATTTCATTTTCTGGTCCAGTGCCGTCAGGTAGTCTGCGGTCAGGGTGATGGCGTCCGGCCCCGATACGAGTCCATAGCCGGGCACCACGCGTATCGGCTTGGAAGCGCTGAGCCGGTGCAGCGCTTGCTGCCAGCCTTCGAAGTCGCTGTCGCGAATATCGGGAATGCGGTCGACGGAAACCAGTCCGCCCGCGAATAACACCCGGCTTTCGCGGTCGAGCACAGCCAGATCGCCCGGTGTGCTGGCCCAGCCCGGATAAATCAACTCCAGCTGCCTGCCGCCGGCGGTGATGGTCGTTGACTCGAGAATCTCTCGTTGTGGCAACACCAACCGGGTTCCCTCGAGTTCCTCACCCAATAGCGGTCTCAGGTTCTTGAGACAGTGTTCGCAGCGCGCCCGCATCAGCTTTCCCGTCTCCGAATGGGCCATAATCGGAATGCCGCGTTCGGCGAACGCCGCGTTTCCAAATAAAAACTCCTGCACTGCGTGGGTGACGATTACCAGTTCGATGGGCTTGCCGGTAATGCGCCCGATCGCCTCGATCATGCGGCGGCCATGGCGATAAGTGGCTCCGGTATCGACCACGACGACGCCGGTCGGGCCGACGATGAACCCGCTGTTGCCCACGAAACCGCGATTGAGTGCGGATATCTCGCCCGATTCTCCGATGAAGGCGTAGACGCCATCAGCGACTTTCTGCGGTTGGAGCATCTGCTGCGCGTGCAACGCGGTTGGCAGCATGGCAAAAGCCGCGACGGCCGCAATCCGCAGCGCCCGCATCAGCAAGGGTGGTATCGGCGAGCCAGGCTGTAAGCGGTAAGGCGGGCTGATCTGTATTAGCATGTCGTCCCCATGATATCTGCAATTACACATATTGCCGCTGTTGCCTTCCTGCTCGCGACCGCTAAACTCGCTCTCGGCGGAGAAACTCCTGGCGCAGATACGCAGCCGCTGCCGAATTTCGACATCACGCAGATTGCCCCGGGAAACTACGTTCACTTCGGCGGTTTCGATGAGCGTTCCGTGGCCAATTTTGGCGATAACGCCAATATCGGATTTGTGGTTGGCGAGAAATGCGTGCTCGCAATCGATGCTGGCGGGTCCCTGGCCGTGGGCCGAGCGCTGCGGCGGGCGATTGCGCGGGTGACACCGCTGCCGGTCTGCTATGTTGTGCTGACCCATGTGCATCCCGATCATTTCTTCGGGGCCGCAGCCTTTCTGGATGATCAAGCGCAATTTATCGCGCACCGCAACTACCCGGCTCAACTGGCGGCGCGCTCGCGCTCATACGCCAATTCGCTGCTGCGTGATCTGGGCCCGCTGGCGGCAGGATCGGATATCGTGCTGCCGACACTATTGGTCCAGGACAAACTGGAGATTGATCTTGGCGGCAGGAGGGTTCAGGTGCAGGCATGGCCTCCCGCGCACACGGATGACGACTTGACGGTTTTCGACACCCAAACGCGCACTTTGTGGCTTTCGGATTTATTGTTCGTCGATCACACACCGGTAATCGACGGCACCATTACCGGATTTCTGGCCGCAATGAAGAATTTGCGGGGTATCGCGGCGGATCACTATGTTTCCGGACATGGTAACAGCCAGTTACCCTGGCCCGGGCCGCTGGATGCGCAGCAGCGCTACCTGACCACGATTCTGGATGAAACCCGCGCCGCGCTGCGCGCGCGCAAGACCATCCAGCAGGCCACGGACGAAGTCGGTTGGTCCGAAGCCGGCAATTGGCAGTTATTCGAGCTATTTCATCGCCGCAACGTGACGACGGCTTACACCGAACTGGAGTGGGAATAGGGCTGGGGATCAGTCGCACGCGCGTAGCCCTGGTATATACTTTGCGACATTCGCCATGAATGCCAAGGAGACCCAGTGACCAAGATCAGCCTGTACCTCGCAATCGTCAGCCTGTTCACCGGACTGGCGAGCGCTCCGGCCCGCGCCAATGAGAATGCCGAGCCGGATCCGGCGACAAGCCAGTATTGGGAGCCGATCCGCCAGATCATGTTCGGCGATCGCGTCATCAATCCCGATGCGCGCGACATTATTCGCGTCTACCTGAACCGCCGTGCCGATGATGCGTCCACGGTTCCGGTAGCCGTCAAGGCGCAGATCGATCAGACCGACAAGGAATACATCAAGTCGATCTACCTGATTGTCGAACGCAATCCCTCGCCCACTGCGGGGGTGTTTCATTTCGTCCCTGGCAGTGGCCGCGCCCAGGTCGAAACCAGGCTGCGCTTCGAGGACTACAGCTTCGTGCGCGCAGTGGCGGAAATGAACGACGGCAGACTGTACATGGCGCAGCGCTGGGTGAAAGCAGCGGGCGGATGTTCTGCGCCCAACGGCAAGAAATTGTCAGAATCCCTTCTGGGCAACATGAAACTGCGCTTCGACGATGAAATGATTACCTACAACCGGCCCAATCTGGTGCAGGTCATGATTCGCCACCCGAATGAATCCCCGCTCGCGGCGAATTTTACCGAGGGCGACGTACCCCAGTTCGTACGCAGCGTGAAAGTAACATTCGGCGGCAAACCAGTGATGGATGCGCAGGTCGATTTTTCCCTGTCCGACAATCCCAATTTCCGCTTTTTCTTCACTCCCGAAGAAAAGGGCGAACTGAAAATCGAAATCGAAGATACTCACGAGCGCAAGTTCAGTCATTCGATCAACATTTCCGAGGGCGTGCCACTGCCTGGCGGTTGACCGCCGCGGCCTTGATGCGAACGTGTCGGAAGTAAATAGAAATGTCCGGTTTTGTAGCAAATGAATTGTCCGCTTTTTGCAGAGGCCGGTTTGCCGACCTCCGCGGCGCTCTGGCGGACCCCTCAGGCGGCCTGTTTGAACTGCTGTTCGATCAATTGGCCC
>JANLTJ010000283.1:0-8425 GCA_031362885.1 Betaproteobacteria bacterium
TGCAACGGCCTCTGCGCCTCCGCCCCGATCGTACGTGCTAACTTGGAGAATCCTCATTGAGTCAGGATAGCACGATCACACTACAAAGCCGGTAATGATTTCCCATTCCTTCCCTGTCCAGGCAAGGACCTTCGTCGGGAAGGTCAGGCCAGTTCGATGGCCGATCACACGAACCAGCCTGGGCAGCGGGGCCAGAGAAACATGCCGGGCAATCTTCCATAACACTCCCCTGAGAAAGGCTTCAGGCCCACGGCAAGGCCGGCCACCGTACTGCATCAGGACTCGCTCGGCTTCCTCCATATATTGGTGAGCTTGAAGTACGGACTTCTGATTTCCATGCGCACGAAATCCGCCCAACGGAGACAATACGCCGTAGAGATCGGCATGCCGATAGAATCTGGCCCATAATTCAAAGTCGGCTGCCAACTGAACTGACGTATCCACCCGCCCTCCGGCTCGCTCCCAGAGAGAACGCCTCCAAAAGGTCGACTCCTGCTGAATAAAGCGCCGTCCATACGAGCCGTCGGTTGGGAGATTCCCGCCCTTCAGAAAAGACGTCCGGCTGAACCCACCGCTGAAATTGATGGACGTAGCCTGTCCCCATGCGTTCCAACTCAGCGGTTGAACGGTCGTAAGCCATTCAACCATCGGGAATTTTGAAAAGATCTCGCGCACGATCGAGAACGCCCATGGGGTGTACTTGTCGTCACTGTTAATCCAGGCCATAATGTCCCCGGTCGTCCTGGAAAAGCCTTTGTTGATGGCGTCGTACTGTCCTTTGTCCGGCTCGCTCACCCAGTACGCTAACCGAGTGGCATGACGACGAATTATGTCAACGCTTCCGTCTGTGGATCCGCCGTCGACGACGACATATTCGAGGTTCGGATCCGGCTGGTACAAGACAGAATCAATCGTCTCTTCAAGAAACGGGGCTTGATTGAAAGACGGTGTGACAATGGAGATTTTCAGCGACGGCGTGCTCACGACATTCACTTGGACGACAACAGGCTTTGGAGATAGGAACGAATTTGCTGATTCTGTTCTTGTCTCTGCTCAGGAGTCGCATAATAGTGCCGCTGTCGGAAGATTCCTGACTCCTTTACAAAGACCACATCCACCTGCGACAAGGCCCAGTCAAGCGGCCGATACTGCGGCCCGATGATGTCATAGGGGACAAACCCTTTCGATTCCATGTAGGACACCATGTCGCAGAATAGAGGCCCGTTTTGGAAGAATTGAAAGAGAGACATTTCCAAAAGCACGTATTCTGCTCCGCCCAACATGGCCTGCCCGCCGCGTAAGACGTCCAGCTCAGCCCCCTGGACATCGATTTTCACGAGATATGGCGGACGAAGACTTCGCTCCACGATTAATCGATCGAGCGTGAGCGACCGAACTTCACGCCGAACACCATTCACATTGGCCCCCTCTTCCGATTCCCGGTAGAGAGAGGATCCCACGAGATCTTCATGAACATTCAGAGGGGCTGTTCCCTCATTCGCTGCAGCAACGGCGATCTCATAGGCCGCTCGCGGGATTGCGGTTACAACCTGCTTTAAGGACGGGACATACTCCTCGAGCGGCTCGAGAAGCACGTATTGCGCTTGAGGGAAGATGGCGTAGCAAGTTCGAGTAAACGATCCAATTGCAGCGCCGACGTCGATCACCGTCTTGGGCATGAATCCCAGGGCCTGAACCTGGGCTAGACTTCCTTCCACAGACCCACGCTCTACTCCTGACGCAAGATTCACCTTCGCATTGTGACGGTGAATCTCATACCCCATGGACCGAATGAGCTTCTGAATCAATTTCTTCATATGGAATACGGTAATCGACTCAACTGGACTAGGCTCCTGATTCGCCTACACCAGGCGCCGTTCAATCGGCGCATCGTCTCTGGAATGTCTGAGGCACTACGGAAAAGGGGCGATCGTTGCGAGCGAAACAATACACGCACGACAGATTGAGTCTCTCCCCTTGGGTCGTTCGCTTCACCCCATCTATGATTCAATCCGTATCACCGGAGGCAATGTTCGGCTGCGCAAGGGATTCTGAGGCCAATGCGAAATGACCCTTGGGGCACAGCGACGGAATAGATTCCTCCGCCTTCACGGACAGGAATTCCCGCTGGATTAGACAATCCTCTTTTCCGCAACCACTCTGACCTGGAACCAGGTCCGCTCAATTCTTCCATAGATGCGGCAAGCCATTTCGAACAATCTCCTGCCTCCAAGCTTTGCGATCAGCCTATAGCCTCGAGGCCATTTGTGTATGTAGGGCACCGCTTCGATTACCGCAAACCCCGCCTCCGTGAAGAGATTCCCAATGCACATCGGACTCCAACTGTAGAGATGCTGGTTCACATCGTTTGGCCTGTAACTATACGATATGGACTCGCAGGGGACGACGAAAACAACCTTCCCCCCATCCTTCAGTTTCTTGTACAAGGCCTTCAATTCTCGAAGGGGATAGTGTGTATGTTCCAATGCGTTGTTGGAGATGATGACGTCAACGTAATCATCTGGAACTGCTTCGGACGTACCGTAGACTTCTATTCCGTTCTTCCGTGCGGTTTCGGCGGCAACGGGATTCACCTCCACCCCCACTCGTTTGCTACACTTCATGTTCTTGAGGAGAAATCCTCCACCGCAACCGAAATCCAAAACCCTGCTATTCGCAGAGATGTATTCGCGGAATTTCCCTTGATTGGCCCATCCGCCAAACTCTCCAAGAGGGGCTTGCCAAGTGAAATATTGTTCATCGTAGTGAGCACTGACCGGAATCGCGTGTATTTGAGGCTGTTGACTCATCACGACCCCGTTACGGTTTGATCGCTTCCATGAAAAGGGAATCTGGCTTTCTGACTTGGCCCTCTACAACATCCAGTCCGAAGGAAGCAAACCCGTTGATTCGGCTTTCGAAAGCCGAGCATAGCCTGGCGTCAGCAAATCCGCTTTGCCCAAGGAGTTGCTTCAGGGAGAAGCGATCGTACATCCACCGATGGCATTCCCCTGACAGACGGAAGCGTCCTACCCGTACTGCCTCCCTATCGCCATTGTTCACCCGCCGGCCCCACACACCCGCTCCGAAATGACCAGCACCGGACAAGACGGAACGAATCTCCCGTGCCATCGCCGAGATCGTGGGCAACAATCTTCGACCGGAGACAGCGCCGTCTGAGGAAGATTCGTGCGTCCCAGAGGTGTCATCTTGTCCCCTCCTCGATCCCATGTACGTCATGGCTTCCGGTCCAATCCGCGCAACCACATATTCTACATTGCCCCACGCTTGGGTACGCAGATAGCGTTCCATTTCCCCGCCAGACCGGTCCCGCACCAGCTGGTCCAGCAGTTCTAGCGAGATCCATTCATATTGCTCGACCGCCGCTCGTTCCCCCGACTCGGCGAGTGCAAGAACCCGGAGGTACTCTCGAACAATCCCTTCAAGATCCGGCACAGCCAACCGAATGACTCCGCCAGGACGAAGGACACGAAAACACTCCAACAGCATGTCGCGAGCCTGATCTTTAGTGAGATGCTCGAGCAGGTGCGAGGCATAACAGGCATCGACCTGGCCACTTTCGAACGGTAGCCCTTTCTCGACATCCCACGCTTGCACATGCGGGCTGAGCGGGCACACATCCAGATTGGTCCATGCCGGATGCCACGTCGCACCGCAACCGATATTGACCAGGAAAGTGTGCACTGCGTTGACGGTTCCTCCGTTACTAGAAATCCTTCACACCGATACGTCCGGTGTAATCGATGTGGTGAAGGAACAGTTTCAACTGATGGGTGCAGACATACTCGTCCACAGCCCGCCGGGCCCCTTGCCAATGTCCATAATCGTCGATGATTAGCACTCCTCCACGACACAAACGAGGGAAAAGCACCTCCAATTCGTGCCGCGTCGATTCGTACCAATCAGTATCCAAGCGAAGGAGCGCGATCTGCTCCGGAGCGCCTATCGATAAGGTATCTTCAACTCGTCCAGGAATCAGATGAATGCGCTCTTCCGGATAGTTCGTGAGCGCAAGGGCGTGGGCCACTCGTTCCATCGGCGCGTAACACCATACATTGTCTTCTTCTGTGCGCGACCCCTGCCTCAACAGACTCTCAGCTGTTTCTCCCGTTAACGCGATGTCATGCGGGCCCGGCTCTGTCATACCCTCAAAGGTATCGAAGAGAAACAGATCACGCGTTGCAGCCCCTCGATTCAGCAGTGTGCGCGCGACGGCCATCATGCTCCCGCCACGCCAGACACCGCACTCGACCACCGCACCCCGGATGTCTGCCTCCTCAATATAGCGGACTGCCGAACAGAGCGCGCGAATTCGTTCAGGAGACGTCATGGTGTACGGACCGACGAACTGGATGGTTTCATGGTCCTCGGCCTCCTCGCGGATAGGAACACCACCAGCGGCATGTGGCATGCCGTTGAGACGCACCTCTTTCGATCGCCTATCAAGACCAAGCATGGAACTCATCAATCTTTCCAACACCCTTGATCCTTCCCAATTCAACATGTGAACGGCTAAGGATTGCGCAGAAGAATGACAGCGTCTCGTTGAAGCAAACCTAAATCTGGGCTGAGCACTTCCCATCCTGCCTCTGTAGCCAATCTTGTCATCAGTCGCTGGTCGTTCCGTGGCCACCAAATGTCTTGATCGGACTGCATTTTGAACGCTAGGGGTACTCCTCCACGAATCCATCCGAAGGCCTCAAGCTTTTCCCAATCGCCGTATTGATGTATTGCCGACCCTCCAGACTTCATTTTCTTTCTGGCGAATCGGAGGATCTCCAAGATCGATGATGCATCGTTATGGCATAGCACTCCGAACGACCAAAACACATCGAAGTAGGCGTCAGGTAGCCCCTCAAACCTGTTGTCCTGAATCCGATGGCACGTCAGATGACCTCCATAGACCTCTGGTCTCAACCACTGGGCGACATCTTGAAAATCTACGGTGTGAAGCTCGCCAGCAGGGATGTGCTGGAGGATCGCCCGAGACCACGAGCCTTTTCCCGGCCCCAACTCCAACACCTTTGCACTCGGATGCAGGTAAGGCTGGAGCCCTTTCTTGAACACACGCCGATACGATCCCCCGCTTCTTCGTTCCTCCGACCACCTGACGCGCCCTGGAATGAAGGACAGAATGTTCCCGCTATCGTAGCCATAACTAAATTCCTGCTTGAGCCATTTCAGCGTCGGCATGCCCCTGTCACTCTCCTCCTTGGTCGGTTCTAGCTAGTTACGGACATCATCGCCCGCCTCATTTTACCCGGCAACGCACGCATATACGAAATCAAATCCGCTATCGTACCAGACCTTTTCTCAGCTCGCAGTCCCGCGAGAAACAACCGGATCTCCTCTAATGCCGGCGCAGACTCCTCAATGCAATTAGGGAACGTCCAGGCGTTCGACGCACTGAGATCAACGTCGAAATCCGACGACGTGCCGCAATGAACACCGCTCCCGTCCATCCCGATGTTCTGCACTAACGACCGACTCGGATAGAGACACAGCCCTCCCGCTGCGAATATGCTGGCGTACCACCGCACCCCCCAGACATCTAATTTCCCTTCTACTTGAAGACTCAAATGCTCGAAATAGGGATAGGCCCCGTTCACGTTGAACGCCTCACGCCGATCCGGGCTACTCAAGGACTCCAGCAACCGGCCAGAATCCAAATCGAGACGCTGCCACGCCCTGGCCCATGTCCCCCAGCCCCAGCTGGTCGGAACACGGCAAAAAAATGTAGGCCTCAATCGGCTTGGACGGCGAACCGGAAACATATACCCGGACACCTGCATGACAAGTGAATCCTCACTGTAGCGATCAAGCGCATGGTTCATGAACGACAAGAATCCTGGCGCGACCACTAGATCGTCTTCGAGCACAATGACTCGTCCATACTCTGCCGTCAGGTCCGTCACACCCGAAATGACCGACTGTGCCAAACCGAGATTCTCCTTCTGTTCCCGAACCGTGATTCTTGCAAAGCCTCCTGTTCTTCTGATGATGCTTCTCACCGCTTCGACAGCTGCGACATCGTGAGGCCCCTTGGGGCCATCGCTGAAGACACAGACAGTACTCTCCCGAGCCAGTGGGTTGGCCTGCAGCGCCGACAACATCCGATGAAAGTGATCAGGCCTGTTGTACGCAAAGAGTGCTATCGGCGCGAGGGCCATGCCATTCACCTATGCGGGAAGCCGTTGCGTGGAGGAGCATGGGGATGCACGAAACTCCTCGGTATTTGTCCGTGGAGGCCATTCATCTGCCTTCGCCGATTCATACCGACTCGATCCGGACGCCTGGGCCAATCCCCGACACCAGAACTCAAGCGTCAGCGCTTTAAACGACAATGGCGCCCCTGCTTCAGGGGGATACGGTCCTCGGGACAAGGCCAGCCCGCTTTCAGGGCGCAGGACACCAGCTGTCACCAAGAATCCCTCCCTTAATTGATCTCCATGTGCGGCAAATAATGCGCGGTGCCATTCCTGCAGAGGAGGAGTAAATCCGCGTTTGGGTCGGTTCACGACCCATTCAGGCACCACGCTTTTCAGCGCCTCGCGCAACCACAACTTCGGAGGGAGCGTGTGGTCGGGATTCGCCTTGCGTAACCCGATCACCGTCTCGACCAACCTGTAATCCACAAGTGGCAAGCGAAGCTCTACGGACGACGCCATGCTGAGCCGATCACCTTGTGCGATGCCGTTCCCCTGCAGATAGGTCTGGCAAATAAGCCGCGTGAGCAGAACATCCACCTGAGGCCATGGAAGAGGAACGGTAAACAAACTATAGGCCTGCGATTCTTTCAGCTCTTCCAGGAACCGATGGGTGTACATGCCTCGTAAGCTTTTTCTAGCGAGCCGAAAATCCGGTGTCAGGTCATAGAACACCGCTTGTTCCCTGGGACTGAGCCGATCCCGGTTGTAGACTGCCCAGGATTCCCGAAGCCCCGCACCAGACTTCACCCACTCTTTGATGCCCCATAGGTTCCAATAGGAAGGGAGCGTCATCGACAGGTAATCACGGAACCGTGGACCACCCGCCTCCCACCCTTCCAACTTGCGACAAGTTTCTGCGGCAGCTTGTCGCACCCACGGATATCCCCAAAACAGCTCATCACCTCCATGCCCCTGGAGCATTACGGAGATGCCATGAGCCTTCGCCGCCTTCATCACGGAATAACAGGCGAATGCCGAAATATCCACGATTGGATCGTCGAGCCAATAGGTCAGTTCCGGAAAGAATGAGGCCACCTCCCCAGCATGAAGTTCAATCTCATGCAGAGGCATACCGAGAAATTTCGCAAGCGCCTTGGCATCTTCTCTCTCATCGTGGTGAGATTCCCCCGCATACCCGACGGTCACAGCCTGCATCATCCCCGGATACTTACGCGACGTCATGGCCGCTATCGCGCTGGAATCGAGACCACCGCTGAGTGCCACTCCAACAGGAACATCCGAACGAATGATCAGCTCGCTGATAGACTCGAGCTCACACTTGATGAGCTCAACGGGGTCGCCGCTCAGCGGGGGAGCGTCCTCCATACGCCAGTAGCACCACTCCTTCTGTTCTCCCGAACGAGCGTCAACCGTCAAGATGTGAGCGGCTGGCAGCTTCCGCACACCTTGGATCGGTGACAGCGGCTCGGGGACGAAGTGATAATGGAAGAAGAGATCGACCGCCTTGGGATCCAACGCGAACGGGACGCCTCCGACAGCCATGATGGCTTTCAATTCGGATGCGAAGTAGAGCACTCCGCGTTCTCGATATAGATAGAGCGGCTTCTCCCCCATCCGATCTCTCGCGAGCATGAGACGTCGCTGACGGGAGTCCCACAACGCGAACGCGAACATCCCTCGAAGGTGTTTGACGCAGTCTGGCCCGTACTGCTCGTACAGGTGCACGATCACTTCGCAATCACTCCTCGTCTTGAATTGATGCCCTTGTGCGCGTAAGAGAGCCCGCAGCTCCACATAATTGTAGATTTCACCGTTAGCAACCAGCACCAGGGAGCGATCCTCGTTGAACAGAGGCTGTTGTCCTCCCTGAACATCTATGATACTCAGCCGACGCATGGCCAAGGCGACAGGACCCTCTTGGAACGCTCCTTCTCCATCAGGCCCACGGTGGGCTAGCCGGGCGTTCATGCGACCGATTCGAAGCACGGTTTCCCGGGCCAACGGCTCCATTCCGATGGCCCCAGCTATCCCACACATATTCGGTTCCTCAAGGTCGTACCTCTAGATTGCTGCCGCACATGGCACCGCTTCCTTCAGCCATGGCTGACTTAAGGTTTTCTGGCATCCACTATGAGCGATGTGTAATACAACGCGCCCCTCTTGAATGGCTCCTGCGTGTCATACCGGAGTGACCGCCGTATCAGGCCGTCAGCCTCATCCCATGGATGGCTATG
>JANLTJ010000007.1:0-2871 GCA_031362885.1 Betaproteobacteria bacterium
GTTGTGCGCACAGTTCGATGAAGTGCGCACCCTTGAGAGCGGATTCCGAGTACAGAATGCCGTTGTTGGCGACGACACCGACCGGATAACCGCAGAGGTTCGCGAAGCCGCATACCAGCGTGGTGCCGTAGAGCGGCTTGAATTCGTCGAGTTCGCTGCCGTCGACGACGCGCGCAATGACTTCGCGAATATCGAACGACTTGCGCGTATCGGCGGGAACTACGCCATGCAGTTCCGCCACGTCATACAGCGGCTCGCGCGGCTCCCGCAGGTCGAGCCGGACTTCCTTCCTGAGATTCAGATGAGAAACGATGCGCCGGGTGAGATCCAGAGCATGGGGGTCGTCGTTCGCATAGTGATCGGCTACTCCCGAGACACGCGCATGCACGTCCGCGCCGCCCAACTCTTCCGCGCTGACGATTTCGCCGGTGGCCGCTTTCACCAGTGGCGGACCGGCGAGGAAGATCGTTCCCTGGTTCCTGACGATGATCGACTCGTCCGCCATGGCCGGCACATAGGCGCCGCCTGCAGTACACGAGCCCATCACGCAGGCGATCTGCGGAATGCCGAGCGCCGACATGTTGGCCTGGTTATAGAAAATGCGGCCGAAGTGATCGCGATCCGGAAAGACTTCATCCCAGGTCGGCAGATTCGCGCCGCCGGAATCGACCAGATAGATGCAGGGCAGATGGTTCTGCTGCGCAATCTCCTGCGCTCGCAGGTGCTTCTTCACCGTTATCGGGAAATACGTACCGCCCTTCACCGTCGCATCGTTCGCAACCACGACGCACTCGCGCCCGGACACCCGTCCCACTCCGGTCACGATTCCAGCGGCCGGCACCTGGTTGTCGTACATGTTCCAGGCCGCCAGTTGCGATAACTCGAGGAAAGGCGAACCGACGTCCAGCAGGCGGCGAACACGTTCGCGCGGCAGCAGTTTGCCGCGGCCGACGTGCTTTTCACGAGCAGCTTCATCGCCGCCCTTGCCGATGAGGCCGATCTTTTCGCGCAGGTCGGACACCAGGGCCGACATCGCTTCCCGTCCGGCCTTGAATTCCGGTGAGCGCGGATTGAGTTTGGTCTGGATCGCTGTCATCGAGGAGTTATTGAGTGTTGAATATCAAAAGGAGCGACAAACATTCTTTCATCCCCAGCCCTTCTGCTCCGCTTCCAGTGTTCCCTTGTTCCGAGGCTGCGTCTCCCTCACCCTGCCCTCTCCCTCCGGGCTGATCTTTACCCACATCTTTTTCGAGCACAATGGGACGCGTGATTTCTGAGAGGGATTGCATGTCGGTCGTTTTCCAGTTTCTACATGGTTAAGTCGCTATGGTAGAGCTCGTAAGCAAGCCCGATGTCGGTCAGGCGTGTCATGCCGCGCCAGAGGACCTCGGTGCCGGGGTGGCCGTCGCCGTTGCGTCCAAGGTGTCCACCCAACTGGCCCAGCAAGCGCACCGCCTCATTCAAACTCGGCGGCAACGCAGGCGGCGTCTTGGTGCGGCTCACGAAGGTGCACAGGGCTTTCCATTCCGAGTCGGTGAAATAGATCGTGCACGGCACCTCCGGGGTCTGCTCGCCCAGGGCGGTCAGATGATAGATGCGCCAAGCCACGACCAGATCGATCGCCAGGCAGTTGAGCAAGCGATGCGCTTGCTCCAACTGGCGCGCCTCCACCCGGCAACCGCTCTTGAGGATGCGGTGATAGACCTCGATGCCCCAGCGGCGCGCATACCAGTTAAGCCGCTCGAAGGCGTCCTCCTTATGGTTGACCGCCACAGTAGTGAGCAACATCCATTCGAGTGCTTCGACCTCGGGCGGGGGATTCACCTCCTGCGCCAACACCGCCCACACGCCCACGGGCGCGAGGTGGCGGCTTCGATGCGGGGGTTCAAGCGTCACCTTGGCGCTTCTCACCGCCAGGGTGGCTTGGCGTGCCGCACGTTTCTCGCTGGGCGGAATCAGAATCTCGCGCGTGCCCAGCAACGCTTGTTGTTCCAGCGTATGCCACAGCTTCGCATGGGAGTCATCCTCGGTGAGTACTCGCCGGTTGCGCGAGCGCTCGGCACGGATCAACAACTGCGCACCGTGGGGTGTCGTGGCCCGGGCGGCGAACACTTCGTGGATGTCGGCTTCGCGGTCGGCCATCACCACCATCTGGGTCTTGCGCGCGCGCGCCTGCACCGCCGAGACTGCGGCATAGCTCTCGATCCATTTGAAACTCTCCTTGTGCTCGATGGGCAAGCTGTGTCGCTCATGGCGCGAGCCGATGCCTTCGCGCGCCCAGCACTGCAAGTTCAACAGCCCCAGCGGGACGCCCTGGGTGCTAAAGGCCAGCGTATCGTGCACCATCAGCCCGCGCACCTTCTCGCTTTGGGTGCCGATAGGACCCAGGCCCTGGGTATGCGGGTGGGTGCTGTAGTTCAGGCTCGTGGTGTCTTGCGCCACCAGCACCAAGGCCTCCTCGCGCACGCGCGCCTCGGTGGCCGCATAGTGCGGTTCAAGTATCGCCTGCCACTGGATCTTCTCATTGTCCAGAAAGCGGTACGCCGCCTTGGCCGCCATCGCCGAACCGCAGGCTTGCGGAATGTTGGCCGTGGGCCGGGCGTAGAACATCCCGGTCATCTCCAGCAGCCGTGCGGTCAATCGCGCATCGCCCATGTCTGCCCCTCCCAGTTCGGCTTCGATCCAATCGCGTGGCGCCTGCCCAACACGCGTGGCGCGCATGCGTACCTGGCCGTCGGTGTCGCGGCACAAGCGATTCTGCCAGTCCCCCGACAGCGCCAAGACATACACGTCCTTGATGCTCGCCCCGTTGCCCTGGCGCCCGCGCCCGCGCGTGTTCCCAACATGCCTCCAGTTCGCCGCACGGTAGCA
>JANLTJ010000032.1:0-3057 GCA_031362885.1 Betaproteobacteria bacterium
CGAGCGCGCAGCGCCTGCTCGATGCGTGCATCACACTGGACAATCTGCGCTTGGTAGAACTCCCAGCCCGCAAGCGCCTGCGACAACGCAAACAAATGCTCCTCGCGCCACGAGCCTTGCAGCGCAGCGCGCATGCGCTCAGCCTTGGTCTTACGAATTTGCGCGTCGCACAAGCCCAGCAACACCCCAGCGTTACGCTCACCCCCCACAATGGCGCGCACCATCGCCAAGCCGCTGACCCCTGTGAGCGAGCTAATCACTTCGTGAATCTTGATATTCATCCGATCCAGCGCCTTTTGCATGTGTTGCACATGCGCGGCGGCCATGCTGATGTGGTCGCTACGAAGCCGCATGTAGTCTTGCAAGCATCGAATGTCCTCGGCTGGCACAAACCCCGCGCGCAACAACCCATGCGCGTGCAAGGTAGAGAGCCACTGACAGTCAGCCATGTCGGTCTTGCGTCCGGGTACGTTCTGGACGTGGCGACCATTGACCATCACCACTTCCAGCCCGGCGGCTTCGAGTACCTCGAACACACACAGCCAGTAAATACCGGTAGCCTCCATCGCAACCGTTTGCACGCCGTGGGCGACAAAGTGATCGCGCAAGGCGTACAGATTCGCAGTCATGGTGCCAAAAACTTTGGGCGCCTCTCCGGCAATCGATGTGTGCAAACTCTCGCTGCCCACATCGACACCGGCTGCTCTGTCGTTAAAAACCTGTAATCCTTTCATGTTGAATCCTTCGTTTGAGAGAGAGTCGCTCGCAAAATCCGCCTGGCTGGACGAAAGGGATGCAAACCTACCCAACGGGAAGCAACCTCGCTCACCAAACAATCCTCGTACCGCCAACCAGCGCCAGTCTCTCCCACGGGCATGAAAGCACCAAAGGGTATGCGGCAACGCTGCGGCTATCGCGAACAATTCGAATGTACTCCGGTTCATGGGCTCAATTCGGGCGCAAAATTGGCGACTGCGGTCTCTCCCGCAAGGGGAGAGGGAATCTAGAATCAAAGACCGGATGAAGCCGTCCGGTCGTCTCTTGGTTTTTCGTTCCCGCAGTTGACCTTACTCCCTCTCCCCCGGCGGGAGAGGGCCGGGGAGAGGGGGCTTCAATCGATCTTGGCGCCGGCGCGTTTGATGATTTCCGCCCAGCGCGGCCGCTCGCGCCTGGCGATGGCCAGAAATTGTTCTGGCGTGCTGCCGTCGATGTCGGTATCGAGTTCGGCAAAACGCTTGCTCACCGCCGGCGAACGCAGGGCGGCAACTATTTCCCGATTCAGCTTCGCGACGATCTGCGGGGGAAGTTTCGCGGGCCCGATGACTCCGCCCCATGCCACCGTCTCGTATCCCGGCACGCCCGCTTCGGAAATCGTCGGAAGGTCCGGAAACAGCGGGGAGCGATGCGGGCCGGACACCGCCAGCGGCCGCACCCTTCCTGACTTCGCGTAGACCGAGAGCGACGTCAGGTTGTCGAACATCACCTGGACCTCGCCGCCGATCAGGCCGCCTATCGCCTGCGGGCTGCCACGATAAGGCACGTGCAGCATCGAAATGCCGGTCATTGCCTTGAACAGTTCCCCGCCAAGATGTCCGGTCGTGCCATTGCCGGCCGAACCCATGACCAGCTTGTCCGGATTCTTGCGCGCGTAGTCGATCAGCTCCCTGACGCTGCGCACCGGCAGATTGTTGTTCACCGCGAGCAGATTGGCCACACGCAGGCAGTTGGAAATCAAGGTCAGGTCTTCGATGCGATAGGGTACGTCCGTCATCAGTCCGTGAACGATTGCGAGTGACACGATGTTACCGTAACCGAGGGTATAGCCGTCCGGTGGCGCGGCTACGATCTCCATGGTACCGATCACGGCATTCGCTCCCGGCTTGTTGATGATCACGAACGGCACGCTAAGCCGCTTCGACAATTCAGCGGTGAGGATGCGCATCAGCACATCCGGCGAACCGCCCGGGGCGGATGGCACGATGAAGCGGATTGGCTTGTCGGGATAGTCGGCCAATGCCTGGCCGCAGACACCGAACAGGAGGGTGAGGTTAACTGTCAGGCAAAGAAGGGTGCTGAGTGCTGTGTGCTGAGTGCTGCGAGAAGTCAATGTCGGCACTCTTGAGCGCCAACAATGTACGTCAACGCTCACGAAGAATGAGCGCGAGAGGCGCGAGAACGCACTGAGACGTCTAAACATGGCCTAATCCGTCGGCTTTTTTCGCAGCACTCAGTACGCTCCGTCAAGGCAGAGCGAAGACGGTCACCGTCATCGACCCCGGTGGTCCGAGCCAGAACCCCGCCGCCATGCCGGAAACGACGGCGACATACTGCTTGCCGTCGACCGCATAAGTGATTACGCCACCGACGATCGCGCCGCCGCCGTTATATTTGTAGACGACGTTGCCGTTGCGCGCATTCATGGCGAGGAAATCCCCGGTCAGTTCGCCGGTGAACAACATGTCGCCGGAAGTCGCCGTCACTGCTGCGAGCATCGGTCGGCTCGAGCGATAGCGCCACAGTTTTTCGCCGGTGGTCGCCTTGACCGCGGTCAGCCAGCCGCTGGATTTGTCTACCGGGTCCCAGGTGAAGGAGCCACCCAGGAATTGCTGGCCGGCGACGAACCGGGCTTCATCGTCCTTCTTGAACACACCGCACCAGTTCACGGCCGGCACGACCATCATGTCCAGCTTGGGGCTGTAGGCGGGAATACTCCACTCCACCCCGCCGACCATGCCGGGACAAGTATAGACCCCTTCCTCGGTGGGTTCGAGATCGGCATTGGTGCGTGTGGCAACGGCGACGGCATAAAATTCCTCGCGGCTGTTGCGGTCGATCAGGCGCATCAAACCGTCCTTTGCCGCCATCGTGACCACGTCGTGCTGCGCGCCGCGGATCGAGGCGGAGAACAAAGGCGCTGTGACCGGCATGTCCCAATCATGCGTGTCGTGCGGCACCGCCTGCTTGTGCCACAGCAGCGCGCCGGTACGCACATCGAGCACCACAATCGAATTGGTGTACAAATTGGCGCCGGGCCGCAGGTTGGCGAACATGTCCGGC
>JANLTJ010000046.1:0-38974 GCA_031362885.1 Betaproteobacteria bacterium
TTGAACAACAAGATCCGCGTCATTCAGCGCCGAGCCTACGGCCTGCGCGACGAGGAATACCTGCGGCTGAAAGTTCTCACTTGCATGCTCCCGAAACTCTAAAAACCCTCAAAATCACCCACTCGATTCCGTGAAGACCCTTTATTTTGTTAGGTGCTCTTAGAACCGCAATTGCACCACAGAGCAACTGAGAACACAGAGAAATTCAATAGCTTGAGTTGTCCGCCCTGCTCACCAGAGCGTGTGGATCATGAAATTTATTTACGTTCTTTATTTTCCTCGGTGAACTCGGCGTCTCGGTGGTAAACAGTTTTTTCTGGGTTAATTGACGAGAGAAGATGTCCTGAAACACGCGTAATGCCGGGCAATGTCTCGCCCGCGCCGGCAGAGTCGAAAGAGCGCATTCCGAACAAGGGGTAAGATTCATCCATGAAAAACGACAAACACGGCTTCGCCACCCGCTCGATCCACGCCGGGCAGTCGCCAGACCCGACCACCGGCGCGGTGATGACGCCGATCTTCGCCACATCGACATTCAAACAGCAGTCGCCGGGGGTGCACACCGGCTATGAGTACGCCCGCTCGCAGAATCCGACCCGGCATGCGTTCGAGCGCTGCATCGCCGATCTTGAAGGCGGCACCCGGGGATTCGCGTTCGCGTCCGGGCTGGCAGCCAGCAGCACCGTGCTGGAATTGCTCGATGCCGGCAGCCATCTGGTGGCGGCGGATGATTTGTA
Organism: Betaproteobacteria bacterium; assembly: GCA_031362885.1. Classification (GTDB taxonomy): domain Bacteria; phylum Pseudomonadota; class Gammaproteobacteria; order Burkholderiales; family JACQAP01; genus JACQAP01. Next base: position 738 of record JANLTJ010000046.1, read on the forward strand.
CGGCGGTTCCTGGCGGCTGTTCGAGCGCGTGCGCCAGCGCTCCATGGGGCTGCGAACCAGTTACGCCGATCCGAATGTTGCCGATTCACTGGAGAAGGCGATTGCGCCGGACACGAAAATGATCTGGGTGGAGACGCCTTCCAATCCGCTGCTCAAGATCGTCGATCTGGCGCAGGTCGCAAAAATCGGCAAGGCGCACGGCCTGCTCACCGTCGTGGACAACACGTTCGCCTCGCCTTACGTGCAGCGCCCGCTGGAGTTGGGCATCGACATCGTGCTGCATTCGGTGACCAAGTACATCAACGGCCACTCCGACATGATCGGCGGCGCCGTCATTGTCGGGGATCGCGGCGATCTCGCCGAGAAGCTTGAGTACATGCAGAACGCGATCGGCTCGATCATGGATCCGTTCTCCAGCTTTCTGGCGCTGCGCGGGGTGAAAACCCTGCCGCTGCGCATGAAGCAGCACTGCGGCAATGCCATGCATCTGGCCTCGTGGTTGCGCTCGCATCCGAAAATCGAACGGGTGATTTACCCCGGCCTGCCGAATCATCCGCAGCATCTGCTGGCGGCGAAGCAAATGAACGGCTTCGGCGCGATGATTTCGATTTATCTGAAAACCGACATGGCCGGCGTGCGCCGCGCGCTGGAAGCCTGCCAGGTGTTCACGCTCGCCGAAAGCCTGGGCGGGGTGGAAAGTCTGATCGGCCACCCGGTTACCATGAGCCACGGCTCGCTGCCGGTGGATTTGCGCGCCAAACTGGGCATCACCGACCATCTGGTGCGATTGTCGGTCGGCATTGAAGACGTGGAAGACCTGATCGCGGACCTGGACCAGGCTCTGGGGAAAATCTGATGGCGCTCAACCCGCGGCGGATTTATCTGGCGATGTTTCTGGTCTGTACCGGCTTGATCGGCTTCGCGTTGTATTTGCAGCATGTGCAGGGCCTTGAACCCTGCCCGATGTGCATCCTGCAACGCTATGCGTTCATCGCCGTCGGCGTCATCGCTCTGGTGGCGGCGATCCATAATCCCGCGTTGACCGGGCGCCGGATTTACAGCGGACTACTGGCGGCGATGGCCGCCACCGGCGGCGGCGTGGCAATTCGCCATGTTTATCTGGAACACAATCCACCCAAACTGTTCGACTGCGGCGCCGACCTGGGCTTCATGCTGGAGTCGTTCTCGCTCACGGAGATGTTTCCGATGATTTTCCGTGGCACCGGCGATTGCACCAAGGTGCCGTGGCGCCTGTTCAGTCTCTCGATTGCGGAATGGTCGCTGATCTGTTTTGCCGGCCTGCTGGTTGCGGCGATTGTTGCCGCGGTCATGAAGGTGCGACGCGACCGGATGTTCGGATCCTGAACGACGTCAGACCCGCAAGGTCACGGATTTCCGCCGGCGACGGCGGCTAACTCACGCCAGAAGTCCAGTGCCGTCTGGGTTCGCCATTCCACGTGGCGACGCAAGGCCTTGGCCACGACCGGCCCGAACTTGGAATCGTGTTTCGCGGCCAGTGACTGCGGGATGCCGCCGAGAATCTCTTCGCGGGTGAAATAGGGGATTTCCCTCAACATCAGTGCCAGCAGCAACAATCCGGTCTGGTAGATGTCCACATGGCGGCCGACGACGCCAAATTTTTCCGGGTCAAAGGCTTCCGGTGGACGCATCCAGTCGGCGAGCAAGGTGTGGAACACGCGGATATCGGACTCGAGCCGCGTCAGGCCGAGGTCGCCGACCTTGAAGGCCCACACCGGCTCCTTGACCATGTTTCGTTTGCGCCGCTGCTCGGTGACAAAAACGTTGCCCGGATGCAGATCCTTGTGCACATAGCCGGCGGCGTGGATATAGTCCAGCGCCTGCAACACATCGCGCGCCACATAGGGAATCCAGCGGTCGGCATCGAGCCCGAGGCGCGTAATCAAGCGCGCAAGCGTGTAGCTGCAACGCTCGATGATGAGATAGAACGTATCCTTGTGTTCGAAGGCATCGTATACATAAGTGATGTTCGGATGGCGCATGACCAGAAGCTTGCGCAGTTCCTCCTTCCAGACGCGACGCACTTCGCGATAAGACTGATCGTGTGGGATCAGTATCTTGGCGACCAGTGGATTACCCCAGTCGTCGACACAATCGTAGACCATGCCGAATCCACCCTGCCCGATCGGATCGCCGATAAAGTAACGGCGATCTTCGTTGAGTATGATCTCCCCTTTCGGGGGTGGCTGAAACTGCCGCGGTTGGCGCAGTGCAAGATTCGTTATGGTTTCAAGGCCGGGCGTTTTCATTGGCGCGGATTTCCCGATCTATTCATGATTCCGCAGCATCGAGCCAATGCTCAGGGTTTCGCCGCGAAAGTAACTCCGATCATGGAGTCGCGCGTAACCAGCGCGGCCAGCCTCTCTTCCGGCCATCCATCGGTGCCGCGCGGACGCGCGGGCAACACGAGATAGCGCATGTCGGCGGTGGAATCATGCACCCGCACCACCACATCGCCGGGAATATTCGTACCGAACTCGCTCAACACATCGCGCGGTTCGCTGATCGCGCGCGAGCGGTAATTGCGGCTCTTGTACCAGTCGGGCGGAAGGCCCAGCAGCCAGCGCGGGTAGCACGAGCACAGCGTGCACACGATGACGTTGTGCACATTTTCCGTATTTTCCACCACCACCAGCTTGTAGATGCCGCCTTCGATGCCAAGCGCGTCGCAGGCGGCATTGCCATCGGCAAGCAGCAGCCTGCGAAATTCCGGATCGACCCATGCCCTGGCCACGATGCGCGCGCCTTGCAACGGCGAGCGGCTGTCCATGTCCTCGACCGCGCTGCGCACTTCGTCAGCGGTCACGATGTCTTTTGCGATCAGAAGGCCGCGCACTGCGATTTCCATCGCGCGCCAGTAGGTGATGGTGTCGTCCTGATCCGGACGCAGCGGCGGATGCCGGTGCGGCGCTTTTGGATCGTGAGAATGAGGATGATCGTGATCGTGCGGCATGATTAGCGGTCGGGCTCCAGCCAGTGCTGATAAATTTCGATATCCACGGTGTCTTCATCGCGGCCACGATACCCCGGCCAGATCTCGCGCTGAAGGAAACGTACGCGATACAGCGTCTGCCCTGGCAATCCCGGTCGCGCATAGGCCAGCTCTTCTGGATTGGGATACTCGCCGCAGATTCTCTCGATAACACCGCGCTTGCCGCGAATGTAGAAAGGCGTGCGCACATGACCCAGCGGATAAACGGCGCGCACGGCAACCGTATCGCCGGGCACGAATTTCGGATCGATCGTCCCGGCGATCATCTCACCCGTCGATTCAGCGATCATCCCGGCGCTCGCCTTCGGTTTGCGCTCGCGCAATCGCGCGGCCCAGTTCATCGATGGTAATGATGCCGCGCTGAATCAGCGTCTGCGTGATGGAGTATATCCAGCGCTCGTAGTAACTCATCTTGTCGTAGGCGTCCTCGCCCAGGGTCTCGATATTACGGCGCAGTTCGTCTACCGTCAGATGCCCTTTCTTCGACAGCAGCACCATCATCGCATCCACGCGCTTTTCCCACAAAGCGTAGTCGTGTTCGGTCGCCTGCACCGCACCCGCGGGCAAGCCACCGATGTCGTGAACACCGCGATATTTCATCATCTGCGCCGTCCTTTGAGTCAGACGCGAAAAGCGCGAACAAAAAAGGCTGGCGCCACGGCCAGCCTTTTCGGGCGCAAGACGCTTACTTGCCGAATAACTTTTGCAGTTCGCCGGATTGGTACATCTCGCGCATGATGTCCGCTCCACCGACAAACTCACCGTTTACGTACAACTGCGGAATGGTCGGCCAACTGGAGTATTCCTTGATGCCCTGACGAACATCCTGGTCGCTCAGCACATCGACGGTTGCCACGTTCTGCGCGCCACAGGCTTCGAGAATTTGCACCGCGGTGGCGCTGAATCCGCACATCGGCGCGTCTGGCGTGCCCTTCATGTACAGCACGACCGGATTGCTGGTGACCTGCTGTTTGATCTTTTCCTGAGCGTTCATGAGTAGTACCTCTGAAATGATGGAGGAGTCCGCTATTCGCGCAACTCCGGTTTGACAATGCCGATGTTAACGATTCGGTGATTTGCGCGTCAATAGCCTTCCGCCCGCAACGCGCGGCAAACCGGCAATATCGGCGCGGATCATCAGCTCGCCAAAGCCCGCGTCGAGCAAAAAGTCTCTGCAAACAACGGCCTGATCGTAACCGTGTTCGACCAGCAACCAGCCGCCGTCGCGCAGATGCCCCGGTGCCCGGGCAATGATGGTGCGAAGGTCGGCGAGACCATCCACGCCTGATACCAGCGCCGTTTGCGGCTCGAAGCGCAAATCACCCTGATGCAGGTGCGGATCCGCGACCGCCACATACGGGGGATTGGAAACGATCAGATCGAATTGACGCCCTGCCAGCCCCTGGAACCAGGTGCCTTGCACAAATTCAATATCCACGCCCAGGGCGACGGTATTTTGGCGCGCGACGTTCAGCGCGGATGCCGAAACGTCCATTGCGGTAACGCGTGCGGCCGGGCGTTCATGGGCGATGGCGATGGCGATGCAGCCACTGCCGGTGCCCAGATCAAGCACATCCGCTGTTCTGCCTTGCGCCAGTTTCTCGAGTGCGGCGTCCACCAGGGTTTCGGTGTCCGCGCGTGGAATCAATACCGCCGGGGTGACGCGCAATTCGAGCCCGTAAAATTCCCGCCTGCCGACCAGATAGGCGACCGGCTCGCCGGCCTGCCGGCGACCGACGAGTTCGCGCAGCGCCTCGGCCGCGCCAGGCTCACAAACATCATCGCGGTGTGCGGAAAGCCAGGCGCGTGAAACACCCATGGTTTGCCCGAACAGTATCTGCGCTTCCCGCCTCGCCGCAACCGGATCGATCATCGCGGCCAGCTCACGCGCCGCCTCATCGAGCAATCCGCCGACGGTCAGGTTCACGCCTGGGCCGCGAACCGGTCTTCGGCCAGGGCGTTGAGCAATTCGGTCTGATGTTCGGCCGCCAGGGCGTCGATCAAATCGTCAATCGCACCGCCCATGATCTGGTCGATCTTGTAGAGCGTCAGGTTGATGCGGTGATCGGTGACCCGGCCCTGCGGAAAATTGTAGGTGCGAATGCGCTCCGAGCGGTCCCCGCTGCCGATCAGCGATTTGCGCGTCGCAGCCTGTGTTGCATGCCGTTCGCGCACCTGCTTGTCCTTGATGCGCGCAGCCAGCACCGACAAGGCCTGCGCCTTGTTCTTGTGCTGGGAGCGATCATCCTGGCATTCGACCACGATGCCGGTTGGCAAATGAGTGACGCGCACCGCCGAGTCGGTCTTGTTGATGTGCTGGCCGCCGGCGCCGGAAGCGCGGAAGGTATCGATGCGCAACTCCGCTGGATTGAGTACAACGTCTTCGATCGCGTCGGCTTCCGGCATCACGGCGACGGTGCAGGCGCTGGTATGAATGCGCCCCTGGGTTTCGGTTGCCGGCACGCGCTGCACGCGATGCCCCCCGGATTCGAACTTGAGTTTCGAGTAGGCACCAAAGCCGATGATCTTGGCAATCACATCCTTGTAGCCACCCACTTCACTCTCGCTGGCGGAGATCACTTCCACTTTCCAGCCGAGCCGTTCGGCGTAACGCAGATACATCCGGAACAGGTCGGCGGCAAACAAGGCCGACTCATCCCCGCCGGTGCCAGCCCTGATTTCCAGAAATATGTTGCGCTCGTCGCCGGGATCCTTCGGCAGCAGTTGCCTCTGCAGCTCGGCCTCGAGTTCGAGCAGCTGCCGCCTGCCTTCGCGCACTTCGGCTTCCGCGAGTTCCTGCATCTCCGGATCGCTGGTCATTTCCAGGGCAGCGGCAACATCGCCCTCGCTCTTGGTATAGGCACGATAAAGCTCGACCACCGGTGAGATCTCAGCGTGCTCGCGCGTGAGCTTGCGATAGTTTTCCAGATTCCGGGTAACGTCTTCGCTGGAGAGCAAGGCGTTGAGCTCCTCCAGTCTGGCCGACAATTGCGCCAGCTTGGAGACGATGGAATGTTTCATTGCGCTGGTTTCATTGCCGCGACTTCATTCTGGTGGCTTGATCTCGTGCAGCCGGGCCAGCGCGGCGATCAGGGTGTCACGGTCTTCGGCCTGTGCGCTGTTGAGCGCATTGGTGGGCGCATGCAGAAATTTGTTGGTCAGCGAATGGGAAAACTGCTCGAGTACCGCTTCCGGGTTGTCGCCCTTGGCCAGCATGCGCGCGGCGCGCTCCAGTTCATGACGGCGCATGCGTTCGGCCTGATCGCGCAACGCGCGGATGGTCGGAACAATTTCTCGGTTTTCCAGCCAGTGCATGAAATTACTGACGCTGGTGTTGATAATGGCCTCCGCCTGCGCAACGGCGGCCTGACGATTGTCCAGCCCTTCCTGCACGATCCTGCCCAGGTCGTCCACGCTGTAGAGAAACACGTCATCGAGCTCGGCGACTTCCGCCTCCACGTCGCGCGGCACTGCCAGGTCGATCATTAAAATCGGCCGATGGCGGCGCGCCTTGAGGGCGCGTTCGATCATGCCTTTGCCAAAAATGGGTAGCGTGCTTGCGGTACAGGTGACCACGATATCGTGCAGCGGTAACTGCGCGGGCAAGTCGTTCAGCGCGATGATCCGGCCGTTGACACGGCTTGCCAGTTGCTCCGCCCGCTCGATCGAACGATTGGCAAAGGTTATGGATTGCGGCTTCCTGGCGGCAAAGTGCACCGAGCACAAGTCGATCATCTCGCCGGCACCGACAAATAGCATGTTCTGTCCGGCAATGCTCGGGAAAATGCGTTCGGCAACCTTGACCGCCGCGGCTGCGAGCGAAATCGAGCTCGCGCCGATTTCCGTCCGGGTGCGCACTTCCTTGGCCACGAAAAACGTCGACTGAAACAATTTGTGCAGAACGGTGCCAAGCGTGCCGGCGTGTTCGGCGGATCGCACCGCGTCCTTCATCTGTCCGAGTATCTGCGGCTCTCCGATCACCATCGAGTCGAGCCCGCTCGCCACTCGAAATGCATGAGCGACGGCGCGTTCGCGCGGCAATGTGTAAATGAACGGTTGCAGGGCCGGTGCCTGAAGGTGGTGAAAACGCGCCAGCCAGTTGATTGCGCGATTCGGTTCATGCGTGCTGCAATAAACTTCGGTGCGGTTGCAGGTGGAGATGATCGCGGCTTCGCGTACCGATTCACGTGCCACCAGATCGCGCAGTGCCACCTCCAGATTCTCGGCGTGAAAAATCACCTGCTCGCGAACCGCGAGCGGGGCTGTGTGGTGATTCATGCCGAAAGCGAAAAGCTGCATCGAAGCCTGGAATCGACGAGGGCAATATCGCCCGATCGAGGCCTGCGATTATAGGCCAAATGACCTGCTTTCCCTGCGATCCGGGGATACGGCGGCACCCCGTCGAGCTCGCCGCGGAACGCAAATCCCTAAGATTTCTATCGTTCGCAGCCGTAATAGCGAGTAGCCACGCACGGGTGCGTAGTGCGCGTGCGCCATTGGAATCGCCATTCCGTGGTCGCGGCAATGGTTGCCGGGCAGGCCTTCGGGATGCGACCCCCCCGGTCAGGATGGCGCGAATGCGGTAACCAATCGGCAATTATGGATACACTCAACACGACCGGTATTCGGTCGAAAGTCGGCAGGTACACGCTACTCGGCGAAATCGGCCGCGGTGCGACCAGTCGTGTTTACCGTGGCAAAGATCCGTTTGCCGGACGCGAAGTGGCGATCAAGATTGTGCGTCCCGAACCCGGCGTGGACGAAACAGCTCGCAGGCGCCTGCGCAAGGCGTTCCTGACCGAAGCCTCGATGGTTGGCAAACTCAATCATCCCCATATCATCGAAATCTACGATGCCGATCTGCTCGACGATTTCGGATACATCGTCATGGAGTTGATTGAAGGCACCACCTTGATGACGCACTGCGAACAGACCAGTTTGCTGCCGCTTGAGCAGATTGTCGAGGTCGCATTCAAGTGCAGCCGGGCGCTCGAGTTTGCCCATCGCCATGGCGTCATCCATCGCGACGTCAAGCCAGCCAACATTCTGATTACCAAAGACGGCGAGGTCAAAATCAGCGATTTCGGCACGGCGATGAATGAAGAAACCGAACATACGCAACTCGAGGGCGTGGGGACTCCCTTGTACATGTCTCCCGAGCAAGTGGAGAACCAGGAGCTGACGCCGCAAAGCGATGTCTATTCGCTCGGTTCCGCTGTCTATCATCTGCTGACCGGCAGGCCGACTTTCAGCGCCGGCAGCAGGGCAAGCCTGGCTCACCAGATCGTGCATATCGAGCCCAGTCCGCCTTCGACCTACCGCACCGGAATTCCCGCCGAACTCGATCGCGTGGTCATGCGCGCACTCAACAAGAACGTGCGCGAACGCTATCGGAGCGCAGCCGACCTGAGCCGTGACTTGTGGAAAAGCCACGGCTCCCTGCTGTTGCCAGCCGAGGCCTCATCCGACAGCGAGCAGTTCAACGCCATCAAGGACCTGCCGTTCTTTCGGGACTTCAGCGAAGTCGAAATCTGGGAAACCGTGCGCCTGTCCATGCGCCACGTTGCGCAGCCGGAGGCAGCCGTCGCGCGCGAAGGTGAGATTGGCAGGAGCTTCTTTCTGATTACCTCTGGAAAAGCACGCGTGAGCAAACAGGGCAGGGAAGTCGATACGCTGACAACGGGTGACTGTTTTGGCGAGATTCTCTATTTCGAGAAAGAGATCGTAAAACGCAGCACCAGCATTTCCGCAGCCGCCGACTTGACATACATCGCGATTGCGTTGAGCGCCCTGCAAAAGGCGAGCGATGCCTGTCAGAAACAGTTCAATCGGGCCTTCATGCGCATCCTGGTTTCCCGGCTGGCCGGGGCAAACGATCGCGCCGCGCAAAGATCAAACCGATGCACTGAATCGGAGTATCGATTCCCGGGCTAACTCTTGAGCCGATACCCGGTGCGGAAAATCCACGCGACGGCGGCCAGGCACAGCACGAAAAAAACCAGCGTCAGCGCGAGACTCAATCCCACGCCGACATCGGCGGTGCCGTAGAAACTCCAGCGAAATCCGCTGATGAGATACACGATCGGGTTAAACAGGCTCACCGTACGCCAGACCGGCGGCAGCATATCAATCGAATAAAAAGCTCCGCCAAGAAAGGTGAGCGGCGTGATGACCAGCATCGGCACGAACTGCAATTGTTCGAAGCTCTTGGCCCAGATGCCGATGATGAATCCCAGCAGGCAGAACGTCGCCGCGGTCAATAGCAGAAATGCCATCATCCAGAGCGGATGGTCGATGCGGATCGGGACAAAGAGCGTCGAGGTCGCCAGGATCACCAAACCGAGAATGATCGACTTGGTGGCCGCCGCGCCGACGTAGCCCAGCACGATTTCGAACGCTGATACCGGAGCGGAAAGGACTTCGTAAATCGTGCCGGTGAATCGGGGTATGTAAATGCCGAACGCGGAATTGTTGAGGCTTTCCGTGAACAGCATGAGCATGATCAGTCCCGGCACGATAAAAGCGCCATAGGTAACACCGCCCACTTCGTTCATGCGCGCGCCGATCGCCGCGCCGAAGACAACGAAGTACAGCGAAGTGGTAATGACCGGCGTTGCCAGGCTCGACCACAGGGTACGGCGAAATCGCGCCAATTCAAAACGGTAAACCGCGAGGACGCCGTGATGGTTGAATGGCGGGACACTTGAAGTGGCGTTCATGACGGCGCGCCTGCGGGGTTATTACGGTTCCCGGTGCGATCTGGCGTATTGCGCCCCACCAGGCCGACGAAAATATCCTCCAGCGAACTTTGCCGCGTCTGCAAGTCGGTGTAGCCGATGCCCAGCTCGCTTAAGTTACGCAACAGCGCGGGAATGCGCGTGCCCTCCTCGGCCGCATCGAAGTTGCATTCCATTTGCGTTCCGGCGGCATTCAAGGTCAGACGCCATGCGCCCAATTGCGCTGGAATGGCTGTCAGGGCTTGCTGAAGATGCAGCGTCAATTGTTTTTTGCTGAGTTGTATCATCAACTCGGACTTCTCCTGGACCAGAATCAACTCACCTTTGTCGATGACACCGATCCGGTCCGCCATCTCCTCGGCTTCGTCGATGTAATGCGTAGTCAGAATGATGGTCACACCGCTCTCGCGCAGTTGGCGCACCAGCGCCCACATGTCGCGTCGCAACTCCACATCCACACCTGCCGTGGGTTCGTCGAGGAAAAGGATTTCCGGTTCGTGGGCCAGTGCCTTGGCGATCAGCACGCGGCGCTTCATGCCGCCCGAGAGCGTCATGATCTTGTCGTTGCGCCGATCCCACAGCGACAGCTCGCGCAGCACTTTTTCCAGGTGCGCGGGATTCGGCGCGCGGCCGAACAGTCCGCGACTAAAGCGCACCGTGTTCCAGGTGGTCTCGAAGGTATCGGTATGCAGCTCCTGCGGCACCAGCCCGATCTTGTAGCGGGTAATGCGGTAGTCGCGTGCAACGTCATGGCCATCGACCCGCACCGCGCCCGAGGTCGGCTTGACGATACCGCAGATGATGCTGATGAGCGTGGTCTTGCCGGCACCATTAGGGCCGAGTAGCGCAAAAATTTCACCCTTGGCGATCTTAAGGTTGATGTCTTTAAGTGCGTGCTGGCCCGACGCGTAGGTCTTGGTCAGGCTGGCAATGGAAATGATGGATGGCATCGGGCACGCCGCGCTGGCACCGTTACGAAGGCCGCTCACTTCGCTCGCCACCCTCCATCCACCACCATCGTGTGCCCATTCACGTATCCGGCGTCGTCGGATGCGAGATAACATGCCGCGCTTGCGATGTCCTCGACCGTGCCGCGTACACCGGCGGGGATCAAAGCTTTGATCTGGTCATCATTGACCGCGACACCGCGTTTACTCATGTCCGGTACGCCAGGCCCAAGCAAGGCCTGCGAATTGGGCCGAATCCCGGTCGGAATGGCGCCGGGGCAAATTGCATTGACTGTAATACCGCGTGCGCCATAGGCAACCGCCATCTGCCGCGTGATGCCCACCACCCCGTGCTTGGCGGCGATATAAGCGGCACCGCCGCCAGTACCATTCAGGCCGGCCACCGATGCCATATTGATAATGCGACCGCGACCGCGCGGAAGCATTTCCTTTAGGGCCCGCTTGGAGCCGAGAAATACGCCGACCAGATCCACATCGATGACCCTGCGAAAGACCGCCTCGTCCATCTCATCGGCATTGAAGTAACCGTCGAGAATGCCGGCATTGTTGACCAGGATGTCGAGCGCGCCGAATTCTTTGACGGCCGCGGTAATCGCGGCATCGATGTCGGTGGCCTTGCTGACGTCGGCCCGGTAGCTGCGCGCGCGGCCACCCGCCTTTACGATGAGATGCGCAGTCTCATTCGCGGTGTCCTCGTTTATGTCGATCACCCCCACCGCCGCGCCGCGTGCGCCGAGCATGACTGCGATCGCGCGCCCGATGCCCGAGCCGGCACCGGTGACGACGGCCATTTTGTTGTCAAAGCCCATTATTTCCTCCTTGTTGGTTTTTTTATCATCGTCGACGGGCTGGCGGACTTGGAACGTACCTGCGCGCAAGAAGTCCGTCTGTACCTCTTCGCTCTTAATGCGCGCCTTTACAGTCTTAGCGTCGCAAGAAATTCGTCAGAATCGAAACCGTTTTTCATCTGGTAGCCGCGTACCAGCAGAAAAGGCGTGCCGTCCGCGCCATAACTCCTGAATTTCTGTACGCAGCGCTCGTCCACGCTCATATTGCACTCGGTAAACGCAAAACCATTCTGGTTAAGCCAACCCCTGGCTTGGGTGCAATATCCACATTCGGTTGTCGAGTACATCACGACGTCGCCGGACTTGACGGTCGCGGCCAAAGCGCCGATTTGCTCGGAGCTCATGTTACCGGTTGAACCGGGTGAACCGCTTGAGTCAAAGTGTTTCCAGGCGAGGTGCAGGCAGCCTACGGCCAGCAATAAAATGAACAGTCGGGCCATGTGCGTTCCAATTCGAGTTTGATCCGGAGAAAATTATAGGCGCTCAATGCTTTCATTTTGCCGATCACATCCGCCCGGCAATCGGAATTAATGCGCCCGTGATGGCCCGTGCCCGGTCGGAGAGCAGAAACACGATCAGATCGGCAATCTGCTCCGGCTTTACCCAGCGCGAGAAATCGGCATCCGGCATGTCGGCTCGATTGGCCGCCGTATCGATGATCGAAGGCAATACGGCATTCACGGTCACGGCCCGGTCCTTCAACTCTTCGGCAAGCGCCTCGGTCAGCCTGGCCACGCCCGCCTTCGACGCGGCATAAGCGCCCATGCCCGCACCCGCCTTGGTCGCCGCCAGCGCGCCCACATTCACGATGCTTCCGTTCATGCTCGCCAGCAAATGCGCAAGCGCGGCCTGCGAGGCATTCAGAGCGGTGCGCAGATTCATCTGGTAGAGCTGGTCCCAGGTGTCGATGCTTCCGCCATCGATTTTCTCCCAACGAAAGCCGCCGGCAATGTTGACCAGCGCATCCAGCCGGCCGAAGCGTGAAATGATCTGCGCAATCGCATCGCGCGCGCGCTCGCCCGATCCGAGATCGACGCCGCCCAGTGCGAGCGCCTGAGCCAGGTCTTGGGGCGCGTTCGATTGTTCGGCCCGGTCAAGCAGCGCTACCTTCGCGCCGGCAGCCACCATTGTCCTCGCCACGGCTGCGCCCAAGCTGCCAAAGCCCCCCGTCACCGCAACAACCTTCCCGTTCAGGTCCAACGAAATCATTTAACGCTCCTGGAAAATGCTTTTTGCCACAGATACCCTACGTGCGCAGCACGTCGGAGTACTCTTTTAGGACACAAAATGAACCGCAAAGCTTTTTATTTTCATTGCTCAGCCCTTCGGTGAACGTGACCCTTTGTATGATCCGTTGAATTTCCCCGCGCCCCACGTACCTGAAGCGCCGTCTCGTAGGATGGGTTGAGCGTAGCGATACCCATCAAAGGAAACCTTACACGGTTCATTGATAAATCATGATGCGAGCCTGCCCTTTAACACTTCTCCGGCATAGCTGCCGGTCGGCTCGCCATTCTCCAGGGTCACCGCGCCGTTGACGATGGTTGCGCGAATCCCCTCCGCTTTCTGCACCAGCCGCCGCGCGCCGCCAGGCAAGTCGCTCTCGACCGTCGGCAGGCAGGGGCGGACGCGGCCTTCCTCGAACAACAGCACGTCGGCCTTGTAGCCTTCCTTGATGAGGCCACGGTCTTTCAGTTCGAACGCCTGCGCGTTGTCGTGAGACAACTTTTTAACGGCCTGCTCCAGTGTGAAGGCGCCGCGCTTGTCCACCCAGTAGTGCAGCAGGTGCGTCTGCAGCGATGAACCCATTTCCTGCGCGACATGCGCGCCCGAATCGGAGAACGTTGCCAGCGTGAATTCCTGGCTGAGCATGCCCAGAATATCCTCGCGGCTCTCGTTCACGATTGGCTGCACGTAGATCTGGTTCTCATTGTCGAGCGAAAGATCAATCATGACTTCCACGGGATGCTTGCCGCGCGTTCGGGCGAGTTCTTCGACCGTCGGGTCATCCCAGTCCACACCCTTGAGCGCGTAGAGATTGCCGTAGTCCGGCTTGCGCGGATCCGTCGTGGCGGCGCCCCCGCCCTGCATCTGGTTGTCCCTGAGTTTCATCGTTGCCTCGGCCGCGATCAATTCGCGGCGTTGCGCCGGGTCGCGCAGCCGCTTCTTCTGCTCATGCAGCGGCAGAGAACGAATGGCTTTCCAGGCCGGCAGTACGTCGAAGGGCAGATAGGATTTCAGGGAGAAAATCGCATTGATCGAACGGGTCGTGCCCTGGGCGAACATGCGTCCACCCGCCTCGTTGACCTCCTTGATCGTTTTCGCCTGGGTCTGCCAGATCACCGGCTCCTCGCCCTGCTGCGTGTTGAAGATGCCAAACATTATGGGGCGTTTGTAGGTAAGCGCCAGATGCCGCATTCGCGCGAGGAACGCCACGCTTACCGTCTGCGAAACGATTTCCGGTCCAGCTTGGAAAATTCCCGCGTCGAGTTCCGCCATTGCCGCGATGATGCGTTCGATCTCGTCCCAACCCGCGATGCGGCTGGCGACCGGCGTGCCGTCGGGCGTCAGGTGCGTATGCGTGCGCGAGGTGGAGAACCCCACCGCCCCGGCCTTGAGCGCCTCCTGCACCAGTTGCGCCATGCGGCTGATTTCCGCGTCGGTAGCCTTGTCGGTCACCGCGCGCCTGCCCATTACGTACATGCGTACTGCGGAGTGCCCGATGTACATCGCGTAGTTCAGCGCCTTCGGCCGGCGCTCGACCGCGGCCATGTATTCGGGGAAGGTTTCCCAGGTCCAGTCGATGCCGGCCGCCATCGCCTCGGTCGAAATGTCCTCGACATAGGACAGGCTGTTCGCATACCACTCGCGATCCGCCGGCTTGCACGGCGCCAGCGTGAAGCCGCAGTTGCTCATCACGACGGAGGTCACGCCGTGATAGCAAGAGCAACTGCCGAGCGGGTCCCACATCACCTGCGCATCCATGTGGGTGTGCCCGTCGATGAAGCCAGGCGAGACGATCAGCCCGTCAGCATCAATGGTGCGCCGGGCCGCATCGCTGATGTGCCCGACCTTGGTAATGCGTCCGTTCGAGATGCCGACATCAGCGACAAAGCGCTTGCCGCCCGAGCCGTCAACCACGGTGCCGCCGCGTACCAGCAGATCCAGTGTCATGGGTTCCTCCAATTGCCGGTCAGGCGTTCATCGCCGACGCACTGCGGACATTTTAATAAACATCCGGTTCCCCGGACCCGCCCGTGAACCGGGAGTCAGATTCTCTCATGCCGCCTGAAGGCATTCCTGCCGGGTACGTCGTCGACATCAAGTACGGCCTCCCGGTAGAACAGGGAACGCTGGGTTCCTGCCTTTATCTCCAGCCAGTGCAGAACCCGCCCTGCAAGTCAGGCCAGCTTGCTCGGCGTCTATCGGAATCGGTCAGTACCCGAGAACCTTCGCGCTCGCAACCGCCAACCTGCCACTAACCGCGATCAAATCGCCGCAATGGGTTGGACTTCGACGAGGAACGGTTCACCTACGAGCCGATCGACCATCAGCAGCGTGTTGGGCGGGTACTTGCCATCCGGAAACATTTTCGGGAATTCTCGTTTGCGGAACGCCATGAACTTCGGAATGTCCTGGGAGTGAACCAGGTAAGTGGTGAACTGCACGATGTTTCCCAAACTCGCGCCGGCGGATTTCAAGGCGGCTTCAATGTTGTTGAACACCTGCTGGCACTGCGCATCGAAATCATCCGCGCCGACAATGTTGCCCCCAACGTCAGTGGCAAGCTGACCGGCGATGAACAGCCATTCGGATGCGTTCTTCACGCGGGCAATCTGGGAATACTGCCCCAGCGGTTTGCCCAGACCTTCGGGGTTGGTGATGTTGATGGCTACTGGCATTACGTCCTCCTGGTTGGATGATTCGCACTTTGGTTTTCGAGGGCATGTTCAGTCGCAGCTCTTGCGGATGCGGGTGGAACCGGAAAATTCGTTGCACGCAGGCTGCGCAAAAATATGCGGGCCCGGCGCGCGAATGGCGCTTTGACCACGCAGATCGATTTCCTCGACAGCGGGATTGGAAGCGCGCACCCAATTCACCAGTGCGGCGGTGCGCGCCTCATCGATGACAGGCCGCCATTCCAGCGGCACCGAGACCATATGACAAACGCCGAAACAGCCCGACCCCGGCACTTCCCACCGGGTGCCCTGGACCACCAGCAGCAGGTAGAGGACTTTGGCTTCCGGGGCGGACATCCCTTCGGTCAGGCTGGCTTCGAAGAACATGCGTTGCGCCTTCTCCCAGTTTTCGGTCCGTTTTTGGGTGGCGGATTCGTAGACCACCGAGGATTTGCGGTACCCGCCTTCATACGGCGGCCCGCCGATATCGCGGAATAGCCGCGGCAGTCCCCTGCCGTCGAAAACTTCGCCGCGTGAAATGGTCCAGTGCTTTCCTCCGGCGTCGCGGTAAGCGAAATCTTCGACAACGCGGATCGCGGCGACGAATGAATCCTCCACCGGTTCGAGTACCAGATTGCCCTCAAAACCACCACGCTCTGCTCCCAGGGAACTGGTGAACATAAGCACCAACGCAATCGCAAGCCACACGCTTTTCATTTGCGCTCCCGTATTGGATATTGTCTTTGCGCCAGTTTTCAATAGTGGAAGAATACACGAGCAGGCTGCGCCGCAGGCGGCACGCCAGGCACTCTGGCGGAGCGTGCATTGCCAGGCCAAATCAAGATAGGAACGTTTTGCATGCCGGCAGATACTTCCGGAAATCGCCGGTAATACGCAAAGTGCCAGACTCAGCCAGGTCGGATTAAAAACGGCCTTGCAGTGGAGGCCGTTTGAAAATTGCGTGACCCCACGGTGCCGGTCAGGTCGCTAATTCAGCGCTCCGCTGGCGAAGTCCGGCAGGCAGAGCGGATGCGTTCAGCCACCGCTCAGTGCCTGGACGATGACTAGTTCGTCGCCCACGTTCAGTGGCTGCGACAAGTCATGTATCTGTTCGCCTTTGACGAAGATGCGGATATGGCGCCGGATCCTGTCTTGCTCGTCAATGATGCGAAAGCGGATTCCGGGGTAACTGCGGTCCAGGTCGCTGAGAATTGCTCCGAGGGTAGCTCCGCTTGCCTCAGTTTCGCTGCGATCCGTGTAGGAGCGCAGCGCACTGGGAATGAGGACTTTCATTACAGCGCACGGTCTACGCGAACTCGCACGCTTCCACGGCATAAATCTCCGGCAAGTGCCGCGCGATGCAGGCCCAGCGGCGGCCTTCGTCGCGGCTCATCCACAACTCCCCGCTGGTAGTGCCGAAATAAAGCCCCACCGGGTCGCCGGCGTCGGCCGCCATCGCCTGTCGCTTGACCGTCCACCATGCCTGGGCTTCGGGCAGGCCTTCGCCGCAGCGCTGCCAGGTCTTGCCAGCGTTGCGCGTTGCGTATACGGCGGGCTTGCCCTGCGGACTGATGCGCGGCCACACATCGGTGCCATCCATCGGGAATACCCACGCGGTGTCGGATGCACCACCATGGGAAAGCCAACATCACCGACGCGCTTGGGCATGTTTTTGCCGATGCGCACCCATTCGGCGCAGGGCCGGTCGATACGGTAGATGCCGCAATGGTTTTGCTGGTAGAGACGGTCCGGGTTTCCTGGACATATGCGCATGCAATGCGGGTCGTGAACGGTGGCATCGGACTTGTCGAAACCCGTGACCACATCAAGTCCGCCCAGGAGCGTGCGCCAGGTGTGGCCACCATCGACCGATTCGTGCACACCACCACCCGACATGCCGAAGTACAGATGCTTCGGGTCGCGCGGATCGACAATGATTGAGTGCAGTTTTGGTCCGTCCGGCGTGCCATCCTGCACCGTGCCCATCCACTTGCGAAAGCCGGGATCATCGTTGATCGAGGAAAACGGTTCCCAGGTCACACCGCCGTCTGCGGAGTGGAACAATCCCTGCGGCGAGGTTCCGGCATACCAGACACCGGACTCCGAGGCATGTCCAGGTGTGAGCCAGAAGGTGTGATCTACGGCGCGGCTTTCCTTGTCTTCCGACGCTTTGGCAAACGCGGGTGGCTTCGCAGCTTCCTTCCAGGTGCGGCCCCGATCGGTGGATCGGAAAACGGTCGGACCAAGATGTCCGGTCTTCGCCGCCGCGAGCAGCGTGCGCCCGTCACGCGGGTCGAGCACCAGATGATTGATGATGTGGCCGAGAAAATGCGGCCCGTCGGTGCGCCAGTTCTTGCGTGCCGCGTCACCGTGATAGAGCCAGGCACCCTTGCGGGTGGCGACCAGCAAGGCAACGTGGCGCGAACGATTGGCCTTGAGCGGTTTCCGGGTTGCGGGCTTCCTGAGCTTGGGTGCCATGACTTTTCCCTGGGGATCATTCGATCGGCAATTTTAATCTCCACTGCGCCGATTGGCCTGGATGTCTTCCAGGAATTTCTTGTAACCGGTGCGAATCAAATCGAAGGACGGCATCCGCCCGCGCAAGTGTCGTGTTGTATCCGCGCCTATCTGCGGCGCTTATTCTGCAAACGGCCGCAGTCCGAAGTCCCGGCTGCGGATGCTCACGCTGGCGACCAGTGTAAGGCGCGCAGCCCGAGCGTACGCAAAGCCAGATGCCTCATCTGTCCCTGATTGCCTCGACCTGAATGCGCAAAGTAACTTTGCCGGCTTCCCCCTCTCCGTAGCGGCTCAGTTTCATGCCGTATTCCGACCAGTTGACTTCGCCTTGCGCGTCGGCGCCGCAGACCTCCTGTTTGAGCATGGGATGCGGCATGCACTGAAAGAGATTAATTCTGAGTGTCAGTGGGCGTGTGACACCCATGATGGTGATCTGGCCATCGACTTTCCCGGGCTTCTCGCCAACGAACTTGATGGTGCCCGTGTAGGTGGCGGTCGGAAATTTTTCGGCATGGAAGAAATCTTCGGAGCGTGCTTTCTCATCCATTGCGGCCAGGCCGAAATTGATACTCGCGGTATCAATCTCTATTTCAACCGTGCCCGATTTGGCTGCGCGGTCGAGAATAATCTTTCCGGAGGTTTTGTTGAATTTGCCGCGCCACACCGAGATGCCCATGTGTGAGAACTCGATGCTTGGGAAGGTATGGGTGGGATCGATGCTGTAATGGTCCGGCGCCGCCAGGGACGGGAACGCAGCGCCGACGATGACCAGCGCAAACAGGAATTTTCTCAGTGACATGGAGTTTTCTCCTGGCAGGAACGTGGTGGACCCCGAGTCCGGCGCGCTATGACTTCCCCGCTGGCGTCGCCACTTCTGACTCCACGACGGCTTTCATGCTGGCCAGGCCTTTCTCGAAATCGCCGCCGACCATCTTGTCCATGCTCATGAACAGGCTGACGGCCTTGAACATGAAGCTGTTGTCGCCGGACATGCTCCAGGTCACCGTGGTTTGATTACCCTCGGGTTTGAAGCTGAACTCCGCGGCATTGGTGGCGACGAAAGGTTTGACGAATTCGAGCCTGATGCGCACCAGTTCATTCGGGCGGCTTTCGATGATGGTCATGCGGCCTGCGCCGACCTCATCGTTGCCGGCCCACGATGTGATGGCGCCGACGCCGGTTGGCGCGCCCTCGTAAGTCTGCTTCATAGCCGGATCAATTTTCGCCCACGGTGACCACGCCGGCCAGTTCTTGAAATCGTTGACCTGGGTGAATACCGCCGGCGCAGGAGCAGCAATGGTGGTGCTGCGCGCGACGCGGAACGCGGAGGGCTGCATGGCCACTACACCCACGAACACAACGGCAATGATAATCAAGGCAATAATGATTTTCTTCAGCATGATCTTTGCTCCGTCTTGAACAATGAACTTCCGAATCAGGGCACTTTATCGAGTATTGAACCGGCTGGTCGCAGATGATTGACCGGCCCCGTGTCCTTCCGATGGCCGCACCGGATTTCCCTTTCACGGAAATCTCCGTCTGACCCACGCCCCCTTGAATTCCTAATCGTCAATTCTATCGGATCGGATTACTTCGCCGTCGATGACGCGCCCGCCGGGCGGGCGTTCGCGCAGTTGCCGGCGCAGGGCTCGTGTTTTCCACCACAGGAAGACCATCGCCACAATTACGAAAGCAGCCACGGCAGCAAATATCAAGAGCGAGAGCGTGAACGCGACAACCAGCGCTGCGGCACTCGCTACTATGGCCAGGAGCTTGCCAAGGAAGCCTGACTGCGGTGCGCGCAGTCGCGGACTATCGCCCGCCGTTTTGGGATGCCCGTCGTCTGGGAGCATTGTTCTCAACCACCATCGGAAAATCGCGCCAGTCTGATATGGAAATGCCAGAAAGGGTTCGCAGGAGCGCGGAAACTCCAAAAGGATGCCGCGTGCCCCACGCAGTACGGGTCTGTGGCCATAAGCGTTTGAAGGGCAAGCGCATATGGATCAACGTTTATTTTTCTGCTCCAGGACCGAGGCGTAGCGCTCTGCCGTGAAGCCGACCAGCAGGGCTTTTCCGTGTTCGAGGACCGGGCGCTTGACAAGGCTCGGGTTCTCACTCATCAGCTTCAGCGCCTTCGCTTCGTCGAGATCGGCTTGCTGCCCGGCTGAAAGTTTGCGCCAAGTGGTTCCACGGGTATTCAGCAGGGTTTCCCAACCGACCTGGGTTGACCAGGCCTTGAGCCTGGCATTGTTGAGTCCCGTCACCTTGTAGTCGTGAAATTCATAGCCTATATTGTGACTGTCGAGCCAGGCCATGGCTTTCTTCATGGTGTCGCAGTTCTTGATGCCGTAAATGGTGAACATTGTGGATAAGGATCGGGAAAATTCCACGGTGGTTGGGAATCAGACGGCAATTGTAGGATATATATTAGACTAGGCCTTGAGAGCGATGAGCGGGAGAAGATTCGCGATCCCCTGCGCAGGACATCACCATTGCGCCAATCTCCAGCCCCGCAATTTAACCACCCGAAAACTCCGACTACCTTCGTTCATCCGGTAGACTTCAATTGATGAACGGATGTATGAGTTTGCATGACAGCCTGAGTCTGACGGTTGAGACCATTCCGCGACCAAGCATGAACCTCACCGCGTTCGCGCCAATCCTTTCCGGACTTCATGTATGAATGAGCTGAGTCAGCTACTCAAAAACAATCGCGACTGGGCCGCCGCAATGCGCAAGCGCGAGCCCGATTTCTTCGACCAGCTTGCGAAACTGCAATCCCCGGAGTACCTGTGGATTGGCTGCTCCGACAGCCGCGTTCCCGCCAATCAAATTACCGGTCTCGTGCCCGGCGAAGTTTTCGTACACCGCAATGTCGCCAACGTGGTGGTGCATGCCGACCTCAATTGCCTGTCGGTATTGCAGTTCGCCGTGGACGTACTGAAAATCAAGCACGTCATTGTATGCGGGCACTACGGCTGCGGCGGCGTGATCGCAGCGCACGACCACCTCAAACTCGGACTGGTCGATAACTGGCTGCGGCATGTCCAGGACGTCGGCCAGAAGCACCGCGACCTGCTTGCCAGGGAAAGTGTAAGGGAAGAACGCCTCGCCCGCCTGTGCGAGTTGAATGTCATCGAGCAGGTGGTCAACGTCGCCCAGACTACCGTGGTACAGGACGCCTGGGCACGCGGCCAGGACCTTACTGTCCACGGCTGGATCTATGGACTCAAGGATGGTTTGATACGCGATCTGAAAATGAGCGTGGCGCAGGCAGAAAACCTGCAAACGTGCTATGAATTGGCCGTTGGTACAGCCGATCGCTAGTCGGGGCTTGGTTGCGTGCCGGCGGGCATTCGCGTGCTTCGCGCCTGCTCTCTCACCGGCCGCAAGTATCAGAGCGTGAAGATTTTTCCGGGATTCATGATGTTCTGCGGATCAAGCGCCTTCTTGATCTGACGCATCACGCCGACCGCTTCGCCGTGCTCGGCGGTGAGGAATTTCATCTTGCCCAACCCGATGCCGTGCTCGCCGGTGCAGGTGCCGTCCATCGCCAGCGCGCGCATGACCAGACGATCATTCAGGCGCTCGGCTTCTTCCAGTTCCTTGGGATCATTACGATCGATCAGAAAACCGAGATGGAAATTGCCGTCGCCGACATGACCGACCAGCGGCGCGGTCAGGAAGCTCTGCTGCAAGTCCTTCTTCGTTTCCAGGATGCAATCGGCCAGTTTCGAAATCGGTACGCAGACATCGGTTGCCCAGATTTCACAACCGGGACGCAGCGCCTTGTTGGCGTAGGTCACGTCGTGGCGCGCAGTCCACAGCGCGTTGCGCTCCTCGGGCTTGGATGCCCACTTGAATTCGCCGCCACCGTGATCCGCGGCGATCGACTGCAGCATTTCCGCCTGCTCCTTGACACCTGCCTCGGTGCCGTGAAATTCGACAAACAGCGTATCTTTGACTGGATAGTTCAGCTTGGAGAATTTGTTTACGGCGTCCATCTGCACATCATCCAGCAACTCGATGCGCGCGACCGGGATGCCGAGCTGTATGGTCTGAATCACCGCATTGACCGCGCCTTCGATTGAATCGAAGGAACACACGGCGGCGGCCATGGCTTCGGGAATACCGTACAGGCGCAGGGTAACTTCGGTGATGATGCCGAGCGTGCCTTCGGAGCCGACGAACAGGCGCGTGAGGTCATAGCCCGCTGCGGATTTGCGCGAGCGGCGCGAGGTGCGGATGATGCGGCCGTCGGCGAGCACCACGGTCAGCGCGAGAACGTTTTCGCGCATGGTGCCGTAACGCACGGCGTTGGTGCCAGAAGCGCGGGTGGCGGCCATGCCGCCCAGCGAGGCGTCCGCGCCCGGATCGATCGGGAAAAACAGGCCCTGATCGCGGATAAAAGCATTTAACTCCTTGCGGGTCACTCGCGCCTGCACGGTGACATCGAGATCTTCCGCGCTGACTCGAAGGACTTTGTTCATGTTGGCCAGATCGACGACCACGCCGCCCTGGTGCGGAATCACGTTGCCTTCCAGAGACGTGCCGGTTCCGTAAGCGATGACCGGCGTGACGTGCCGGGCGCAGATGCGCACGATCTCGGCCACTTCCTCGGTGGTATTCGGGAATACAACGGCATCGGGCCGGTGCGGGTGGTGCCAGGATTCGTCCTTGCCGTGGTTGTCGCGCACCCCGGTGTTGGTCGACAGTCGATCCTTGAAAATCACGCGTAATTCGTCGATTGCGCTTTGCAGTTCTACGACGGCAAGAGTCATGGATTGTTCCCCGGTTTTGTCAGCGCCCTATCTCTCTCTTCGGGGCGTTCCGAAGGGGCAATACTACCCCACAGCCGGGCCTCTGCAGAATCGTCATGCCCGGTACCGCAATCGCAGTGTCTGGCCCAACGCGGCCAGCGGCGGATCGGATCAGTCGCTGTCGTGTTTTTTCTGCGTGCTGGGGGCCAGACCGGTGTCGGCCTGCTCTTCCTGCATCAGCGGCTTGCTGACGTATTCCACGACACAGTAACTGGTGATCTCGCAGGCAAGCATGACATAGCTTTGTTGGCCATCCCAGAAATACTGCTGGATTCGCTTGCGCGGACGCAATGGTTCGCCGTAGGTGCCCTTGAGCGCTTCGAGCAGCGACTTCTGATTGCCGCCGCCATAGGTCTGAATGACTCCGGTGCTGAAGCGACCCTTGTAAAAACGATAGGCGACCTTGAGCGCATCGACCTGATTGAGCTTCATGATGTCGCCCGCGCGCCGGTAATAGACCGAGTCGCCTTCATCGCGCAGAACGGTCATTTCATTGCGGTACTGCTCAAAGGGCGCCCCCCAGGGCACTCCGCGGAAGTCGGCGGGTTCATTGTCCATGGCCCGCGCTGCCGTTGAAAAACTGAGGACTGATGTCAGGACGATGATGAACAACGCACGCATGAGAGACTCCCTGGTTGAACCCGATAAATTGAAATACCTGCCTACTTGTTAACTACCCCTTCTTTCCAGTTGGCACCCTCGATGGCTAGCGTTTCCAGATATGCACCGATTTCAAAGATCGTCTTATCGTCCAGAAACGAGAAGGATGGCATGAACTGCGCGCGATTCTGTACCTTGCGGCCATTCTTGACGGTTTCGTAGTAGCGCTTGAAGCCGATGTTGAGTTTACGCAAATCCGCACCGGTACCCATATCGCCCATGCCATCGGCGCGGCCGCCGTGACATGGCGTGCAGGTGTTGCGAAACCATCCTTTGCCAGACTTGATGGCTTTGGCATCCCCGGCCAATGGATTGATTTCAGGCAATCCTTCCTGACCCCATGCGGCGCCCATGCAGAGCGAGGCCAGCGCGAGCACGGCGGGGAAAAAGTTTACATACTTCATAGTGTTTCCTCTACGTTCTTCGAACAAAAAAATGGAGGCGCCAGGCCGTGGCGCCTCCACTAACGCTCTTCAGTCAAGAAGCGATGACTGACGCCTTACTCCAGCGTAAACCCAACTACCATGCTGCCGAACTCTGCTTTCCAGGGTTCGTCGCGTCCGAAGCCCGGCGTGCCGCCCAATGCCTGCACAATGTACTGCTTGCCATTGTGCGAGTAGGTCATCGGACCGGCTTTAGCCGCAACACCAAGATTCACCGAGTAGAGAACCTTGCCACTGCTTGCATCAGCCACGGTGAAACCGCCGCCCTGTGTGGTGTAGATCGTAAGATCTCCCGCCGTGGTCAGCATGCCTCCAGCGTAACCCGGCTTGCCCTGCAGCTCATTACGCCAGACTTCCTTGCCGCTCTTGACGTTAACGGCCTTGTCGGTCTCGTTTCCAAAAGTAAACTCCTGGAACGCGCCGAAGTGGCGCACGTTGCTGATCACCTTGATTTCCTCGAAGCCGTATTTCATGCTCGATTCCGTCGCGGCGAGATAGACGTGGCCGGTCTTGGGGTTGTAGGCGCTCGGATACATGTTCACTCCGCCCAGCAGGGCCGGCGAGATTTCGACCGGATCGCCACCTTCGACGGGCAGCGGGATCTGTCCGACCGGGCGGCCATCAGGGCCGTAACCCTTGATCCATGTGAGGTTGTCGATGAACTTGTCGGCCTTGATGTACTTGCCCGTCACCGCATCAAGGTGATGGATGTAGCCGGTCTTGTTGGGCTGGACAATGGTCTTCTTGCCGTCGATGTTGATGACCATGGGAGCCTGCGGAATGTCGAAGTCCCAGGGGTCACCCGGAACACCCGTCCATCGCCATGCCACTTTGCCCGAGTCGGTCTTCACCGCCACGATGCTGGCCGCGCCGAGATTATCAAGCAAGCCGCCGCCGCGGTTTCTCGGGTTCCACTCGTAGGCGTTCGCGGTGCCGGTGTAGTACATCTTGGTGCCGGCATCCCAGGAACCCACAATCCAGGGGCCAGCCCCACCGTACTCCTGAGTTCCGGGGGGCCACGAGTCGTAACCTATTTCGCCCTGGGTCGGGATCATCGGTGCGCGCCACTTTTCCTCGCCGGTACTGGCACTGACGCCGACCACATAGCCTTGCAGACCACCGGTATCGGTCGCATTCATCGGGAGAATGATGATGCCGCCGGGGATCGCCATCGGACCGACCGTGGAGATGAAGCCGTTGGCGTCCGAAGATTTCGCGAAATCCTTCGGATAGGGGAATCCGTCGTAGGCCTTCACCCAATTGGCTTTGCCGGTCTTCATGTTGATCGAATGCAGCTTGGTGTCGTTGGACAGGAAGTAGACGTTGTCGCCAGCCAGGGCGAGGCCGCGATGCTTACCAGTAAAGAACGGCACGTTATAACCACCCCAGTCATCCGGCAGTTTGTGTTCGTACTTCCAGACCACCTCACCGGTGCCGCCGTCTATTGCAAACACCTTGTTGTCCTGCGGAAAATAGATCATGCCGTCGTGATAGCTCGGCGTCGCCTGCGCGTCCGTCTTGCCGCCGGGCGACATGATCCAGGCGAGCTTGAGCTTCTTCGCATTGCCGACGTTGATCTGCTTGAGCGTGCTGTAACGGTGCGCAGCCAAATTACCGTTGCTATGCAGCCAGGAAGCACCGGCTTCGGCAGAAAGCTGGGCATCACTCACCCCTGCCTGTACACCGCCGGTCATCCCTGCCATGGCCATGGCAATGGCAACACCTTTTAAAGTTATCCTTGTTTTCATGTATCTCTCCTCCTCACGTGAGTTTTATCAAACAGCGCTGTTTACAACCTGCCCGGCAACACAACTGCGCGCCGGATTATGCAAACCAACTCTGCCGTCCGAGTCGAGGAGAGTCAAGGCGACGGGAGACTGGCGAATTGGCCCCAGGAAACTCCCGACCGCATTGCATCTCATGGCCCGGCAAACACAGCCGGTCTGAATCACTGGGCCGTTGACCTGTATACAATCATCTCAGCCCCATTTCAAAAACGACACCTCACACTATTGCGCTACTCGTCGCGCTTCCAAAATCAATGCGCTACGTCGTATTACATGCATCATTCCATCCGGCGCCCGGCGCCTCTCGTATAAAACTTTTTCAGTAACACAGCCGGACCCATCAGGCATTTGTTGCCGTAGTCCTGCGAATTGGACGGGCAGACCTGCACGCATTCGTCCCCGTCACCGATATACCCGGATTTGCAGCGCGGATAGCAAAGGTCGCCATCGCGCTCCTCATCGTGGTTGCACGCGGTTCTGGCGGCAGGCTGGTCGGCCGCGCTCACGAGCGGTACAACTGCCATCATCGATAGCAGCAGCAGAATTGAAAACCATGCTCTCATCGCGTGAATTATTTCCGGGACTTCGCAGGCTCTTAAAACATTACCGTTAAAAAAAGCCGGAGACTGGCTCCGGCTTTTCCCAATGCCCATCCCTCAAACGGCGGGGATGCCGGTGTAGGCGTGGTCGCTCTTGGCCACATAGCCGTAAGCGGCATTGCTGCGCTCTCCACCCATGGCGATATAGTCCGCCTTGATCATGGCGATCTGGTCCTGCGTGAAGGGTTTTGCATCCCCCACTTTCATGTCCAGATTGTAGAGGGCCACGGAGTTCAGGCCGAAGATCTTCTGCTTGACTTCGCTGTTCGGTCCGCCAAGATTTCTCTTCCACTTGAACTTCTTCATGATGTCTTCCGGGATTTCCATGCGGCGCATGGCTTCGATCTGCCATTGCGGGCTGCCGTACCACACCGAGTCCGTGCCCCAGACCACACGCTCCGGGCCCATCATGTTCACCAACTGGCCGATGAACGCCGCGCAGAAACGCGGATTGGTCACGGCCGTGCTGGCGAACGTGCTGCCGATTTCGGCGTACACGTTGTTGACACCGAACTTCTCCGGAATGCGCGCCAGATCCGTTGCCCACTCGACGTAACCGGTGTCGAGGAACTTCTGCAAGTCCGCATCCGGCTGATCCGCCAGCCACGGCCGCAATGCGGAGTGGTAAATAACGAAGTTCATGCCGGGCCAGTCTTTGGCGGCCTTGCCGATATCCCAGGCGGAGGCGTGCTCCCATGTGCCGGCGAAGGCCTTGGTGTAGTCACGCGGCATCAGACCCTTGTGGATACAAATCGTGTTGATGCCGGACTTGATCGCCTTTTCATAGAACGGATACATCAGCTTCTCGTCGTCCAGGCGCCAGGCAAACTTGGACGGGCCGAACGGATCGCCGATGGTGTAGGACTTCCAGGACACCGGGTGCAGGGTCTCGATGCCGCGATCCACTTCGTCCATCCAGTTCGGATACTTTGGCGTGATAACCGTATGACCCAGCATGCGCGTGTTGCCGGCCATTTTGTTGACCGCACGGCAGGCATTCTGGATGGCGTCGTTGGACAACAGCCACCAGCTCGGATCATCGAACGGTGCGCCCGAGAGCAGCGACATCTTGGTATCGCTATCCAGGAAAATTTCTTTCAGGTAGTTATCCATCTTGTAGCGTGCAAGCGTCATCGGCGCATCATTGATACGCGGATTGACGTTCGCGCCAACTGCCCACTTGGTGAGACCGAGCAGACCTTCCTGCTTGAAGTCATCGCGGATAAAGTGGGTCTGGTCGTCGAAAATGAACTGGCCGGAAAGCTGGGCAGCGCGGTAGTTCGACATTTCCATATCGCCGGCTTCGGCGTCGGAAACATCCCAGACCGGGCCGAACACTTTGTTCATTGCCACGAACGCAGTGGCCATGCCGGCGCTCGTTGCCAGAAACTGACGACGGCTCATGTTGTGGCGCTTGGCCTGAACATCGGCAAGCTCCTTGATCAGCCCTTCGACTTTTTTCTGACTCTGGGTCTGCGGCAGCGGATTGTATTCTCCGTTGGAGACGATTTGCGTGGGCACCGGAGAACGAAATGCAACTTCGTCCGCCGGCTCGACGGTCTTGTACTCCTCGTCGCTCATGTGGATGCCAATATGTCTTTGAATTGTCATGACTCCTCCTTGCAGGGCAGTGCGTTGAAATAAAGTCGCGCTAAGCCTACGACACGACTGTTTGCGGCAAACATTAAACCGGAAGTGCGCGCCAAACCGAAACTCAAGGCGTCACTTCTTCTCTTCAAATTTGTACTCGGCATCGGGCACGGCCTTGCCTTCGCAGGCCGCGGCCATATTCCTCTTGGCGTTGTTACATGCGATGTTCGTCGTGGTGAACTGGTCGTTTGGATCATTCTTGCCCTCGCAGTAGTACTCGTGCTGACTCTTGGCGTCCGCACAAGTACCGCCCCGCGTATCTAGCTCCGCCGCGATACAGACGGCCACCGAACTTCCCAGGACCAATGCACCAATCAAGAGATGTATTTTCAAGATCACCCTCCGTTGTGGTGGTGCGCTTCCAAGCGCATGTCAATTCAAACAGAACATCCGCTGACTGCTACTTTTTCTTGTCGTCGAACTTGTATTCCGGGTCCGGTATATCCACGCCCTCGCACGCGGCCTTTACGTTGTTCCTGGCGTTATTGCAGGCGGTGCCGAGGGCAACCATGGAATCTCCGGCGGCGTTCTTCTCGTCACAAAAATATTCCATCTGCGACTTTGCATCCTTGCAGTTTCCGGCGCGCTCCAGCCGCGCCTTGGCATCATCGGCGACACCCAAGGGCGCGTACACCCCGGCCAGAAAACCGAACAGTATTGTTGTACCGGCGAAACTCGATTTCATGCACATCCTCCTGAGAATCTGTTTTTGTATTTCCGGGATCAAACTGCGGCACCGACATCGCTCCCAAATGCAAACCGCCTTGCAGGGAGCGAGCAGCCGTTTTTCACCACGGATGGCGACCAGTGTATGAGAAATTCCTGCGCGTGCAAGTGTCGGCGAAAAATTGCGCGCGGCCGGGTAAGTTTTGTTGTACCGCAACATGAATCCAGAAAAGCGGGCGAGGAGGAAATTCACGCTTGACGGCATTGCATCCCGCTGTGAACGGGATGCCGATTACCGGGGCTGAAGCGGGCGTAATTATCGCGCCGCAATATGACCAGTGAGCGCTACGGAACCTGGAAGCGCTGCACCGCTTTTTCGTCCCATGCGATTCCGGCACCGGGACGTTCGGGGATCAATACCTGACCGTTCTTCACCTCGTAAGGCGCCTGCAAAACTTCATTGGCCCAATCCATATACTCCAGCCAATGCGCGGTTGGGGTCACGCCCAGCAAGTGCGCACTGAACTCGGGGAACAGGTGACTGGATAACTCCAACCCGTTGGCCTGGGCCAGCGCGGCGGCACGCATCCAGCCGGTTACGCCGCCGATGCGCTGCACATCCGGCATATAAAATTCGGCGGCCCCGGCGTCAATCGCCTTCTGCATGTCAAACGTATTGAGCAGATTTTCGCCGATCTGGATCGGCGTCTTCACTTCGTCGGCAATCTTCGCGCAGCCCGCGTAGTTGTCGTGCCGGATCGGCTCCTCAATCCAGTACAGGCCCTCATCGTCCAACGCCCGGCCGCGCAGGATGGCTTCACTCACACTCAAGGACTGGTTGAAGTCCGACATCAAGTGGGCTTCCGCGCCGATGCGTTTTTTTACATTGCGCACCGCAGCGAGGTCTTGCTTGAAATCGGGACGGCCAATGCGCAGCTTCACCGCATTGAATCCACCCTCCTGCATCAGTTGCGCGGCTTCGTCTGCAACCCTGGCCGGATCCTGTATCCACAGACCGCAACTGTTATAGGCCGGTATCGGCTTGACCGTTCCACCAAGTGCACAAACGAGCGGCACATCGAGTGCCTTGGCATAGGCATCCCAGGCCGCCATGTCGATGCCGGCGATAGCCTGGCCGACGATGCCGTGGCTGTCGAGCAAGGTGAGGCTCTTGCGCAATTTAGCCTCGATTTCAAAAGGCGCGAGCGCATCGCCTTGAATCAACTCCGCCATTGCCTCAATGCCGCTGACGGTCGCCTTCAACATGCGCTGCTGAAAGGCAAACAGGTAGCTGTGGCCGGTGATGCCCGCAGACGTCTCGATGTCGATCAGCACCAGCGCCGCGGCGGGAATCGTACCCGAGGCAGACACCGGCGGGCGCTTGAGCGGGACCATGACCGGACGGGCGCGGATGCTTTTGATGGTTAGCTTCATTGGTATCTCCGAAAGTAAAAATCTCGACACAGAGGCATGGAGAGTAACAGAGTGCACAGAGAAATCAGATTGTGGTTCGAAATGGGGGATCGTGGGATGTCATGTCACCGCCGATTGCTTTACGGAAATGCAAAATCTTCTCCGGCCGATCTAGTTCCCGCGCCTCTGCGACCTCTGTGCTCTCTGTGCCTCCGTGCTGAATGTCGTCATCAGATCTGCGCTTCGGGCGGTCTCCCGTTGGCGTGCAGCTTGAGCGCCGCATAAACAAACTGATTGGCCGGAGTTGGGATGCCCAGTTCGCCTCCGAATTTCGCCACCATGCCCGACAACCAGGGCAGCTCCAGCCGGTTGCCACGTCGCAAATCGCCGCACATCGAGGCCACCATCCCCGGCGGGTAGCCGTCGATGATCTTCATCTGATCTGGAACGATATTTGGTTCCAGCCGGGCACCTTTGGCGCGGCCAATGGCGATAACCTCCTGCATCACCATTTGCAGCAGTGCGCGCGTATCCGGGTCGGAGCGGATCGGGCCGACCGGCATGCGGGTGAGCGCAGTCATTGCGGACATGGTTACCAGGCGCACATACTTTTCCCAGATCGCCTTGTGGATATCACCCACCAGTTCGGTCTTGATGCCGGCCTTGATACAGGCATCGTGAAATGCCTTCGAGCGCGCCGACGGTTTTCCGTCCAGTTCGCCGAAGAACAACGTGGCCATGTTGCCGTTGTGTCGGATCACACCGGGTTCCTCGATCAGCGCGGCGATATTCGCCACGCCACCCATGACATGTTCCCTGCCGAGGACGGGCAAAAGTGTATCCACCGCGACCACGCCATTCTGGAAAGAAACCGCCACCGTATTCGGTCCGATCGCGGGTTTAGCCGCCTGCGCTGCTTCCTCGGTCGCCCAGAGTTTGACCGCGATCATGACCACATCGGCCGTGCCGATGGATTTGGTGTCGCTGGTGACTTTTACTTTCGGCAAGTGCAGGTCGCCCAGCGCACTCAACAACTTGATGCCGTCCTTTTTCAACGCATCCAGATGTGCGCCGCGCGCGACGAAAGTCACGTCTTCGCCGCTGGCGGCGAGCCGCGCGCCGAAATAGCCGCCCACGCCGCCACTGCCGATGATCACAATCTTCATTGCCGCAATTCCGTGTCGTCCAAGATGGAACGACATGGTAGCCGCTCGGCTGGTTTTTTCAAATGCCGCGCATTGCGAGGGTGCGTTGTCCGGACTAAGATGCCAGCAACTGTTGCTTGAATCGTGGCCATCGGCATGAACAAACCGGAAATTATTTCCGCAAAACCAGGCTCCCGAACCGCCTCCCGCATGGACGGCATCGCGCCGTTTCACGTTGTGGTGCTGATCAATCGCGCCAAGGAACTGGAAGCGCAGGGCCGCAGCATCGCCAATCTGGTCGTGGGCGAACCGGATGCGCCTACGCCGCCGCTGATCGCCGCTGCCGGCATCCGCGCCATCGAAGCCGGGCGCATTAGTTACACTTCGTCCCTGGGAATCACCGAATTGCGCGAGCACATTGCCGCATGGTACCGCGCGCGCTACGGCGCGGTAGTGCCGCGCTCACGCGTAATCGTGACGACGGGTTCCTCCGGGGCCTTGCTGCTGACCATGGGTGTGCTGCTGTCTCCCGGCGATCAAGTGCTGATGGCCGATCCCGGTTATCCCTGCAACCGCCATTTTGTGCGCACCATGGAAGGCGAGGCCGTTAACATTCCGGTCGGCGCGAACACCGCCTATCAACTCACGGCCGCGCTGGTGGAAAAGCACTGGACCGAAAAGACGGTGGCCGTGCTGATCGCCTCGCCATCGAATCCAACCGGCACGCTGATTGATCACGATGAATTGCGACGCATTCATGCCGTTGTCCGTGCGCGCGGCGGTGTGCTCATCGTCGATGAAATTTATCACGGCCTGACCTACGGCCAGCGCGATCGCAGCGCGCTCGAAATTGCCGCCGATGTGTTCATCATCAACAGCTTCTCCAAGTATTTCGGCATGACCGGATGGCGTCTCGGTTGGATGATCGCGCCTGAGCACTACGTCGGCGCCATAGACAAACTGGCGCAGAACCTGTTCATTTCGCCCTCC
This sequence comes from Betaproteobacteria bacterium, assembly GCA_031362885.1. GTDB lineage: Bacteria > Pseudomonadota > Gammaproteobacteria > Burkholderiales > JACQAP01 > JACQAP01. The sequence continues at coordinate 32,911 of JANLTJ010000046.1, forward strand.
GATCTGGCGCAAAAAGCCGCGCTCGCCGCGTTCCATCCCGACACCGTTGCGCTGCTCGAACAGCGCCGCGACACCTATCGCGCGCAGCGCGATTACCTGCTGCCGGAATTGCGCCGCCTCGGTTTCGATGTCCCGGTCACCCCGCAAGGCGCCTTCTACATCTACGCCAATTGCGAGCGCCTGACCGCCGACAGCTACCAATTCTGCTGGGATTTGCTGGAGCAAGCCGGCGTCGCCGTCGCCCCGGGCATTGATTTCGGCGATCACCTCGCCCGGCAGCATGTGCGCTTCTCGTATCCAAAATCGATCGAAATACTGCAATTGGGCGTGGAACGGATCGAGAAGTACCTGGCACGATAATCTCGCTCCAGTCCGGCTTTCCTTATTCCTTACACGCTTCAGGGGTTGTTATGACTTTCATGCAGGGTATGCAGCAGCAAACCATCCGCGCCAATGGCGTGCGCATCAACCTCTGGAGCGGAGGCAACGGCGCCCCGGTACTGTTGTTGCACGGTTATCCGCAAACGGCGCAGATGTGGCGCAAAGTGGTGCCGGGTCTGCTGGAAAAATTCACCGTGGTGTGCCCGGACTTGCGCGGCTACGGCGATTCGGATAAGCCGCGTGAGGGCTACGACAAGAAATCCATGGCAAAGGACATGCACGAAACCATGCTCGCCCTCGGGCACCAGCGCTACGCCTTGGTCGGCCACGATCGTGGTGCGCGCGTGGCGCATCGTTTGGCGATGGATTATCCCGATGCGGTGAAAAATTTGACCGTGCTCGATATCGGGCCCACACATACCGTGTTCCGCGATGCCGGCAAGGAACTTGCCGCGGCCTACTGGCACTGGTTCTTCTTTCAAGTGCCCGATCTGCCCGAGATCATGCTTGCCAACAGCGCCGAGCCCTTTCTGCGCAGCATGTTTCGCGCGCTGTGCTTTCGCCAGGGCGCCATCGAGGAAGCGATGTTCGCTGAGTATCTGCGTGCCTTCACGCTACCGGGAACCATACGCGCCGGGCTGGAAGACTATCGCGCTGCGGCGACGACCGACATCGCCGACGACGAACACGATCTGAAACGCAAACTGTCCTGTCCGGTGCTCGCCATTTGGGGCGAACACGGGAAAATGGAGTCTTTGTTCGACGTGCTCGGAACCTGGCGAGACAAGGCGGTGAATGTTCGGGGCCGCCATCTGCCCTGCGGCCACTTCATTCCCGAAGAGGCGCCGAACGAGTTGCTGCGCGAGCTGGTCTCCTTTCTGGCTGAAAAAAACTGAACCGGAGGCAGGCGCCGAGGTCTAGAAACGAGTGGTCTGCCCACTGGACCACTAATCCACCGGACCACTTGAGGAATTCAACAATGGGAAGGCAAGAATATGCCCCCGAGGACTCTTTCATGAAGATCAGTTTTCTTTCCCTGTGCTTTTTCCTGTTCTTCTCAGGCCCGCTGGCCGCGTTCGAGCAGGAAGAAACCTTTACCGACCTCACCCCCGGCCAGGGCATGCTCGATCCGGCCGCGCTTGCGGATTTGCTGCGCCAAGGCGACGTTCGCGCGATGAACAACATTGCTCTGCTTTGGGCCAAGGGCTACAACGGCAAGCAAAGCTATGTCGAAGCGCTGAACTGGTGGAAGGAGGCGGCCAGGCACGGCTACACCGTGGCGATGAACAATCTCGGTCTGATGTACGCCAATGGCCACGGTGGTGCGCAGGATTACGCGGAAGCCTTCAAGTGGTGGCACCAGTCGGCCTTTCTCGGCAACGCCTGGGCGATGAACAGCGTCGGCGACCTGTACGAGAACGGCTTCGGCACTCAACGCGATCTCATGATGGCAATGACCTGGTACAAGAGTGCCGCCGAGCAGGGCGATCCCCTGGGAATGTACAACGTCGGCCTGCTCCACGAAGCCGGCAGCGGAGTCGACCGCGATGATGCGGACGCGCTCGCCTGGTTTCGCAAATCGGCGGGCCTCGGATACGGGTCGGCCATGCACCGCATCGGCCGGATGTACGCCGAGGGCCGGGCGGTCGATGCCGACCCGGTCGAAGCGCTGGCCTGGTACAGCGTGGCCGATTTGCGCTATCCGCCGGAAGATGCGGCGGAAGCGAAGTCCAACCGGCAGTCGATCGAGGAGATCACGGCGCGACTGGATGCGGCGCAACGCGCGCTCGCGCGGGACAGGGCGGCAGCCATCGATGCGGTTACCCAGCCGGCCAAGCGGGAACCGACCAAACCGCTGCTGCCTGGCGAGAAGTCCACTTGAGCAATCCGGGCGCCGCACTGGCGCTTGTGGCATTCGCGCTGGCCTGCGCCTGCAACCCGGCCATTGCGCAAGCCGGAAATACGGCCCCGCCGAAAACCGGTGGCGAATCCGCCGGCATGTACAGCCGTTATACCGACGAGAGCAACGTGGTTTCACGCAAGTACCTCGGCAAGGCGGATGTCGATGTCCTGTCGGAAGCGGAACTGATGCCAGCGCTGTTGACGGCGCTCGATCAGCTATCGCGATATCGTCGCGTTGAAAGACTCCCCAGGGTCATCCGTGTGTCCCACGCGCGCATCGAGGCCATGGTCTGCAAATCGACATGCAGCGCCCTCGCGGCGTACCGGTCCGGAGAGGGAATCTACCTTGATGAAAGACTCAAGCCGGAAACTGTATTGTTCGACCGTTCAATCCTGCTCCACGAACTGGTGCATTTCCTGCAGGACGTCCATCGGCAATATGCGGACATGAAAGATTGCGATCGCTGGTACCACCGCGAGATTGAGGCCTATGCCATTCAGAAGACCTTTCTCGCCATGGCCGGAAGCCAGATCCGGGTCGGTTACTCGGCCAGGGAATCGGCGTGCGACGGCATTCCTCAAGCGACCAAAAACCTGCCCCCATCCTGAACTGAGGGTCGACCCCTGGCGCGAGGCGGGCTTCGAATATAATCCCGCGTTCAACCATTGCCGCACTGACGCGCCGCGGCCAACTTTTCGAGCGGGAGACCTGGGTGACGAACAAACCGACGCCATTTTCAGTTCGCGTCAGCGATGACGTGTTGATTGACCTGAAAGAAAGGCTCGCGCGTTTACGCTGGCCCGACGAAATACCGGGGAACAACTGGCAATTCGGCACCGACCTGAAGTATCTGAAATCGCTGATGGAGTACTGGCGCGACGCTTACGACTGGCGCCGGCATGAAGCGCAAATCAATCGCTTCGATCAGTTCAAGGTCAACATCGGCGGCATCAGCCTGCACTACATTCTGGCGCAGGGAAAAGGGCCATCGCCAACGCCGCTGTTGTTGTCCCATGGCTGGCCGGGATCGGTGTACGAATTCCATAAACTGATCCCGATGCTCACCGATCCGGCGGCGCACGGCGGTGATGCGAAAGATGCGTTCACCGTGATCGCACCCTCGCTGCCGGGTTACACGTTCTCCTTCGCGCCGGGGCAAAAGCGCTTCAGCGTGGAGGAAATCGCCGACACCTTTCATGAACTGATGACCAATGTTCTGGGTTACTCGCGCTATTGTGCGCAAGGCGGCGACTGGGGCGCGTTCATCACATCGCGCCTGGGCTATGCTTATCCGCAAGCGGTGCGCGGCATTCACATCAATCTGCTGGCAGTGCGGCGCGATCCCAAACTGCTGGAGAACCCCACGCCGGAAGAAAAGAAATTCATCGACGAGTTGAACACCTTCCTCAAGGAAGAAACCGGCTACCAGTGGATTCAGGGCACCAAACCGCAGACGCTCGCCTATGGCCTGACGGATTCGCCACTGGGCCTTGCCGCCTGGCTGGTGGAAAAATTCCGCTCCTGGACCGACTGCGACGGCAATCCCGAGAACGCGCTCACCCGCGACGAAATGCTCACCGACATCATGTTGTACTGGGTAACCGGCGCCATCGGCTCCTCGTTCTGGCCCTACTACGCGCGCATGCACGGCCCGTGGCCGATTCCGGACATCGTGAAAGTGCCAATGGGTTACGTCGAATTTCCGAAAGAAATTCTGCGTCCGCCGCGGTCGGTGGCCGAAAAAATGTACGGCAATATCCAGCGCTGGACCAAGGCGAAGAAGGGCGGCCACTTCGCCGCGCTGGAACAGCCGGAGTTTCTTGCCCAGGAAATCCGAGAATTTTTTCGACCGTTGCGCTAACGCGTTGCTCGAAATCAATGAGTCTTGCATGACACCGTACACGGTGCGTAAGGGCAGCGTGCTGGAGGATAGCCCGATCTCGCTTAAGCACTGGTGCTATGCGTTCTGGCGGGCCGCCACGTCAAAGAAAGGTGTTTCGGCGCTGGAGATCCATCGTCAAACCGGGATTAGCTACAAGTCTTCTCGACGGAACAGCTAGGCAGGGGAGGCCGGCAAGTCGAGGCAGACGAAACGTACTTCGGTAATAAGGAGGGGCAATTGAAAGGTCGTGGCGCACATCACAAGCATGCAATCTTCGCACTTGTGGAGCGCGAGGGTGCGGCCAGGTCTTTTCATGTTCCCAAGGTCACGGCGAAAACGCTTGGGCCAATTATGCAAAAGCATGTAACGAAAGCAGCGGAAGTGATGACTGACGAAGCGGCCGTGTATGAAAAGCTTGCAAAGCCATTCGCTAGGCACGGTGAATCATTCCGCTGGCGAGTATGCGCGGTCAGATATCACCACGAATACGGTAGAGGGGTACTTCTCAATCGTGAAACGTGGACTGCATGGAATCTATCACAACGTTTTGGAATATCACCTGCATCGCTACTTGTCTGAGTTTGATTTTCGCTATACCCATCGCCATCTATCGGATGGGGAGCGGACTTCGTTAGCCATCAAGAAAGCCGACGGAAAGCGTCTTGTATACCGCTGTCTACGTGCGCAGGAGTAAGGCCAAGAAAACATGGCCAGATTGAGGTAATATGCAGTTCAGGAGTCGGGGGTTGGATTCGAACCAACTTTTTGCGGGCCAAGGTCGGCGGCTACCGATCAAGACACGCAAGCACGGATTTGCAATCCGGCACATTACCAATCTGTCACCCCGGCATACTACTTCGCCGTACCCCACTTGCCTAACAACTCGTCCTTCACGACGAGTTCTCGCCTCTGCATTCCCAAGAGCGCGCCATGAACGACGCGACCAGGGAATGCGTTCCGATCAATCAGACCTTCTTGCTGCGCCATATTCCCAAGTTCGGCGGCGGTAAACTCTTTGCCACCAGCAAGAGCCGCCAGAAGGAAATGATTCAGCGGATTCTCGTCGCCATCTTCCATCGGAAGTTGCTGCTGCTGCGGTATGGCGCGCTCTTCGGCGAGCCAACTGATAAGAACTTCCTCGCGCACTGCCAAAGCCGCATCCCGCTCCTTGAGCTGGGCTCGCTGGGCTTGGACCAGTCGAAGCATAGAGATAATACTGTCTGCCGTTTTCATAGTTCGCAGTATGCTCCTGAATCTGGTGTCTGTGCAACTGTATATGGATAGACATGATGACTGACGCAAAAGGTAAGTCTCCACAGGAGAAAGGCAAACGTAGACCAGCACCGGAACGGGTCAAGATCGAGGGCAACTGGCCAGACGCTGTAGGTTTGGCCCTACAGAGACGCCCTTTAGGGAAAACCAAATCCTCTAGAAGCAAACCTCGGAAACCACGCAGCGATAATAGTGAGCGCTTACAATGATGTAACTTTATGATTATATGAAAGATTTCGTCAAGTACATACTTCCCCAAAAAACGTCCCGATGCGATCCTGGTTGAGGATCAACTTCATCCCCTCGGCACGGTCAAGGATTTTGCGCCCTACGTCGCGAAGATCAGGGCCAGCGGGCGGACACGGTGTTATCGGGGAAACTGGGGCATGGACCTGGCGTTGCTCATCAAGGCCGCGGCGGAGACTGGATTGGCCGCCAAGCTAAACACATCCTGCGACCGGTCCAGCGGATAGAAGTGCGCCTTCAGCGCCGGCATCGCGTGATTGCCGATGGTCTCCGGCGTCCAGCCTTCGGAGCGATGTACCGAACGCAGCGGGCGGTTCTGGTTGAACAGAAAAATCTCGTTGGCGCGCACGCCGAAGATTTGCCCGCTCACGTCCGCTGCC
>JANLTJ010000054.1:0-104894 GCA_031362885.1 Betaproteobacteria bacterium
AAGTTCAGTAACTACTAAGAACATAATACATCATCGCTCACGAGCGGACCTTCTGCGACAATCGCGTGACGTTATCAGCGAATTGGGCGTGATTTGCCAAACACCTCTTCAGCGCGTCAATGCCGTTGAGAAGGATCAAGACAATATTTCGAACAATGGATTCAAAAATGCGCGAGCTCTTTCCAGTCCGAGCCGCAATTCCGTGTTCAGTTGCAAAACATAGATTGACCTGATTTGGGCTATAAAGAGCGCAATTCTTGTGCACGGAAGTGCCAAGCTTATCCATTTATGTCGAAGTTTACGAAATATTGCGCGATGTCCCCAAATAGATACTCTGAAGATCCCAAGCGAACGATGCTGATCACCGGTGCTTCAGGATTCGTTGGGCAGGCGCTGCACACACAGATGCGATCACAGGGTTGCGTCGTGCGTTCCGCGTTGCGGAGGCGCGCCTTGGTTGGAACGTCGGTCGCAATGCCGGACTCAGACAGCTTCCTCGTTGGCGATATTGGTCCGCAGACCGACTGGGCCGGCGCGCTGGCTGATTGCAGCGATGTAGTGCATCTGGCTGCACATGTGCATGTGATGGGCGGAAGTGCGAGAGACGTGGCGAGCGACTTTCATCGAGTCAATGTGGAAGGCAGCGAAAATCTAGCGCGCCAGGCGGCGCGCGCCGGTGTGCGCAGATTCGTGTTTCTCAGTTCGGTCAAGGTCAACGGCGAGGATAGTCTGCAACGACCGTTCGTCGAGAGCGATCCTGTCATGCCGACTGATGCCTATGCCGCATCCAAGGCTGAGGCTGAAAGAAGGCTGCGGATCGTTGCGAGCGAGACTGGCATGGAGGTCGTGATCGTGCGCCCGCCGCTGGTTTACGGCCCCGGCGTCAAGGCGAATTTCCTCAGTTTACTGCGGACCGTTGATTCGGGGGTGCCGTTACCTTTTCTATCGATCTCCAATCTGCGCAGTCTGGTTTTCGTCGGCAATCTGGTCGATGCTCTTTGCGCTTGTTTGACACACCCGGCGGCAGCCAACCGCACGTTTTTTGTCAGCGATGATTACGATGTTTCGACTCCGCAACTCATTCAGGGAATCGCCGACGCACTGGGGAAGAAGGCCCGGCTTTTTCCGTTTCCGCCGGCACTCTTGCAGGGCGCCGGCCTGCTTGCGGGTCGGAGGCCGCAAATCGCGCGGTTAACTGAATCGCTGCAGGTGGATGTATCGTCAATCAAGACGGCACTCAACTGGAAGCCACCGTATTCCCTGCAACAGGGGTTGCAACGGACGGCGACCTGGTATCGAGCACAACCCCGCTGAATCAAGAGCCCTTTGTCAGGCAAGCAGGAAACGCTCTGAGGTTCTTATATAATCGGCCCGATGGAAATCGGCGTAGTCGCACCCGCGTTTGCCCCGCTGCTCGCCGGCATCGTTTCTGTCTTCACGATGTTCGTGCTGCTCCGGGCGCGCGGATTGCCGCTGGATGCGCCGAATGAACGATCCTTGCATAGCATGCCGGTGCCGCGCTCTGGAGGCATCGCGATTGTTGCCGGTGTCGTCGCGGCCGCGTTGTGGCTTCGATGCGGCTGTGGCCTGATGGTTGTTCCGGCCGTGGCGCTGGCCCTTGCCTCTTATCTGGATGATCGACATGACTTGTCGGCCGCGGCGAGGTTGATCGTGCACCTGATCGCCGCTGGTGTGCTTCTCTGGTTGATTTTAGGATTCTCAACGGTCGTTTTCCCGGTCGTTCTGCTGTTTGCCATTGCCTGGATAACGAATCTGTATAACTTCATGGACGGTTCCGATGGCCTGGCAGGCGGCATGGCAGTCATTGGTTTCGGCGCATATGGGATGGCGGCGTGGCTGGCCGGGAACAGTGACTTCCAGTTGCTGGCATGGGCAGTTGCAGCGGCCGCGGCTGGATTTCTTGCGTTCAATTTTCCTCCGGCGAAGATTTTCATGGGCGACGTCGGTTCGATTCCGCTGGGGTTCCTCGCCGGGGCATTCGGCGTGGCCGGCTGGCAGCAGGGGCTCTGGCCGCTGTGGTTTCCGGTTCTGGTTTTTGCCCCTTTCATCCTCGATGCAAGCGTCACGCTCTTGCGCCGCATTCTGGGGCGCGAACGAGTCTGGCAGGCACATCGCAAGCACTACTACCAGCGACTGATTCTCTCCGGTTGGAGCCACCGGAAGACAGCGCTTTCCGAGTATGCCCTTATGCTGGCCTGCGCGGCGCTCGCGCTTGCCGCGCGCGAAGCAGAGGCGCTCTCACAAGCCGCGGCCGTGGTCGTCGCCATCGCAGCCTGCGCCGGATGCGCCATATGGATCGATAGGCGCTGCGCGCACCAGCGACGATGACCATGGTATGATGACTATGGTTATTATGGGAGAGTCCGCATGAGCCAGACAGTTTCCAAGTCCGCCTTCAAGCCGAAAGCATTGGAGTATTTCCGCCAGATCGAAGAAACCGGAGAGGAGATGGTCATCACCGATAAAGGGCAGCCAGTGATCCGCATCTTGCCTTTCCAGAGGCGCGCTCGCGGGTCTGCCGCGTCGCTGCGCGGTTCGGTTCGCCACTACGAGCGCCCCCTTGATCCGGTGGCCGATGGAGACTGGGACGTCCTGAAGTGATCTTGCTCGACACCCACAGTTGGCTGTGGTGGTTGAGCGACCCGCGGCTCCTGTCGCGGGCGGCGAAGAAGGCGGTGGAGAAGGCAATCACCGAAGAGGGTGCGCTGGTATCCTCCATCAGCGTCTGGGAAGTCGCCATGCTGGTTGCACGTGGGCGGCTCGAACTGACGCTTGCGACGGAGGAATGGATATCGCAGGCTGAACGCGAGCCCGGCATCCGCTTCGCGCCAATCACGAACCGGGTGGCGCTGCGTGCCGTCGAGCTACCTGGCTCGTTTCATCCGGACCCCGCGGACCGGTTGATCGTGGCGACGGCGCTCGTACATGGCGCAACGGTGGTGAGCAAGGACGAGAAGATTCGCGCGTACCGGCACGTGCGCTCGATTTGGTAGCCGTATCGTGCTTGTTCCGAAACAAATGAACTTCAATCCGCGATCCGCGCTGGCCTACCTGCACGATTTCGTCGCAGCCGGTCTGGCTTGGTTTGCAGCCTTCTCGCTGCGCTTCAATTTTGAGACGCCCCCTGAGTTCGGGGTGGTCATGTGGAAAACCGTTGCTGGCGTCATGATGCTGTACGCATTGGGTTTCTGGCTTTTTGGGCTGTACCGGGGGTTGTGGCGCTACGCGAGCATCCACGACTTGCGCCTGATGGTGATCGCGATCGGCATCGGGGCGCTCGCTTTTCCGGCGCTGATGACGCTGATTCAGCCAGGCTTTGTCGTACCGCGCTCTGTGTATGTACTGCATCCGATGTTGCTTCTGTTTTTCATGGGTGGGAGTCGCCTGCTGTATCGAGCTTGGAAAGAACGAAAGATCGGGAAACTCGGCGCGCTTTACGGCAAACCGGTCGTAATTCTTGGAGCCGGTGCTGCCGCCGTTGCGCTGCTCAAGGATCTTGCCAGCAGTACCGAGTGGCGTGTGATCGGGATGCTGGACGACGATGACACGACCCATCGCCGCCAGATCCTCGGCGCCACGGTATTCGGTCGAATTGCCCACTTGCCCACGATAGCGGCGCGATTCGGTGTCGAGCACGCGATTATCGCCATGCCATCCGTGTCCCATGACGTGAGGCGACGGGTAGTGGGAATTTGCCAGGAGGCTGGCCTCAAAATACTTACCGTGCCGTCGTTCGAAGATTTGATGAGTGGAAAGGTAACGGTCTCGCAGATACGCAAGGTTGAACTCGACGATCTGCTGGGGCGGGATCCGGTCACGCTCGATGGTGCCGGATTGGCGGAGTTACTGGAAGGCAAGACCGTAATGGTGACGGGCGCCGGTGGTTCAATCGGGGCCGAGTTGTGCCGCCAGATCGTGCGCTACAAGCCTTCGCGGCTGCTGTTGTATGAAATGTCGGAATTTGCCTTGTATCAGATCGAGCAGGAGTTTAACGATGCGTTCCGGGGCGTTTCGATGATTGGCATGATCGGCGATGCCAAGAATCCGCAACGCGTGGCACAGGCAATGGAAAAATACCGGCCACAGGTTGTTTTTCATGCAGCGGCTTACAAGCACGTGCCGCTGATGGAAGAGGAGAACGCATGGGAAGCAGTGCGCAACAACGTCTACGGCACTTATGTTGTTGCATCCGAGGCGATGCGCCATAACGTCGACAAGTTTGTCTTGATTTCCACCGACAAAGCGGTCAACCCAGCCAATGTCATGGGCGCGAGCAAGCGGTTGGCGGAAATGGTGTGCCAGTCGTTGCAGCGCCCGCAGGGCACGCGCTTTGTGATGGTGCGTTTTGGCAATGTTCTCGGCAGCGCCGGCAGCGTCATTCCAAAGTTCCGCGAACAAATCGCCACCGGCGGCCCGGTGACGGTGACCCATCCCGAGATCACCCGCTTTTTCATGTCCATTCCGGAAGCCGCGCAACTGGTTCTGCAGGCCGGCACCATGGGCCGTGGCGGTGAGATTTTCGTGCTCGACATGGGCGAGCCGGTACGCATCGTCGATCTGGCGCGCGACATGATCCGGCTGTCGGGCCTGGCGGAGGATGAAATAAAAATCGTGTTTACAGGGTTACGACCTGGCGAGAAACTTTTTGAAGAACTTCTCGCTGCCGGAGAACATACCTTGGCGACGCCGCATCCAAAACTGAGAATTGCAAGGGCACGCAATGTGGAGTCTGCTTGGCTTGAAGACCTTCTGGCATGGCTGTCACAGCCGCCGTGCGATGATCGCCAGGTGCGCGCGGAATTGCGAAATTGGGTGCCGGATTACTTGATTTCCTTGTCGCAGGACGCACCATTCACGGAGTCGCGGGTCGGTCCTGCACGTGGCAGCGCAGCGCTGAATTCTGAGCTGTCGTGAGCAGGTTATTCTTTCCCCAATTCATGCAACAGTGCAAGCATGCGCTGTGAACAGGATGCGATTGCCATGACTCAGGATTCTTTTCCCCGGGTTGGTCGGCCGCTTCTACTCGGGTTGACTGGCGGCCTGTTGTTTGTCTATTCATTGCCGCATGTCATCGCCCTGCGTTACCTGCTTTTGCTCGCTGCGTTTCTCATGTCGGCGAAGGCTTCGTGGGGGGTGTTGAGAAGCGGCAATCGTTATTGCGCGCTTACCATCGCCCTCGCGACACTTGCCGTCTTACAGCTATGGATGCTGGTTGTGGTGATCGGGTTTGCCGAGAACGCAGTCGCGTCAATCGGCGAGTGGAAAGGCCAATGGTTGACGGCGATGATGGCGCTATCGACGGGGATCGGAACTGCGGCGGTCATTTGTCGGATGCAAACGCTAAACGCTCGTTCGGTTTGTGCATTGACGATTGCGGTACCTGTGACCGCGCTAATAATTTTGCACGATGCCGTTGTTCTTGGAGACATGCTGAAGCAAGGATCACTGCTTACGCAACACGCGGGGATTACCGATCACAAGGCCAACATAAGCTTTGCTTTTGCGCTTCTTGAGCCAATTCTGGTCGCTGATATGCTCAGCCGGCTGGTGCACCGGCGAGGATTGTTGCCGTTTCCCTCCTGGGTGGGGTTGCTGATTCTGGCGTTGTCAGTGTTTGCGTTGTTGACCGCAGGCGCTCGCAATGGACTGATCACGATCTTTTTTGCTTTCCTCTTGGGCGGGGCGGCAATGCTGCCGCAGCTAAAAGCTGTTTACTCGCGTCGGCGTCTCGTGGTGAGTTCCATTGCCGGGTTGACACTTATCATCACCTATGCCGTGGTGGCATTAAAAACTGACCCGCGCTGGCAGAATTTTTTGGAGACCTTGCCGATCGCGTGGGATATTGAAGGCGATACGCGCTGGTTGAACGGAGACGGATCGGATTTGCCGATCGCCCCGAGCGGTAAGCCGGTGGAGGCCTCGGCCTATTACCGTATCGCGTGGGCACATGAAGGCGCGCGCATGCTGATCGAGCATCCCTTGGGAACCGAGATCAATCGCGGTACGTTCAACCGCCTGCTGCTTGAAAAATATGGCCATACTGGCGCATCGCATACCCATAACGGCTGGCTCGACATGGGCCTCAACGTCGGATTTCCCGGGCTGATACTCTGGGCCGGGTTTCTCCTGCTGCTCGCACGCATGGGCTGGCGCATGCACCGGGAGCACGCTGACCCCTTGGGCTTTGCGCTATTTCTCCTGGTCGCGACGTTTGCCTTCCGCGCATTACTTGACACAACCTTTCGGGAGCACCCTCTGGCCCAGTTCATGCTGGTGGCTGGTCTGCTGGCCGGAACCTTGACCAAGATACAAAGAAGCGAAAGCGTAAGAGCATGAAGGATGATTGGCTGATACTTGCGCACGGTTTTAACATGGACGGCCGTGCGGCGAGTCAGACGATTACCGACAAGATTCCGCATCTACGCTCACGAGGTATCACGCCGATTGTCCTGAGTGCCGTTACCGGAAGGCGCGATGAGGTCGTAGAGCACCACCAGTTGCTTCCGGTATCGCCTGCTGGCCTGCGCTTTGATTTGCGTTACATTCTGCGGCGGCATCTCACCAGCAAGCTCGCGTACAAACTGGCCGTGGGACTGATGACCTTGCTGATGCTGCCCTTCTACGTGCTCGAAAAGCTTTTCATTCGCCTGGAGCCGCAGTGGTCGTGGTTTATCACCGCCTATTTCTTCGGCGCGCGCATTATCCGCAAACGCCAGCCCGAAGTGATCTATTCCACTGGCGGCGCCAACTCCGCGCACCTGGCGGGCTATCTGCTTGCCAAGCGCTTCTCGCTGCCCTGGGTGGCGGAAATTCACGACCCGATGATTTATGAGAACTGGGAGCGCCGACGCATGGCATACCGGTTTGCGGCCTGGCTCGAAGGCAAAATCTGCCAACGCGCGGACGTCGCCATCTGGTTTGTCGAACCCGCGCTCGAGCGGGCGCGCAAGCGCCATCCTGTTCTGGGCAATCGCGGCAAGGTGATGATCCCGGGGGCGGATCAGCCGGCCTTTGGAAAGATTTCCTACCAGCGTGGGGCCGAACTGGTGATCGGGCATTTCGGATCCCTTTCCGTCACGCGCAATCTGGCAACCTTCATGCAGGGTCTCACTGCACTGCTCCAGAAGCGGCCGGATTTGAGCAGAGTTTTGCGGCTGGAGATGTACGGCAGCGGGCTTGACGGCGTGTCCGAGCGCGCCATCGACAGCTTTGCATACCCGCAAGTCGTGCGCCGATTCGGGCGACTCGAACGCGATCCGCTCACCGGCGATAGCGGCCGCGACCGCGTGCTCAAGCGGATGCAGACGGTCGATGCGTTGCTGCTGCTGCACGGTATGGAAAATTTCTGTGAGGAGTACATCCCTTCGAAGCTCTACGAGTATCTGTGGACGCAGCGCCCGATCATTGGATTGACTTGGCGCAATGCGCATCTCGACCGGATCTTGAAAGAGAGTGGGCACTGGGCGGTGCAGGCAAACGACCTGCCGGGAATCGCGGCGGTGATCGAGGATCTGGTGGCGCGCTGGGAAAGTGGCCGACTGGGGGACTCCGGCAAGCCTTCCGTGTATACCTCGGCCGCTGCGGTGGACCAGCTTTGCGCCTGGGCGCAGGAGGCGGTAGATGCTCGCACCACGAAGAGGTGAACGTTGAGTTTTCCAGTCGTTGTAAAAACGAAATATGCTTTTCACGCGCTGCTTTGGTTGTTGGAACCGGAGGTCGTGCTTGATGTTGGCAGCATGGATGGCTCTGATTCCAGGCGATTCCGAAAGCTAGTACCGCGAGCCGACATTGTCGCGTTCGAGGGCAATCCCTACAACTATCGCGCGATGCTTGAAGACCCGGAAATCGGACGCGAGCGAATCAAGGTTGTGCATAGTCTGGTTTCGGACATCGAGGGCGTGCGCAGCTTCTTCGTGCAACGGCCAGTGGCGGGCGCGGGGCATTACAATCGCGGCACCAGTTCGCTTACCCGGCGCGAGGAAGAAGGATTGACCACCGAAGAAGTCCATCTCAATGCCGTGCGCATCGATTCCTTTCTGGTGCGAGACTATCCCAGGGCCTCGAGCGTGGCACTTTGGGTTGACGTGGAGGGACATGCCTTTTCAGTGCTCGAAGGCATGAGTGGCGCCAGGGATCGGGTGAAGCTGATGCATGTCGAAGTCGAAACCGTGGAAGTCTGGCCAGGACAGAAAGTCGAGGCCGACACCCTGCGCCTGGCCGCGGGTATGGACTTCATTGCCGTGGCCTGCGGCGCGAACGCACTGCAGCGTGACGTGATCTTAGCCAATCGCGTCTGGTACACGGCAAATCGGGGCCGGATTGACACTTTGCTTCGGCTTTCGACTTTGTCCGGACCGGCGCTTTCCCGGATTCTCGAGTGGTCGAATTTCGGCCGTGCGAGACCTGAATGATGCAAGACAAAACACCGCCGTTACGCGCCAGCGCGATTACGCATGGAGCGACTTCGCCGGCCGCCCTTACCACCATCATTGTTCTTAGCTACAACAAGTTTTCGGAAACAACCGGGCCGTGCATACGTAGTCTGGCTGACGATCCTGACTTCACTCGATGGGAGGTAGTCGTAGTCGATAATGCCTCGGACCCGGCAACGCGCTCATCGCTGACGGATTTAGCCAGAATTTATCCGCGTCTGCGACTCATCCTCAATGATGCCAATCTGGGTTTTGCCGGCGGCATGAATCTCGGGATGCGGCAGGCGCGCGGCGACGTTTTTATTCTGCTCAATAGCGATACCATCGTGCCGCCAGGTATGGTCGGTCGCATTGCCAGTGCAGTTCGCCGCAATGCGCAAGTCGGTCTCCTGGGCCCCGTCACGAACGCGGCCGGAAACGAGCAAGGTATCTTCACCAGCGCAATGGACTACCAGGTCAAAATATCGGAGGGCTTAAAGTTTTCAAATGCGGGAAGTGACTCTTCGCCTATCCGCGCGTATCGCCTGGACTTTTGTTGTGTTGCTCTGCGCAGAGATGTCTACCAGGAAGTCGGGGATCTCGACGAAGATTTCGGCCGCGGATATTACGAAGACTTCGACTATTCTCTTCGGGTCGCAAACGCGGGCTTTGATCTCGCTATACTCGAAGATGCCTTCATCTATCACCAGGGAAGCGCAAGTTTCAATGATCTCGGCGAGAAAACCAGAAATCTTATCGCGCGCAACAAGGCCATATTGATGGCCAAGCACGGCACAGATATCTGTTTTCCGCACAGCCGGGACGCCAATCTATCGGTTCTCGATTCGTACTTGCGCATGGCGCAAGCCGGTCAGCCGCCGCCACCATACCGGTTGTCGAACCGCTTGGCTCTGGCGAAAAGCAACCGACCGAGGAGTTTGTGGAAACGCTGGCGATACGACAAACGGGTGACGCAAGTCGAGCGCTCTCTGCTGGAACTCCATCCTGGTTCTGCCGCGCTGGCGATGGTTGTGAGTCAGGCGCAATGCATCGATGGTCAAGGTTCAAAAAATCATCACGGGCCTGCGGGCGTTTGCAGAATTTGCGGCGGTGCGCTCAAGCGTGGTCTGCGCGTGCGGGAGATGATGTTCGGAACCCGCGAAGAATTTTCCTACCACCAATGCGCGAACTGCGCCTGTTTGCAGATCGACGTTTTTCCGGAAGATATCGCACGTTACTACCCCGCCGATTACTACAGCTACGATCTGACGCAACACAATGCGATAAAGAGGCTTCGCCGTGGGAGCAGGCGCAGGCTGATACTGACGGCGCCTGCATTTGTCAGCAGGTCAATGCACCTGTTCTCCGGCTCCGACGACTTGTTTCACCTTTACCGCAACAGGTTGGGAGTTGGTCCGGCGTCGCGCCTGCTCGATGTCGGGTCGGGTTCCGGCGCGCATGTTTTTGAACTGCGGGAGGCAGGTGTAACAAGGGCATTTGGCGTAGATCCCTACGTGCCTCGCACCGTCGAGGCAGATGGGATGCCGGTCGTTTACAAGGCGCGCCTGGACGATCTGACTGGCAGCTATGACTTTATCACCTTCCACCATTCACTGGAACATATGCCCGACCAGAAATCGGCACTGAGGGCGGCGGCCCGCCTTCTTGCCCCTGGCGGCAAAATTTTGATACGCGTACCCACGGTCTCCTCGGAGGCGTATGCCAGATACGGTGCGGACTGGGTTAGTCTTGATGCCCCGCGACACTTTTTCCTGCATTCACATCGCAGCCTCAGGCTCCTGGCGAGCTCAGCGAATCTGGTCGTCAACGAGTTATGGTGTGATTCGGACGCGATGCAGTTTATGGCGAGTGAACAGTACCGGGAAAATATTCCATTGCTCGACCCGCAAAGTGCGGCACGGGACGGGGGGAAGCGACTGTTTTCTTTGACGGAAAGAACTTCATTCAAGCTGCGCGCGGTACGGCTGAATCGCCAATTGCGAGGCGATTCAATCTGCGCAGTTCTTTGCGCGATCCAAGCGCCGTGATCCAGGCGCCATGCTGCTGATTAATTTTAACGAAGATCTCGAACGACGTATCTGGACCGCATGACGCCTATCGTCCTTTTCTGCAAGTCTTACCGCGAGGATATTCTGCGCTTGCGGCGCTTGATCCGGATTTTTGAAGATGCATACGTTTTCCATCAAAGTAGCGGCAGCTTCAAGGCACTGGAGAAAGAAGCCAAGCAACTTATTGTGCGCAACAATCTGCTGCTATTGGAAAGGCCTGGCGATGGCGTCCGGTTTCCTCATGGCCGGGACGCCAAGCTCGCCGTTATAAACCAGTCCGCCGAGATTTCAGGTGCCGATCCTCGTCCGCCGATTTGCCGGATAAGGAATCGCCTGACGCTGGCAAAAATTAATCGCCCCAGGAGTTGGTGGAAGCGCTGGCGATACCTGAGGAGAGTCGCGGCGATCCAGAAACAACTGGCTCCTTGCCACTTGAGTTCGGCAGGAGCCATCGAGTAATTCAGCGATGCAGAAACTCGCGATCTATTGCAAGTCGTACCGAAGTGACGTGCTTCGCGCGCGAAAACTCGCGGAGAGCATTCAGGCGTTTAACCTGGAGCAACTGCCCTTCTATGTATCGGTCCCGTCCGCAGATCTGCAACTCTTCCGAGAGCAGCTTGCTGGATGTCCTGTCGAATTTGTAGCTGACGAAGAGATCATTCGCACCAACCCCCGACTCGACTTGAACAAAATTCTCGGACTGCCGGGTGGCATTTCGCAGCAGATCGTCAAGTCAGAATTCTGGAGACTGGGACTGTTTGAGGCGTACTTGTGCGTTGATTCCGACTGCCAGTTTATCCGCCCTTTTGGTCTGTCCGATTTTTTTGCACCAGAAGGTTATCCGTATACGGTAATGCACGAGGCGAAGGAGTTGCTCCAATTCGCCGTGAACAATAATTTGGCCAAGATCCACGAGCTTTACCATGCAGAGCACTTGCGGCTGATGGAAATCTTTGGCCGCAGTGGGCGGCCGTTTGATTTTGGTCCGCCTCCGATGATCTGGAGTTCCCATGTCTGGGGTATGCTCGATGAGCATTTTCTGCAACCCCGGGGTATGAGTTTTTGTGATGCTATTCTGATGTTCCCGGCCGAGATTCAGTGGTATGGCGAAGCAATGCTCAAGTTCCGGCCGTTTCCACTAATGCCCGTGGAACCGCTGTTCAAGTTCTATCATTACGAACACCAATATATCCTTGGTCGGCGGGGCGGAGATTCAATCGAGACACTGAAAAAGAATTTCCTCGGTGTTTGCTACCAGTCCAACTGGAATAAGGAAGTCGATTTCTCCGCAACATCCAGGTCGTTGCCGTCGCGAATTTGGCGAACCATTCGCCGAACAGCCCTGGGCAGACGCACCTAATGACTCTTTCTGTTGTCATCATCACCAAAAACGAATCAGCCGCCATCGAGCGCTGTCTGGACTCCGTGAAATGGGCGGATGAGCTCATCGTGCTGGACTCCGGCAGCACGGACGATACGGTCAGCATTTGCCGCCGGTTTACCCGGCACGTCGTTCAAACCGACTGGCCCGGCTTTGGCCCGCAGAAGAATCGCGCGCTGGATTACGCTACCGGCGACTGGGTGCTGTCGCTCGACGCGGACGAATGGGTGACGCCGGAGCTGCGTGATGAAATTCTGAATACCATTTCACGACCAAATGAAATCACAGCATTTCGCATCCCCCGTCTGTCGAGTTTCAGCGGCCGTTTCATGCGTCATTCCGGTTGGTGGCCGGATTACGTTGTCCGTCTGTTCCGGCGCGGCACCGCGCGCTTCAGCGACGACGTGGTGCATGAACACGTGATCGCCGATGGCAAGACCGGAACTTTGCAAAATCCGATCATGCATGAGACGTTTGTCGATCTCGAAGAGCTGCTGTCGAAAATGAACAGTTATTCTTCCCTTGCGGCGCAGGACATGCATCGTGGCGGCAGAAAGGTCAGCCTCATTGGCGCCGTATTGAGGGGAGGGTGGGCATTCATTCGCACTTATTTTTTCCGTGGTGGATTTCTCGACGGCCGCGAGGGATTCATGCTGGCAGTGGCCACGGCAGAAGGAACCTATTATCGGTACGCGAAACTGATGTTGCTGGACAGGCAGTGACGCAGCACTCGACAGTGGCGGGTTCCGGGCCGGTGTTTGATCAGAGGTGGTCATTGCCGCAGGGCGAGCCAGGCCGGATCCTGGTCATTGTCACCCGACGCATTGGCGATGTGCTTCTGGCCCTGCCATTGGTCAGTTCGCTGAAGTCCGCATGGCCGGCCGCGCGTATCGATATGCTCGTGTTCAAAGGCACCGATGGTGTGCTGGCCGGCAATCCGCTGCTCAATGAAGTGATCGCTGTCCCGCCATCTCAATCAGCGATACAGACACTTCGTTTTGCACGGGGTTTGTGGCGGCGCTACGACCTCGCGATCTGCACCTCCCCAAGTGATCGTCCCACGCTGTACGCCTGGCTGGCCGGCAGAAATCGCATCGGCATCATGGCTTCTGGCGCCAAGCACGCGTGGAAGCGCGCACTGCTGCACGCGATCGTTCCCTTCGACGATAACAACACGCATACCGTAGTGCAGAATCTCCGGCTGGCCGATTTGCTGGACGTGCCACGCCGCTTCGACATGCCCATTGGCCGCACGGGTGACGATGAGCGGCAACTGGAAGCCTTGTTTCCGGATTTCCGGAATACGCGATTTGCCGTGCTGCACCTGTACCCAAAATTCGCCTACAAGATGTGGGACCCGATACAGTGGCAGGAGTTGGCCTCGTGGCTTAAGGAGCAGGGAATTGCGGTCGTTCTCAGCGGCAGCGGCGATCCGCAGGAACTGGCCTATGTAAGCGAGTTTGCGGACTCGCACTCCCGCGCCGGGGAATCGCCGCCGCTGAACCTGGCGGGTAAATTGAGCTTTGCGCAACTGGCGCTGTTGCTGGAGCGCGCAGCTGTCTATATTGGCCCCGATACCGTTACCACGCATCTTGCGGCGGCGCTTGGAGCGCCCACGCTCGCCTTATTCGGGCCCTCGAATCCGGTCAAATGGGGGCCCTGGCCAAAGGGACACGAAGCCCTGACTTCGCCTTATCGGCGGCAAGGTACGCAGTTCGTCGGCAACGTCGCGCTGGTGCAGGGGACAGGTCATTGCGTTCCCTGCCTGCTGGAGGGCTGTGCTCGCCATCAGGGCAGCGGCAGTGCCTGCCTGCAGATGCTGCAGGCTGCTGTGGTGATCTCGGCGATCGAGAAACTGCTGAACCCGGTGAGCTGACGTGCAATCGATTCAAGTCGTGGAGCCGACGCTGGATGGCTACTCAGGGCATTGTCACAGTCTGGTAACCAGTTTGTTTCAGGCCTTGGGCGGCAGGCGCATCGATTTGTGGAGTGCAACCGGCTCGCAAGGCCTCGAGTTCGCTTCCCAAGTGGTGAATCATCCGGTTTTTCGCCGACGCATTCGCCTGTTGCAAACCCTGGTGTTGTATCGGCGGCTGTTGCGAGAAGGCGCGCCGGTCATCGTAACCACGGCACGCCGCAGTGACCTGATATTGCTTGATCTGGTTGCCGGCGGCCGGTTGCCGGCCAACCGCATTTTCCTTTATTTCCATTGGTTGCACGAGACGCCCGCCAAATTGCGTTCGCTGCGCAGACTTGCATTGCGACAGCCGCAGATCAATATTTTCGGTACGACCGCGAGCGTTGTTGATGCATTCAAACGCTGCGGATTCAGTCAAGTCTTTCTGCTTCCCTATCCGTCCCCGCCAGCCTCGGCCCACGACGCGCGCGCGCCATTCCGGCAATTGCTTTACGCCGGGGCCGCACGGCGGGACAAGGGGTTTGCGCTGATCGTGGACTTGGTTGAATTGCTTGTACGCGAAGCAGCCCGGAGGCGAATCACGGTTCAGGTATCCGCCGATCACTACGGAAAAATCGATGCGCAGATTAAGTCTGACATCGCACGCCTGCATGCCACGGGGTATGCCGGATTGTCGATCGTGCCGCAAACTCTGACACCGCGGGAGTATGCGGCCTTGTTTCCCGGCAGCATCTGCCTGCAACCCTACGATCAAGCCGATTTTCGCGATCGCGTCAGCGGCGTGACATTGGATGCACTGACGCATGCCTGCCCGGTCGTGGCCACGGCCGGTACCTGGAGCGCGGCTCTGGTCAAATCTTTTGGCGCCGGAGTTGAACTGACTGCATTGAGCGCGGAGGGCCTATTGCAGGCCGTCACATCAATTGAGAGTGAATATGCGAGGTTTCAGGCTGGTGCGCTCGCGGCGGGGCAGGCGCAAAATCGCCAATCCTGGACACCGCTGCTGGAGCGATTGGCGCTTGCACGCGTCGAATGAAATCTGGCGGGATCGAATCGCGCAGAGTTGATAGAGTTACGCCTTCCATCGGAACCCTGTACGAATGATGATGAATGAAAAGAAGTTCACGGTGCCGGCCATTCTGCTCGCGATAGCGGCGCTTGCGGCCGGTATCTATGCCGGCTGGAGCCGTCCAGTGGCACCGGCCGATGTTAACTTTATCGGCGTGTACGGAGACCGCTTCACGATGTCTTCGCTCAAAGGCAAGGTCGTGCTGGTCAATTTCTGGGCGACATCGTGTGCGGTGTGCGTCAGCGAGATGCCGAAGATGGTTCAGACCTACGACAAGTATCGCGAGCGCGGGTTTGACTTTGTGGCCGTGGCCATGGCTTACGATCCGCCGGATCGGGTTTTTGCCTACGCGCAGCAGAACAAGCTGCCATTCCGGGTGGCGCTGGATCTTGCAGGACAGGCCATGCAGGCCTTCGGCGGCATACGCGGCACACCGACGACTTTCCTGGTCGACCGGCACGGGAAAATCGTCAGGCGCATCGAGGGAGAGCCCGACTTTGAGGCGCTTGGCGGGTTGATCGAGAAAGAGCTGTCGAAAAGCGGCTGAGTGGCCGCGAATTCAACTTACTCCCGCCTGATGCGCCTGCTGGTCGGCGTGATAGCTGGAGCGAACCAGCGGTCCGCAGGCGGCGTGACGAAAACCCATGGCAAGCGCTTCCTGCTCGAATTGGCTGAAGCGAGCCGGCTCGACGTAACGCAGCACCGGAAGGTGGCCTTGCGTTGGCTGCAGATACTGGCCCAGCGTGAGCATTTCCACGTCGTGGGCGCGCAAATCGCGCATCACTTGCAGAATCTCGTCATCGGCCTCGCCCAGCCCGAGCATCAGGCCAGACTTTGTAGCAATGTCCGGAAACCTTTCCTTGAAGTCCTTCAGCAGTTTCAGTGAATTGAAGTAGTCGGCACCCGGACGCGCCTGCTTGTAGAGTCGGGGGACGGTTTCCAGATTGTGGTTCATCACGTCCGGCGGATTGGCGGACAATTTTTCCAGCGCGATTTCCAGCCGGCCGCGAAAATCCGGAACCAGCACTTCGATCCGGGTCTGCGGCGAGCGGGAGCGTATCGCGGCAATGCAATCGGCGAAATGCTGCGCGCCACCATCGCGCAAATCGTCGCGATCGACACTGGTGATGACCACGTATTTGAGCTTCATCGCGGCGATGGTCTGCGCCAGATTGGCCGGTTCTTGCGCATCCGGTGCGAGCGGCCGGCCGTGGGCCACGGCACAGAACGGGCAGCGGCGCGTGCACAAATCGCCCAGGATCATGAAGGTCGCCGTGCCCTTGCCGAAACATTCGCCGATGTTGGGGCAGGAAGCCTCTTCGCACACGGTATGAAGATTGTGCTCGCGCAAGGCCTGTTTGATCTCGAAAAAACGCGGGCTGCCGGCGGCCTTCACGCGAATCCAGTCCGGCTTTTTCAGCGGCACGATCGGAATGATTTTGACCGGATTGCGGGCGGTTTTTTCCTGACCGGTCTGGCGTTCGATTTTTGTGGTGGTCATGGCGATGCTTCAAATTCCCTTTGAAAGTTTTTGCAGCAGCTTCCCGGCCATAACATCCACCGGATCACTGACGCCATGATCGCGCAATTGTGTCACTGCCAGACCGGGGTGTCCGCAAGGGTCAATCGCCTGGAACGGCGTCAAGTCCATGTCCACGTTCAGGCTCAGTCCGTGATAGCAACCCTGCGCCCGCACGCGCAAACCGAGTGCGGCTATCTTGGCGGCGGCGATGTAAACGCCTGGCGCATCCTCACGCCCGCGTGCTTCAACGCCAACATCACGCAGCAAGTCTATCACTGCTTGTTCGAGCTTTCGCACCAGCGTGCGCACGCGGAGATTGCGCCGGCGCAGATCGAGCAGCGTGTAAACGACGATCTGGCCCGGACCGTGATAAGTAATCTGACCACCCCGATCCGTTTTGACCACCGGAATGCCGTTGTCCGATCGAGGCAGATGCTCAGGCCTCGCCGCTACGCCCAGCGTATACACCGGCGGATGCTCGACGTACCAGAGTTCATCCGGAGTATCAGCATTGCGCGCAACGGTGAAGGCCTGCATCCCGCGCCATGTTTCCCCGTAATCCGCGCGACCCAGCCGGCGAATAACCAGCGCGTCGGCGCCATCCGCGCGAACTTCCTCGCCCCTCGGCCCTCGGCCCTCGCCCCTCACTTGCCCCTCGCCCCCGTCTCTCACAAAACCATCACCACCGCCGGGTGGTCGCACAGATCGCGATACAAGGCATCGAGCTGCTCACGTGAAGTGGCGCGCACGGTGCAGGTTACGCTCAGATAGCTGTTCTTCTTACTGGTTCGCATCTCTAGCGTGGCGGCGTCAAAATCCGGTGCGTGACGCTGCACGATGTCTACGATCATTTGCACCAGCCGGGGCTCGCGCCGGCCCATGATCTTGATCGGGAAGTCGGTCGGGTACGCAATGAGGGATTCTTGCGCCATGTTCAGCCCGAGCGCATGACCCGGTTCTTGTAATCCTGATAAAGCGCGTACATGCGGGCGAACATCGGGCCCGGAATTCCCGTGCCGACCGGCGCGCCGTCGAGGTGCGTGATCGCCAGTACTTCCTTGGTGGATGAGGTCATCCAGATCTCCTGTGCACCACGCAGTTGCGCTTCGGATACTTTTCGGACTTCGTGCGGGATCCCATCGGCCTGCGCGAGTTCCAGCACAACATCGTAGGTGATGCCCGGCAACATCAGATGGTCCTTGGGCGGCGCAAGCATGACGCCATCCGTGACCACGAAAATGTTGCTGGCCGCGCCTTCGGTCATGAACCCGTCGCGCAGCAAAATGGACTCCACGCATCCGGCGTCGACCGCCTGCTGGCGCAACAAAACGTTTGGCAGCAGCGCGATGGCCTTGATGTCACAGCGCAGCCAGCGATTGTCCGTCGCGGTAATCGCGCCAACGCCGGTGCTGATCTGTTCCGGTGACGGAGTGGTCAGCGGGTTGCTCATCATGAATACGGTCGGTGTGACGATTTTGGGAAACGCATGATCGCGTTTCGCCGGTCCGCGCGTGATATGCATGTAGAGCGACTGGTCCTCGGGCGCGTTCAATTCCACCAGACGTTCAATCAAACTCGTCCAGCTTGCGTCATCATGCGGATTGGCGAGTTTGATGCTGTCCAGACTGGCTTGCAGCCGCCGCAGGTGCTCGGCGAGTCGAAACGGATGGCGCGAATAAACCGGGATGACCTCGTATACACCATCGCCGAAAATGAAGCCGCGATCGAGCACTGGAATGCGTGCCTGTTCGATGGGCATGAACTCACCGTTCAGATAAATCATGGCACTGCCGCTGAAAAATCCCGATACAACAGGCGCAGACCGTGCCAGGCGCGTACCAGCAGGCCTGCCATGCCCACACTTTCGAGCGCGATAAGCTGCTTTTCATCAAACGGCTTGCCATCGAAAGACAGTTGCAGCGTGCCGACACGGTCCCCGACGCGGATTGGCGCCATCAGCGGTTGCATGCTTGCAACGGTTGGTTTGAGCCGTTGAAAGAATCCTTTGGGCAAAGTGACGAAGTAATCGGCGGGCAGGCCGGCCGGCAAGGTCTCGCTGTTACCTTTCCATACCGGCAGCGCATGGATGGGCTGACTGGCGGAGTAGAGCTTTACGGTATCGAAGGCTTCGAAACCGTAGTTCAACAGCTTTTGCGCGTCAATGGCGCGAGTGCTCTCGGAAACGGCGTCGAGAACCACCGCGATCACGCGCCGGTCCTTACGCAGAGCGGTGGCAACCATGCAGAAACCGGCGCTTTCCGTGTGGCCGGTTTTCAGTCCATCGACGAAGGGGTCGCGTCCCAACAGCCGGTTGCGGTTGTACTGCGTGATGCCGTTATGCTGAAACTCACGCATTTTGTACATTGGCAGATATTGCGGAAACTCCTCGACAAGTGCGCGTGACAGTGCCGCCAGATCGGTTGCGGTGGAATAGTGCCGCGGGTGCGCCAGACCGGTTGCGTTGACGAAATTCGAATCCTTCAACCCAAGCCGTACGGCCTCGCGGTTCATGGTATCGACAAAGGCGTCCTCGCTCCCAGCCACGCCTTCGGCCAGAGTGACGGCCGCGTCGTTGCCCGATTGCACGATCAGGCCACCAAGCAGGGTTTCGACGGAGACAGATTCGCCTTCGGTCAGGAACATGCGCGCGCCAGGCGCACGCCCCGCCTTATCCGACGTAATGAACGGCTGCTCCAATGTGATGCGCTTCTGGCGCAGGGCATCAAAAACAACATACGCAGTCATCAGCTTGGTCAGCGATGCCGGCTCCGCCCGCATGTCGGGGTTGCGCGCCGCAAGGACTTGGCGGCTTTGATAATCAACCAGAAGATATGACTTTGCCGATACGACCGGAGCAGGCGGGGTATCGGAGACCGGTGCCTGGGCCAGAGCCGGAGGGCCGGAGAGGGATGCGAGAAGGAGAAAAAATTTCATCATCGCGAAGGCGCGCGATTATACAGGACGCCTGTTGCATTTCCGGTGCCGCACTCTCGATTGCCGTGCAGCCGCGTGTCTGGAACAATACGCCCGGTCAACCATTTCACGTCACCACAATGAATCCGCCTGCCGGACAATCTAGCATCAGAGCGATTATGTTGGCCTGGCTGCTGACGGGAGCAGCGCAGGCCGCCGACCTGATCCAGGTGAAGGATCCATGGACGAGGGCCACGGTTCCGGGACAAAAGGTCGGTGGCGTCTATATGAAGCTGATCGCGCGCGAACCGCTGCGCCTTACGGGCGTGAAAACGAAAATGGCGGAAACCGCCGAAGTCCATCAAATGAAAATGGAGGATGGCATGATGAGAATGCGGCCTTTGCCATTTCTCAATCTGCCCGCCCGCACGACCGTCACGCTCGCGCCGGGAGGCAATCACATTATGCTGTTCGACCTGAAGCAGTCGCTGGTGGCGGGGCAGAAGATCAAGCTGGAACTGGTCGTCGAAGATGCGTCCAAACGCGAGCGCCGCGTCGCGGTCGAAGCTGTTGTGCGCGATCGTGCGAGCGGTACCCAGACGGAGCACGACCAACGTTGACGGCTACCCTGCGATTTCCAGCCCCGCGATCCAGCCGGCTTCAACCCAGGCGCGCAACATGCCGGCGGCTTTTGCGGCCGCCGCGTCCTCAGCCACCCATTCACACAACCCGGTGCAGATTTCGCCAAAACTGGCCTGAGACCTCATGGCGTGCAGTGCCCAGGCTTCGTCGGCTTCCAGTGATCGAAAGAATGGCGACAGTTGTTTGCGCCATACAACCCATGTCACCAGTTGGGGCGAAAGATCAACCGCGATCGCGCTGCTGTTTTCCTTGAGAGACTTCCAGATCGCGACCGCATTCGTGCGCAAAGCCAATACACGCAAGGCGGGCTGAGCCTGAAAGCGAAGATCGGCCCAGTCCTCGGGCGCAACGGCGGCCATGTCCTCAAATTGCACGGCCTCGATGTCTGCCGCATCAAAAGCCTCTCCAAGAGACCACTCGAATTGGGCCAGTTCGGCCATTTCCGGGCGCTCGATGTAGGGCGTTGTCACGCGCAGAAATTCCGCCAGCCTGCCGCCAAACCAGCGCACGTTTCGAAACGTCGATGGGTGCGCGCCAATGTAATCGCGGGCAAGAGAGTCAAAAGTTTCGTCGCCAAGGTAGGCACGCAGGACTTCGTAATCGTTGCCCAGAACCTCGGTCAAACGCAGGCGATAGGCATCACGGTAAATGCCCAGCCGTGTAGAGCGGAATTCCGCGCTGTCGCCTTCGATGTGCCGGTCTATGGCCGCCGCGCCTTGCAGCACATAGTCCTGAAAGTGAGTCTCAGTGAGTACAAGACGCGGCGCGTTGCTCATGCTGCGACCCGGGTAGGCAGGTTCCGCGAAGCCACTTGGCGCGCGTGCCCGAGTTCGGTCACCAGATCGGCCAGCGGTGGGATATGATCGTCGCGCTCGATCATGGTGGCAACGTTGCCAAAACGGCGCACCGCGCCGGCGTACAGATCCCACACCGGATCGACAATATCCGCATCATGAGTGTCGATAATATGCGTGCCGCAGTTGCTGTGGCCGGCCAGGTGAATCTGGCGCACGCGATCGACCGGTATGCCGTTGAGGAACTCCAGAGCGTCGAAACCGTGATTGAAAGCGCTGACGTAAATGTTGTTCACATCCAGCAGCACATGGCAGTCGGCGCGTTGCGCGATCTCCGACAGAAAATTCCATTCACTCATCTCGGAGGCACGGAAAGTCACGTAACTCGACACGTTCTCCAGCAGAATCTGCCGGCCGAGAAAATCCTGTACTTCGCGCACGCGCGCGGCGACATGTTCGACCGCCTCTTCGGTATAGGGAATCGGGAACAGATCGTGCAGATTCTTGCCGGCGACACCGGTCCAGCACAAATGATCCGACACCCAGGCCGGTTGCACGCGCTGCGCCAGTTGCTTCAGTGACTTCAGGTAATCCTGGTCAAGCGGGTCCGTGCTGCCGATGGAAAGCGACACCCCGTGCAGCACGATGGGATAGTCGGCACGGATGCGATCCAGGTAATACAGCGGCTTGCCGCCGGAGACCAGATAGTTTTCGCTGAGCGCCTCGAACCAGTCCACGCGCGGCTGATCCGCCAGGATGTCTTCGTAATGATCGGTGCGCAGGCCGAGGCCGAATCCCAGTCCCGAAGCTGCTGTCATGAAGAGACCATCGAGTTCACGCGAACGCGGGAGTCCGACTGGACGGACTCCCGCAACAGGCCTCCAGTTACGAGCGCTGGGTGGCTTTCTTGCATTCTTCCGCGGTCAGCGTAACGACGCCCTGGCCCTTGCAGGCGTTCTGGCCCTTGCAGGCGCTGTTCGCGCTCTTGCACTCACTCTGACCCTTGCAGGCGTTGCCGCCGTTGCAAGCTATCCGCGCCTCGGTCCCGCCCGAACCGCCCATGCTCGAACAACCCGCCATAAAAATTGCCGCGGCGGAGGCAGCTACCGCCAAGCCTACGATTTTTCTGCGTTCCATGGTTCCTTCTCCTTACTAAGAGTTTGATTGACGATCTGCGTGGTTACGGCCGTCGTTGCCTGCCGCAATCCCAAGTACGCAGCAAGCAGGCAAACGGATGCGGGTTAGGGTCCCCTTGTTCTCGCTCCTGGCGATCTGCTTTGATAGCGGGATGATCGCGCAAGGCAGTGCGCAGAAAGGACATTGGTTTCTGAAGGTTACGGCAGCCGGCGCAGACCTTCAAGTGCACGGATAAACGCCAGCGCTCGACCCAGCCAAGGCGCCGGTCCCGCGATTGCGAGACCTGCGCCGAGACGTGCTTACAGGTATTCATCGATTCTGGCTTGCGGCTGATCCGCATTGTGGCAGGCAGTCCTCAATTGGCAGCACCGATCGGCTGGTCTTCTGTGCCGAACCAGGCACTCGCCCAAGATCAAAGAATAACCCAGCAATTGAATGAGGAAATACCAAGTTCCTCATTGAGGCGACTGGTGACGCTGCACTTGCGGCAGCGTATAGCGGCAGAGATAGTCGCGGTGCTCCTGAAGCTCTTCGATCCCGGCGCCGCCGATTGCCGCCAACGCCGTGGTCGGAACACGCCCTGGCAGGGACATGCATGCTCTTGAAATGGCCGGGATGGCGCTTATATAAGCCGCAAGGGTAGCTACTGCACCCGCACTTTCATTCAAGGAGACCACATCATGGCAAATCTGATGCGCTGCAATCCATTTGACGACGGCTTGGACGACTTTTTCAAGGGTTTTTTCGTGCGCCCGCTAACACTCGACAATTCGGCGCCGGTGCAAGTGCGCATGGACGTAGCCGAGGATGCTGACGCCTATACTGTGCGCGCCGAGATTCCGGGCGTGAAAAAAGATGACATCAACGTCACCATCGACGGCAATCAAATCGCCATCAGCGCCGAAGTCAAGCGCGAGAGCGAGGACAAGCGCGGTGAAGCGCTGCTGCGCTCCGAGCGTTATTATGGAAAAGTCCATCGCGCCTTCAGTCTGGCGCAGGACGTGGACGAGGCCGCGGCGCAAGCGAAGTACCACGAGGGCGTTCTGGAGCTGCGTCTGCCAAAGAAGGCCGCTGCCAGCGCAAGGAAACTGACGATCCAGTGATCGACCATCCGGGGGTGGCCAGCCGCGTCGCCCTCGGCGCACCTTAATACGCATTGCGCTCTGTCAGCGCGCACGTCTGCTGCTCAAGATTCGGACGCAATGGAGACCGAGGATCATGTTTTCATTACGACTCTGGCAACTGTCGCGGTAGAATCCGCGCTGTCCCGGTTAACGTGAGCGTGCCATGCCCCTGTCCGCCGATGAAGTAGTGCAGAAAGCGCAGATCCTCGCCGAAGCGCTGCCTTATATCCGCCGCTTTCACGGCAAAACCATCGTCATCAAGTACGGCGGCAACGCCATGACTGACGAGAAGCTCAAAAATTCCTTTGCGCGCGACGTGGTGCTGCTCAAACTCGTCGGCATGGATCCGGTGGTGGTGCATGGCGGCGGGCCGCAGATTGACGAGATGTTGAAGCGCGTGGGCAAGAAGGGCGAGTTCATTCAGGGCATGCGGGTGACCGACCGCGAAACCATGGACATTGTCGAAATGGTGCTCGGCGGCCTGGTGAACAAGGACATCGTCAGTCTGATCAATCAGAACGGCGGACGCGCCATCGGCCTGACCGGTAAGGATGGTTCCTTTATTCGCGCGCGAAAGATGATGCTCGCAAACAAGGAGGAAGGCGGCGACAGGATCGACATCGGCCAGGTCGGCGAAATTCAGAGCATCGACCCGGAAGTCATTTCGTTGCTGGAAAGCCGCGAATTCATTCCGGTGGTGGCGCCCATCGGCGTGGGCGAGAACGGCGAGTCCTACAACATCAACGCTGATCTGGTGGCCGGAAAGCTGGCGGAAATTCTGCATGCCGAAAAGCTGATCCTGCTGACCAACACACCCGGCGTCCTCGACAAGGACGGCAAGCTGCTGACCGGATTGACGCCGAAGCAAGTCGATGACTTGTTCGCCGATGGCACCATCCACGGCGGCATGTTGCCCAAAATCAGCTCGGCACTCGACGCGGCCAAGAGCGGCGTCAAAAGCGTGCATATCATCGACGGTCGGGTTGAGCACGCGCTGCTGCTGGAAGTGCTGACCGATCAGGGGGTCGGAACGCTGATCCGCAACCGCTGATGCCTTGCCGGCCAAGTCAGGGTAGGTTGTCCCGAACCTGATATGAGTGTGGCCGCAATGCGCAGGTCGAAGGTGTGGATCTTCGATCTCGACAATACGCTGCACGACGCGCGCGCGCACATCTTTCCGCATATCAACCGCTCCATGACCGACTACGTCGCCGCGCTGCTCGGTGTCGGAACCGAGGAAGCCAGCATTCTGCGTGAGCGCTACTGGAAGACTTACGGAGCGACGCTGCTGGGTCTGATCCGGCACCACGATGTCGATCCGGAGCATTTTCTGCGCGAAACCCATCGCCTTCCGGCGCTGGAGCGCATGGTGGTCGCGCGTCGTGAACTGCGCTCCGTGCTGCACCGCCTGCCGGGTCGAAAGATCGTGTTTTCCAACGCGCCCGGACACTATGCCGGAGCGGTGCTCAAGGTGCTCGGCGTGGACGATCTGTTCGACGATGTTTTTTGCATCGAGCACACCCGGTTTCGGCCCAAGCCGCAAGCGCATGGATTCCTGCGCCTGATGCATGCACACAGGCTGGTGGCTTCGCGCTGTGTGATGGTGGAGGACAGCCTGGAGAATCTGCGTACGGCCAGGCGCATGGGCATGAAAACCGTGCTGGTGGGCGAGCCGAACTGCGCGCCAGCCTGGGTGGATGCCAAAGTACGACACTTGTTCCGGTTGCCCAGATTGCTGCATCTGCTCTAATGCGCCGCGCATTCGCAATACGCTGGTTCGTGTTAAATTTCGCGCGGTCTTGCCAATTTTTTGCCCTCTACACTGTATCAGCGCCACCATGCCGACCAAGCCCGGAGAACGCAAGCTGCAGATCTTGCAGACCTTAGCGAGCATGCTCGAAATTCCCAAAGTGGAAAAAATCACCACGGCCGCGCTTGCCGCAAGACTCGACGTTTCCGAAGCCGCGCTCTACCGGCATTTCGCGAGCAAAGCGCAGATGTACGAAGGCCTGATCGAATTCATCGAGCAGACCCTGTTCGGCCTGATCAACAAGATTACCGCCGAGGAGTCGGGTGGCCTGAAGCAACTCGAGGCGATCATGACAACATTGCTCGGTTTCGCGAAAAAAAATCCCGGCATGACTCGGGTGCTGATCGGAGACGCGCTGGTGAACGAAAACGAGCGCTTGCAGGCACGCATCAACCAGTTGCACGACCGTCTGGAGGCGACCCTGAAACAGGCGTTGCGCTTCGCCGCTTCGGAAAAGCAGCTTCCGGAGGGAACCGACGCGGCCGCGCAGGCTAATCTCATGATGGCCTTCGTGATCGGGCGCTGGCATCAGTTTGCCAAGAGCGGCTTCAGACGCGACCCGACCGAACAATGGGCCATGCAATGGCCTTTGTTGGTATAGCAGCAAGTGCGTGGCGCGAAGAAAAAGCTCAGGCCAGTAGCGTGCGCGCTGGTGGCGGCACTGCTGGGCGCTTGCGCCGCATCGGACGACGAATTTGCCAAGGTCGTGGTCGGCACCTGGGGTTCGCGCGAAGTGGCGCCCGACGATGTCATTGTTGAAAACCGATTCACGCTATTGCCCGGTGGGCGTGTCAACTGGCAGGGCGAGCTGCGCATGCTGGTGCCGGCCGATTTTGACTTGCCCAATCGCCCCAACTTCGAAATCAGAAACGGCCGGTTGGTGTATTACTTTTCCGCCAGCGGCAACTGGTCGGTGCGCGATGGCTATCTGCACACGAAGATCGAGACGTCCACTCTGCCGAGTCTGATGCCGTCGGGTTTCGCCGCCGCTTGGAAACTTAAGGAAGTGACCGGCAAGGAAATGATCTACACGTCGGCCGCCAGCGGGCGCACGCGCGTCGAATATCGAAAAGACTGAGCCCCAGGCTAGGGGCCGGTAGTACAGACTTGCGCCAAGACGCGCTGAGCGGTGTCCCCGCCGCTGCAAACCGCGCACTGTGTATCTTTCTTCAGGCGCACGCTGCGCCATTCCATGCTCAGCGCGTCAAGCAGCAGCAGCCGGCCGCTCAGGTTTCTGCCTATGCCCATCAGCAATTTCAGCACTTCGGCGGCCTGAACGGAACCGACCATGCCGACCAGCGGCGCGAATACGCCCATCACGGCGCAGCGCATATCTTCGAGATCACCGCTTTCCGGGAAAAGACAGTGATAACAGGGGCTCTGCGCGGTACGCAAATCGAATACCGTAATCTGCCCGTCGAAGCGCACACCGGCACCTGAAACCAGTGGCCTGGAAAAGCGCACGCAGGCGCGGTTAATGGCATGACGGGTGGCAAAATTATCCGTGCAATCGACCACCACATCTGCTTTCTGGACCAGTTGCTCAAGACGTTCACCGGCCACGCGCTCGGCGAGTGGTGTGACGACGGTCTCAGGATTGATGCGCGTCAGCGTTTCGCGCGCGGAATCGACTTTCAGCTTCCCGATGGAATCGGTGAAATGCACGATCTGCCGCTGCAAGTTGGTCAGATCGACCGTGTCGTCGTCCGCAATCGTCAAGCGGCCAACGCCGCTCGCCGCCAGATAGAGTGCAACCGGTGCACCGAGGCCGCCGGCGCCAATCATGAGAACGTGCGCGTCGAGCAGCCGCTGTTGCCCATCAATGCCGATTTCCGGCAGCAGGATATGGCGGCTGTAGCGTAGTAACTGGGTGTCGTCCATTGCAGTTCGATTACGGCGGGTCAAATGCTGGTTGCACAGACATCTTAACGCGGAAGGCCCGCACTGGGCGGGCCTTCCGGCAATACTGGGGTTGCCGCTGAGTTTCTGTTTGCGGCGGAACTCAACAGCGGCTATTGCCTGCCGAGAATCTGCAAGCCTTTCAGCAGATTCAAAGCCTGATTCAACTGATAGTCGTTCTTGGACACGATGTCCGGTGGCGTGCCATCGTCGGCAGGCTTGTCTTCGACTTTCGGGGCTGACGCCGGGGGCGTCGCGGATTGCGGCTGCGGCACGGGAGCTTTGCTGCCACCCGCCTCGCCTTGGGGATTGCCGAGATGGCGGCTGAGATCGGCCTCCCGCACTCTGAGGGCAATGTCGCCATCGGTCACCGTCGCTTCTTCGACCACGATATCGGGTGTAATGCCCTTCGCCTGAATCGAGCGTCCATTCGGCGTGAAGTAGCGCGCGGTGGTGAGCTTGATCGCGGTGCCATTGCCAAGCGGCAGAATGGTCTGCACCGAACCTTTGCCGAAAGTCTGCGTACCCATGATGACCGCGCGCTTGTGATCCTGCAGGGCGCCAGCGACGATTTCCGATGCCGATGCCGAACCGCTGTTGACCAGTACCACCATCGGCAGAGTTTTGATCTCTTTTGGCAATTTTTTCAGATAGTCGTCCCGGCTGCCGCGCAGGTAAAACTCTGGACGCGCATACAGCTTCATCTTGGCGTCATCGGTACGTCCCTCGGTGTAAACCACCAGCGCTTCGCCCGGCAGGAAGGCCGCCGATACGGCCACCGAGCTGTTGAGCAGGCCGCCGGGGTCATTGCGCAGATCGAGAATGATGCCCTTCATCGGGGCATTGTTTTCCTTGAACAGTTTTTCGATGAATTTGGCCAGCGTCTCGCCGGTGTGTTCTTGGAACTGCGTAACGCGGAAGTAGGCGTAACCGGGCTCAAGCAACTTAGACTTGACGCTCTGAACCTGAATGACGGCGCGCGTCAGCGTCACCACGCGGGGCTTGGTGTCGCCCTTGCGCACGACCGTCAGCGTGATCTGCGTATCAGGTCTGCCGCGCATGCGCTTCACGGCATCGTTGAGCGACATGCCCTTGACGCTGGTTTCGTCGAGCTTGATGATCAGGTCGCCCGATTTGAGTCCCGCGCGCCAGGCTGGCGAATCTTCGATGGGCGCGACAACCTTGACGAAACCGTCTTCCATCCCGACTTCAATTCCCAAACCGCCGAACTCTCCCTGGGTGCCGACTTGCAGATCCTTGAACGCCTCGACATCCAGATAAGCGGAGTGCGGGTCCAGGCCGGACAACATGCCGTTGATGGCTTCGGAAATCAGCTTCTTGTCATCGACCGGCTCGACGTAGTCGTTCTTGATGCGCCCAAAGACCTCGGTAAACGCGCGCAAGTCCTCGATTGGCAGCGGCCCGGCACTCTTTTGCGCCACGGCAGAAAAGTTAAGACTGATCAGCACGCCGAGGATCGTGCCGAAAACGATCAGACTAATCTGCCGAAATTTGCTTTGCATCCTGTTGACTCCTTAATGTGCGCGCAAGCTGATGGCGCGCGATCTCATTTCAAAATTTGGCGGTCGCCCGTGTTACCAAAAAAAGCTATTCCCAAGCGGCGGGCTTTTCCCCAAGTGGCGGCGTTCAATGATGCCCGAGGGATCACTTCAAAGATACCCAGGGGATAGGGTCGAAAGGTTTTCCCTGAAATCTAAGTTCAAAGTATAAACCCGAATCGGGGTTGCCACCGCTGTTGCCGGCCGTCGCAATGGTATCGCCCGCCCGGACTTCTTCTCCGACCTGCTTGAGCAAGGACTCGTTGTTGCCGTACAAGCTCATATAACCATCGTCGTGGTCGAGAATCAACAAGTTGCCGAAGCCTCGCAGCCAATCCGAATACACTACGCGCCCGTTGGCGATGGTCTTGATCTCCCGGCCGGCTTTAGTGGCTATGAACAAGCCTTTCCAGAATGCGCCGCTGTCCTGTCTTCGTCCACCGAAGCTATTGATAAGTTCACCGATTACCGGCAAACGCAGGCGACCCTTGAGCTGACGAAACGGCCCCGACCCGGTGTCGGCGTTCGGCAATGCTTGATTTGTCAGGCGTTTCTTGCCTTTCTTGCCGCCTTTGCGCGCCGCTTCGCTGGCCAGTTTTTCAAGCAATTTGGAAAGTCGTTCTTCGTCGCGCCGGAGCGTCGAAAGCTGCTCGCGGCTGTTGTCGATGTCTTTTGATACCTTTACATATACCAGTTGCCGCTGCGCTTTCTCCTTTTCCAGCTTGCGCATCTGCTGCGTTTCTTCACTTTGCAAAGCACGCAGCTCCGCGCTCTTGCGACTGGTTTCGTCATTCAGTTTCTGCAGGCTCGCGAGATTCTCCCTCAGGCGACCCAGAAGGTCAGAGCGGGCTTTCGAGACGTAAGCCAAATAGTGCAACTGACGCGCGATTTCGTTCGGGTCTTCGCCGTTCAACACCAGCTTGATGGCGTCGGATTGTCCACCGACATACTGCTGATAGAGCAACCGGTCCAGTGTTGACTGTTCATTGTCTATGGTGTTGCGCAAGTCACGAATCCGCGATTGGAGCCGGGACAACGCGGTGTCGGCGGCGCGCCGCCGGCCGGCGATCTGAAAAACCTTGCGGCTGGTTTCGCTGACAGCGCGCTCCGAATCCTTCAGTGCATCGGCGGCATCCGCCTTTGAATCTTCCGATTCGGTCAGCTTTTTCTTCAGGGAATTGATGCGGCTGCGAAGGTCCTTGAGCTCATCTTCTGGCCCGGCCAACGCGCCGTTCGCCGCGCACGCCAGCAACAGCGCTGCCAGAAGCGAGGAAACAGCTTTTCGGCCTGTGCTGAAGACCGAAACCCTCCTCAAGATCTGAACGATGCCCAAGACCCGAAAAATGCTCAAGACCTGGCGCGCGCTTGTGCCGCCACGGCCGCCGCCGCCTGCCTTGCCTTTTCCGCATCGCCCAGATAGTAATTACGCAGAGGCCGCAATGTATCGTCCAATTCGTAGACCAGCGGAATTCCGGTCGGAATGTTCAACCCCACGATGTCTTCTTCGGATACGTTGTCGAGAAACTTCACCAGCGCGCGTATGGTATTTCCATGCGCCACCACGATGACGCGCTGACCGGCTTTGACCTGCGGTGCGATCACATCGTTCCAGTGGGGCAGAAAGCGCGCAACCGTGTCTTTAAGGCACTCGGTCAGGGGCAGCTCGCGTCGATCCATGTGCGCGTAGCGTCGATCATTTCCGGGAAAGCGGGCATCGTCCGGGTCGAGCGCGGGCGGCGGCGTATCGTAGCTGCGGCGCCAAACCAGAATCTGTTCCTCCCCATAGCGCTCGGCTGTGTCGGCCTTGTTCAGGCCCTGCAATGCGCCATAGTGGCGTTCATTGAGCCGCCAGGAAAGCTGCTGAGGTATCCAGGTCAAGTCCAGCTCCTCGAGCGCGATCCACAAAGTCCGAATTGCCCGCTTGAGCACCGAACAATGCGCGAGATCGAAATCGAATCTTTCCTGTTTGAGCAGCAGCCCGGCCTGATGGGCTTCCTCAATTCCTTTCGTGGAAAGATCGACATCGGTCCACCCGGTAAACCGGTTTTCCCGGTTCCAGATACTTTCGCCATGACGCAGAAGTACTATTTTCTTCATGGAAGCATGTAATGATTGCCAGGTTAATGAAATGCGGGCGCGCCAGCCTCCGTCATCAGTTTTGCAGACAGGCTTTGATCTGCGCGCGATCGCCCAGAGGACGGAATTGTATTACCCGCATCAACCAGTGTCGCGCCGATTTCAGGACTGCCGGAATTGTCTTCAATGCCATCCTTGTTGAGTTTTACCGCAGCAAATCGCCCGCATCTGGCGGCGCGGCTGGCTTTGTTTCTGCTGGGTTTGGCCTGCGTGTTGCCGTTCTTGAGTTCGGTATTTCGTCCGCCGATATCGAGTTTTTACGGCGAAGTGGTCGCTTTCGCGCTCGGACTGTTGGCGATTGCCCTGATGGCTTCGCGAGCGTTGTGGACCGATATGCGCCTGCCGCGAGTAAGTATCCTGTTTCTCGGCTTCGCGATGCTCATGGCGCTGCAGATTGCCCTGGGCAAAGTGGTCTATGGGCAGTTAAATTTGCTCGGCGCGGTTTATGTGCTGTGGGCAGCCGCATTGGCAATGCTGGCCAACCGGCTGGCCGGGATACTCGGCGCGGCCGCGTTCGCCACCGGACTCTCGTGGTTTCTGACTGCCGGTGCTCTGATCAGTGCGCTGATCGGGTTGATGCAACTCTTTGGTGTGGCCTCGCCGCTGGCGCCACTCATGTTGCCGCAACTGCATGGACGCATCTATGCCAATACCGGGCAGCCGAATCATCTGGCGAATTATCTTTTCCTGGGACTTGCCTCGACCGGGTATCTGTGGAGTACGCGACGTCTAAGTTTTGTTCCGGCCTTGATCCTGTGCCTGATTCTGCTTGCCGTGCTGGCGGTATCGGGCTCGCGGACCGTGTGGCTGTATGCCGTGGCATTCGTGGTGATCTCGGTCGCGATGGGCGTGTCCCGGCCATCCGTCGAGCTGAGGCGCCTGCTGGTTTACAGTATTTTTGTTTTCGCCGGTCTGGTGCTTGTGCAGTGGGCCTTGGCGGGACTGCCGCCGCAACGATCGATAGCCGTCGAAACCATGGGCGCGCGCGTCCAGTCGCTTGGACTATCTTCGCCGACGCGGCTGCGCTTCTGGAATGAAGCACAGATGATGTTCCGGGATGCGCCAGTTCTCGGAGTCGGGTTCAGGCAATTCTCCTGGAATCGTTTTCTGCTCGCGGAAAAACTGCCGGCTTCTGGTTTTGACGAAGGCATCGTTGACCATGCCCACAATCTGGTGTTCCAGATAGCCGCGGAATTTGGCACTGTCGGGCTGGTTATCCTGTTTGGGGGCTTGGCCTGGTGGGGGTGGTCCATGCGCGGCGCGAAAATCGACGCTTCGAGGTGGTGGATGGCGGCGGTTCTCGGGGTGCTCGGGCTGCACAGTATGCTAGAGTATCCCCTGTGGTACGCGTATTTTCTGGGCATTGCGGCGATTGTCATGGGCGCCGCTGAGTGCGATGCACCGAAGACAAATGACGGACCCGGCGGCCGGTTGATCCTGATTGCGGCGGTGTTACTCGGGGCGGTTTCGAGTGTGAACGTCTATCGGGATTATCGCGTCATGCAGTCATTGCAGCGAAACGCGATCAGTCAAGCCAGCTCCGTGGCTGAATCGGGTGAAGATCGCGAATTGGCGCGGACGCTTGGATTGACCCGGACACCCGGCGCGGTATTGATCGATTTGCAGCGCAATTCGTTGTTCGCGCCGTTCGTTGAATATGCCCTGGCCCGGCAGATGCCGCTGAATCGGGAACGCTTGGCAGACAAGATCGAACTCAATCGACGCGCCATGCAATTCCAGCCGTCCAATGATTTTGTTTATCGTCAGGCGTTGCTGCTGGCAATGACGACGGACGTCGCAGGCATGCGGGCGCAATGGGATTTGGCGGTTGCGAATTACCCCGGCTACCGCGAGGAGGCGATCCGGATTGCGCGAGCGATGGAAAATTCCGGCGAGAGCGGGATGAATGAGTTGCTGCGCCATGCATTGGCGCAGCAAGCGGAAAAGGACAGGGCGGAAAAGTGAATTTTGTACTCAATAATATCTGGCTTGTGATGGCGGCTGCGGTCAGCGCTGCGGTCTTGATCTGGCCATTGGTCAATCGACGTCTGAGCGGCGCGCCCGAACAGGGGGCGATGCAGGTCGTTCAACTGCTCAATCGCAAGGATGCAGTCATGATCGACGTGCGAGAGCCGGCGGAATTCAGCGCCGGCCATGCCCCCAACTCGAAGAATATTCCGCTCGGGCAATTCGAGAAGCGCATCGGGGAGCTGGAAAAATTCAAGAATCGTCCCGCCATCCTCGTCTGCCAGACCGGCAGCCGGTCGCACTCGGCAACCGCTTTGCTCAAAAAGGCGGGATTTGCGGAAATCGTGGTTTTGGCGGGCGGCATGAACGCCTGGCAGCAGGCAAACATGCCGGTGGAGAAATAATGCCGCGCGTGAGCATGTATTGCACCGCCGTGTGCCCATATTGCGTGGCAGCCGAACGGCTATTGAAAAGCAAAGGCGTCGCGGACATCCAGAAAATTCGGGTTGATCAGCAGCCGGCGCTGCGTATCGAAATGATGGAACGCACCGGCGGACGCACCGTTCCGCAAATCTATATTGGCGACAGACATGTCGGCGGGTTCGATGATCTTTCCGAACTGGACGCGGCCGGCGGTCTCGATCTCCTGCTGCGTGACGAACCGGGGCTGCATGGTGATTCCAGTTCGCATGGTGGCGAGAAAAAATCCACGGCCGTCTGACCCTCTCAAAATTTACCAACTACAGGCCAGTCACCATGAGCGAGCAACCCAACCAACCGGTATTCACGATCGAGAAGCTTTTCGTCAAGGATCTTTCGGTGGAAGTGCCCAATGCGCCGAGAATTTACCTTGAACGCAATACGCCGCAGATCGAAATACAGTTGAACACCAGTGCCAGCCCGATCGATGAAGGCTACTACGAAGTACTGGTGAGCGTTACGGTAACGGCCAAGTTTGCCGACAAAACCGTATTTTTGGTCGAGGCGAGCCAGGGCGGCGTGTTCCAGATCCGTAACCTGCCGCAGAGCGAGCTGGAACCGGTGCTCGGGATCACCTGCCCTAATATCTTGTATCCCTATGCGCGCGAGGTGATTTCCGATGCGGTGGTGCGTGCCGGTTTTGCGCCGGTACTGCTCAATCCGGTCAACTTCGAGGCGATATTCCAGGCACAGCGCTTGGCGAGTGCGCAGAACAATGTCCCGGCGGGGGCGACACATTAGTCGCGGCATGCTGCGCAGACCGCTCTCGTTGCCGTTTGTCGCACTCTTGCTTTTTAGTGCGGACGTGGTTGCGCTGGATTTTCGATCCGTTGCCGAACCGGCCGCTATTCTCTACGACGCGCCGACCCTCAGCGCGCAGAAGTTGTTCATACTCTCCCCGGGCTATCCGGTGGAAGTCGTCGTGAAGCTGGGCACCTGGTCCAAGGTTCGTGACGATGCAGGGCAGTTTGCCTGGGTAGAGAACGCCAATCTGTCGGATCGTCATACGGTCATGGTGCAAGTGCAAACTGCCGAGGCACGGCAGGCAGCGAATGAAGCTTCCCCGGTCGTATTCGTCGCGCAGAAGAACGTTTTTCTCGATCTGCTCGAAGCGACTGCCGGCTGGGTCAAGGTCCGCCATAAGGACGGTGCCACGGGTTTCATTAAAGCAAGCCAGCTTTGGGGGCTATGAAACTCGCCATTCTCGGCGCCGGAGCATGGGGCACCGCACTGGGTGTCGCGCTCGCATCCCGTCACTCAATTGCGCTCTGGGCGCGCGATGCCCACCAGTGCCGGGCGATGTCTGCCGACCGGTTAAATACGCGCTATCTGGCAGAAGTCGCGATACCAGCGGGCGTACTGATTACCCCGGACGTGCGACAGGCGCTCATTGACGCCGATCTGATCGTCATTGCGGTTCCCACCGGCGCGTTGCGCGAGACCCTGAAGCTGATCGTGTCGGCCCGATCAGAAGCAGGCGTTGTCTGGCTGTGCAAAGGTTTTGAATCCGGCAGCGCGAAATTCCCGCACCAGATCGCCGAAGAAGAGCTTCCATCGTCACAACCGCGCGCCGCGTTTTCCGGGCCCAGCTTTGCCGCCGAGGTTGCGCGCGGACTTCCGGCAGCGGTGACGCTGGCCTCGCGGGACCCCGAGTTTGCCGCCCTGGCCGCGGGCCTGATGCATACCGGACGTTTGCGCGTCTACTCCAGTGATGACCTGATCGGGGTGGAAATTGGCGGCGCGGTGAAGAATGTCATCGCTATCGCCGCGGGTGTCTGCGACGGTTTGAAGCTCGGCGCGTCGGCACGAGCGGCGTTGATTACGCGTGGGTTGGCCGAAGTGACCCGGCTGGGCGTACGCTTGGGCGGGCGCGCCGAGACCTTCATGGGACTGGCTGGTGCTGGCGACCTGATGCTGACCGCCACATCGGATTTATCGAGAAATCGCCGTGTAGGGCTGCAACTTGCGCTCGGACGCCCGCTTGCGAGCATTCTGGCGGAGCTCGGTCACGTCGCGGAAGGGGTCAAGACCGCGCCCGAAATACAACGGCTTGCAAGACAACTGGGGATCGAAATGCCCATATCCTCGGCCGTCTCGCATTTGCTGGGCGGATTGACTTCGGCCCAGGAGCTGGTCGATGGTTTGCTGCAGCGTGAGCCAAAGTCGGAGAGTGTGCGCTAGCTGCGCATTCCCGCGAAGCCGAGCTGTCGCCAGGCTTCGTATACCGCAA
This sequence comes from Betaproteobacteria bacterium, assembly GCA_031362885.1. GTDB lineage: Bacteria > Pseudomonadota > Gammaproteobacteria > Burkholderiales > JACQAP01 > JACQAP01. Next base: position 35,084 of record JANLTJ010000054.1, read on the forward strand.
CTGCCACCGCGTTCGACAAGTTAAGGCTGCGGCTGGCCGCTACCATGGGCAGGCGCAGAAGCTGTGCGTCCGCAAAACTGGCGAGCAACGCGTCCGGAAGTCCGCGCGTTTCTGGCCCGAAGATCAGCACGTCGCCAGCTCGATATCGGACGCTGTCGTAACGGGTGGTCGCCTTAGTACTGAAGCCGAAACGCCGGCCCGGCAAGGCGTGCAACAGAGCAGGCCAGTCCGCATGTACCTGAACCCGGGCATATTCGTGATAGTCCAGCCCGGCGCGCTTCAACTGACGATCACTCAACTGAAATCCCAGTGGCTGAACGAGATGTAGCCGGCACCCAGTATTGGCACAAAGCCGGATGACGTTTCCGGTATTGGGTGGAATCTCGGGTTCAAACAGGACAATATCGAACATGTTGGGTTGCAATTCATTGAGTTCCGGAGTTTAATCTTGAAATTCAATGAACTGCAATGCATACTTCAACAAAATTAGCTGCTAAAGGAAACCCTTGGTGTGGTCGCTAACTCAAGTCTAGGTGTACCTCGCGCATTCGTGCGCCAGGACGAAATCGGGGTAGATGGGTAGACCGGAAAAAATTCGACTCGGCGAAATCCTGCTTCAGCAAAATCTGCTGACGCAGGACCAGCTCAAATCCGCGCTTGAGGAACAAAAGCGCAGTGGCCGAAAACTTGGCCGCATCTTCATCGATTCGGGGAACGTGACCGAAGAGCAAATCGGCGAAGCGCTCGCGCGGCAGTTGCACGTCCCCTTCATCGATCTCAAGCACTTTAATATTCGCGCCGATGTTGCGACGCGCCTGCCGGAAACGCTGGCGCGCCGCTTTCGTGCCATCGTGCTGGATGAGACGGGCGCATCTTATCGGGTCGGCATGGCCGACCCTACCGACTTGTTCGCTTATGACGAGATCAACCGGGTATTGAAACGCGACATTGAGCTCGCGGTGGTCGGCGAAACATTGTTGTTGCAGACCATTGACAGGGTGTACCGCCGTACCGAGGAAATCAGCGGACTCGCGCTGGAGTTGCAGCAGGAACTTGGCGAATCCACCGATTTCAACACGCTCGGACTGACGCCGGGCGCCGAGGACGCGCCGGTGGTCAAACTGCTTCAGTCGGTATTCGAGGACGCGGTACAGGTGCGCGCTTCGGATATTCATATCGAGCCACAGGAACACAAGGTGCTGATCCGCTTTCGCATCGACGGCGTGTTACACGTGCAGACTGAATCAGATTCCAGGATCGCTTCCGCCCTGACCCTGCGCTTGAAACTCATGTCGGGGCTGGATATTTCGGAAAAACGTCTACCCCAGGACGGTCGCTTCAACGTCAAGGTCCGGGGCAAGCAGATTGACGTGCGCATTTCCACCATGCCGACGCAGTTCGGCGAATCGGTGGTCATGCGTCTGCTCAACCAGAGCGGTGGCGTTCTCGGGCTGGATCGTCTCGGCCTGCCGGCCGACATGCTCAAGCGCCTGCGCGAAATCATCCACCGCCCAAGCGGCATGGTGCTGGTCACCGGCCCGACTGGCAGCGGCAAGACGACAACGCTCTATGCCGCGCTTGATGAACTCAACACTGCGGAGCGCAAGATCATCACCGTGGAAGACCCGGTTGAATACCGACTTCCCGGCATCAACCAGGTGCAAATCCACGAGAAGATCGATCTCACCTTCAGCCGGGTGCTGCGCAGCGGGTTGCGCCAGGATCCGGATGTGATTCTGGTAGGGGAAATGCGCGACCAGGACACCGTCGAGACCGGTTTGCGTGCTGCGATGACTGGTCACATGGTGTTTTCCACGCTGCATACCAATGACGCCATCAGCACGCCGATCCGGTTGATCGACATGGGTGCCCCGCGCTATATGGTGGCCATGTCGTTGCAGGTGGTTCTGGCACAACGCCTGATGCGGCTGATCTGCGAAAGCTGCGGCGAGGCCGCGCAACTGACCCCACAGCAGCAGGAGTGGATGCATCACGCGTTGGGGAACTCCACGGCTTTTGCATCCTGCCGGATCGGGCGCGGATGCACACAATGCAATGGCACCGGATACCTTGGACGTACCGGTGTATACGAAATGCTGGAAATGACCCGCCCGGTGGTCGAGGCCGCAAACCAGTCTGATCCGGCGACGTTCATGCAGGTGGCGCGCAAGCAGATGCAGGGGCAGATGCTCAAGGATCATGCGGTGGAACGGGTTGTGCAAGGCCGAACCACGGTCGAGGAAGCGATGCGCATCCATTCCCAGGTGGACGACTGATGGGCCATTTTGCCTACACGGGAAGAAACGCAACCGGACAACTGGTCAAGGGCATGCTGGAGGGTGCCGACAGCGGGGCGGTTGCAACCCAACTATTTGGTTCGGGCATTACGCCGGTCGAAATCGGCGCGGCCGGCAATCCCGGAGAATCCGGCATCAGCGCCCTGCTGGCGGGGCTCACCAGGCAACGCGTCGAGCAGGTGGAGCTGCTGCTGTTCAGCCGCCAGATGCACGCCCTGCTCAAAGCCGGCGTACCGATCATGCGCGCCCTGGCTTCGCTTCAGGAATCGGCCAGCAATCCTGCTTTCAGGGACGTGCTGCTGCTGATCCGGGAAAGCCTGGACAGCGGACGTCCCTTGTCCGCCGCGATGCAAAGAACCGGAGTGTTTTCCCCGTTTTACATCGCCATGGTCTATGTCGGCGAGACCACCGGCATGCTTGAGGAAATCTTCCTGCGCCTCTACAGCCATCTCGAATTCCAGGAATTCATGCGCAATCAGGTCAAGTCCGCGTTGCGCTATCCGATATTCGTTCTGGCGGCGATGATTGTCGCCATTGTCGTCATTAACTTGCTGGTGATTCCCGAATTTGCCAAGGTCTATGCCGGTTTCAAGACCGAGTTGCCGTTGCTCACCCGCATGCTGATCGGATTTTCCGATTTCATGGTTGCCACCTGGTGGCTGCAAGGGCTTGCGCTGTTTGCCGCCCTTGCCGGATTTCGCTCGTACATTGCCACCGTACATGGCCGCCACGAGTGGGACCGGATAAAACTGCGCATTCCGATCGCAGGGAAAATCGTGCTCAAGGCCACGCTGGCGCGCTTTGCGCGCAGTTTCTCGCTCGCCATGCGCAGCGGCGTGCCCATTGTCCAGGGACTGACACTGGTCGCACAGACGGTGGACAACGCTTTTGTTGCGCGGCAGATCGAGAAAATGCGCGAAGGCGTCGAGCGCGGAGAAAGCGTGTTGCGAACCGCATCGAATTCCGCGATTTTCACTCCGGTCGTGCTGCAAATGGTCATGGTGGGCGAAGAATCCGGGGCACTCGACGACATGATGCACGAGATCGCGGAAATCTATCAGCGTGAGGTCGAATACGAACTCAAGACCCTGGGCGCGCAAATCGAGCCGATTCTGATTCTGTGCCTGGGCGTGCTGGTGCTGATCCTGGCGCTGGGCGTGTTCCTGCCGATCTGGGACCTCGGCCAGGCGGCGCTGAAGAGATGAACCATGCGACTGCACCTTCCTCGCCGGCGCGGCGCAACCTGGCTGGAACGCATGGTGGCGCTCATTCTTTTCGGGGTGTTTCTGGCCGCTTTCCTCGACCGGGTTTCCTACTATCAGGAGTACGCGGAAAAAATGGAGATGGAACTGACGGTGCGCAATATGCGCACCGGTCTCAGATACAAAATCGCCGACCTGATCATGAACAACCGTTTGCCGGAAATGGCGACACTCGCCGATGAGAATCCGATCAATTGGCTGGAGCAAAAGCCGGCGAACTATCTGGGTGAATTCGACGGGGCGCCGGCCGACGCCAACTCCGGCAGTTGGTATTTTGATCGGCGAAACCGGCAACTGGTCTATACCATCAACCATCGGCGGCACTTTGAGCCGACTGACGGCCAGGATTTTTCGGTGCGCTATCAGACAGTACGACGTATTTCCCCGGTGCAGACCAGCAATACTGCGCAGGAAGCATGGGTTTCACTGGCTCCGGTGCGAGATTTTCGCTGGCAACCCTGATCCGGGCACAGATTCTGCATCATCAGCCTTGTTGAATGTTTAATGCCCTGATCGATCACCGATTTTATTTTCACAAACCACTTGAGTGCCGAAAGGTCGTCATGAATCAAACGCAAAGCAGACATCTTCAACCAGCCAAAGGTTTCACCCTGATCGAGCTGGTCATCACGATCAGCGTCATCGGCATCCTGGCAGCGGTTGCCTTGCCACGCTATATCACCCTGCAAACCCAGGCGCGCGCAGCCAAAATGCAGGCGATCTTTGGTGGGGTTCGATCGGCCGCCGCGCTCGCGCATGCCCAGGCGCTGGCCACCGGTGCTTTGCCGGGTGCCTCCATTTCCATGGAAGGCCAGCCCGTGACCCAAGTCAACGGCTACCCCACCGCGAATGCGGCCGGCATCATCACGGCCTTGCAGCTCAGCGCCACGAGCGACCAGGTGGTCATTTCCGCGGGCGGTCCGGGCGCTGGCCAGTTGATCACCATCGATATCGTCGGCGCTGCCGTGGCGGCAAGCTGCCGGGTGTCCTACACGTCCGCGGCGGCGCTCAATGCCTCGCCCACTATTGCAGTACCGGTTGCGCCCGATTGTTCGTGAGTGTGCGAATCGCGCCGCAGGACAATTGAACTTTGTGTTTTTCGTAGTTTTTTAATAGGAGAATGAAAATGCAAGCCAAGCAAAACGGTTTTACCCTGATCGAACTGGTGGTCGTGATCGTGATTCTCGGCATTCTTGCCGCCACCGCGCTGCCACGATTCGTCAACTTGTCCAATGAGGCCGGTGCCGCCGCTGCGCAAGGCGTTGCTGCCGCGTTATCGTCTGCTTCGAGCATCAACTATGCGGCCCGTAAGGCCGGCAACGCCAGCGCAGTCGTGGTGGGGTCCTGTGCGACCGTGCCGCCCTTGTTGGTGGGAGGCGCCATGCCATCGGGCTTTACGCTGGGCGCCGGCACTGCCTGCACGGCGGCCGATGGCGGCACCGCGACTTGCCCGGTGACCAATACCCAGTCGTCGCAAATCGCCAGCGCGACCATCATTTGCGCTAACTGACCATTTCAGGCAGGTCGGGCGCCACGGTGCGGGACGAACGCTCTCACACCCGCCTGGCAATCGGCGCTGCAATGGCCCAAGAAAGAGCGAGATCCCGTCTGAAAAGCCGGCGCAATTGCGCCGGCTTTACTCTGATCGAGCTGGTGGTCGTGATCATTATTTTGGCGATACTGGCGGTGGTCGCCTATCCCAGACTCAATACCAGGACCTTCGATACGGTCGGATTTCACCAGGAAGCGCTGTCGGTCGTGCGCTATGCGCAGAAGGAAGCGATTGCCAAGCGACGAGTCGTGTGTGTGACGCTGGCTGCAAACTCGGTCACGGTCCGCGTCGCCAGCACCCCTGGCGTGTTTGTCTGCGATACCGATCTGATCAGCCCTCGCGGGGTCAGCCCGTTTACGGTTACGGCGGCGGCGGGAGTCAGCCTTGCCAGTGCGCCAGCAATAGCCGCTTTCTTGTTTGATCCGCTCGGCCGTCCGTTGAATGCGGCGAATTCCCCCAGCCCGCAGCGTACGATTACCATCACCGGTGATGGCACGCGAAGTATCGTCATCGAGGCCGAAACCGGCTATGTGCACTAGTGACTGCCCGGCAAACCGGGCGCGTGTTCGATCCATCACGCAGGCCGGATTGTCGCTGGTCGAACTCATCATGTTCATCGTCATCGTCAGTGTTGGCGTAGCCGGGATTCTGGCGGTATTTAACGTCACGACGCGGTCCAGCGCCGATCCTCAAATCCGCAAGCAAATGACGGCAATTGCGGAGTCGTTGCTGGAAGAAGTTAGTCTCAAGCCTTTCTCGTTCTGCGATCCGGACGATCCGAGCGCCGCTCTCCCGGCGACAACCAGTTCCGCGGGCTGTACCGGTGGCAGCAACGGCGCGAATGACGAAAGCAGACTGCCGCTCGGACCCGAGGCCGGCGAAGCAGGGCGTGCGGATTTCGACAACGTAAGCGACTATAACGGCCTAAGCGTTTCGCCTTACTCGGATGTCAGCGGCACCAGCTTCCCTGGATACGCCGCAACGGTGGCTGTAGCCCAGCAACAACTCGAAACCACCATTCCTCTGGCTGATTCCTTGCGCATCACGATCACGGTGGCCCAGGGAAATGAAGCGTTGTCGCTCAGTGCTTACCGGTTACGCTATGCGCCTCGATCGCTGCCATGATCGGCCCGGCAAAATGCAAGCTCCGGACGGTCGCAAACTCGCACACCGTGCGCGGCTTTACCTTGACCGAGGCCGTCATGGTTATCGTTATTACCGGGATTCTGGCCAGTATGGCGGCGGTCTTCATCCGCCAGCCGGTTGAAGGATTCTTCGACACCGCCCGGCGTGCCGGTCTCGCGGACGCGGCGGACACGGCATTGCGCCGCATCGGACGCGATTTGCGGGCTGCGTTGCCCAATAGTGTGCGGATCAGCGGCGGCAATGCCCTGGAATTCCTGCACGTGCGTTCCGGCGGGCGTTACCGCGAACAAGGCCCCGGAGATGTACTCGACTTCACCGGCGCCGATACCACTTTCGAGGTTCTCGGACCAGCCGTAAGCGTCCAACCCGGAGATTCTGTGGTGGTCTATAACCTCGGCATACCGGGCGCCACCGCGTATAGCGGCGCGAGCGCCAATACGGACGTCAGGCGGGTGGTTTCGGGAGCCGGTGGATTGCTCACGAACCTGGCAATCACCTCGGCAGCACGCTTTCCCTTTGCCTCGCCTGCCAGACGCTTTCAGGTGGTCGATACGCCGGTTAGTTACGTATGTGCCGGCGGTGTGTTGAGACGCTACTGGGGCTACACTATCGTCGCTACTCAGCCTGTGCCGCCGGTCGGGGCATCGAATGCCTTGATCGCAGACCGTCTTACGGGGTGCAATTTCACCTATGCATCGGGAACGACCCAGGCCCAGGCACTGGTCACGCTGAGTCTGGCGCTGACCGACGGTGGCGAAACGATCAATCTTCTTTACCAGGTTCACGTCAACAATGTGCCGTGACCACCAGACCGGTATCGCCCTGGTCAGCGCCATATTCCTGATCGTTGTGCTGGCCGGGTTGGGCGCGATTGTACTCACGGTGTCGGGGTTGCAACACACCTCGTCGGCGCGCGATGTCATGGGCACGAAGGCCTACCAGGCCGCGCGCGCGGGCATCGAGTGGGGTGCATACCGGGTGTTGCGTCAGGCCGCAGCGCCGGGGGCGGGCGACTGTCCGGCCCTTTCTACATCGATTCCGTTGCCCGCCGGATCGGATCTGACGGGTTTGACGGTGACGGTTCAATGCGCGCGAACAAACGCCGACGAAGGCAGCCGGACAACAGCTTTATTGACGGCGTTGGAGTTCTATCTCATCACCGCCACGGCTTGTAACCAGGCGCCGTGCCCGAACGCGACTCCCGGCCCGGGATATGTGGAACGGCAGTTGCAGGCGACGCTTGCCCGATAACGAGAAATCATGGCCACTACGATTCAGGTGAATGACGCAGCAATGAACGGGTTGCAAAAAACTGTGCTGGCTGCGCTGCTGATCGTAAGCGCAAGCATGGCCGCAACGGCGCACGCGCAGATCGCCTTTCGCGCCGCCTCCTCCGGAGCGCTTGCGGCGGCAACGATCACCCTTCGCGGCGCAGGTGCCGCGGCGGAAGTGAACCCCGCGGCGACCGGAGCCTGCGCCGGTACGCAGTTCATCACCCCCGCCATTCCCGCTGGTAGCAACGGCGACTTGCTGGTCGCCGTAGTGCACAACCGGGACGGCGCCACGCTGACGCCCTCCGGCGCCGCCTGGAACACCCTGCACAGCGACGACCAGGCGAATCACCGCACGCGAGTGTACTGGCGGCTGGCCACTGGGGCGGACACGCTTACCGTAACCAAAACCGGCACCTGTACGGTCAATGGCGTGATGATCGGACAGGTCGCGCGCTACAACGGGGTGGATATCACCCAGCCGTTTGAGTCAACTGTGAGGTTCGGATTTCAGAATACTGCCGCAGTGGTGAACCATGCAGGCGGTACCACCAACGCCACGGTCGCAAACTCGCTGTCGCTGTTTGCGGCCTTGGTTTCCGACGACAACACCGTCAATGCGCCGACGCCAGCGACGTTCACTGCGGCATTCAACTCGCAGACCAGCACGGGCACCGATGCGACTATCGCGCTATTCCACAAGCTGGAGACGACCTCCGGCAACAAGGGCCCTTACGCGGCCACGATGAGCGCCACCGATCCCAGCACCGGGTTGTTCGCCATTGTGCGCCCGGCCCTCGGACTTGCCATGCCCGTGCCCGCCGGCACCGTCGTCGGGGACGTGATGATCGCGAGCATCGCGGTGCGCCCTTGCAGCAATGCCGGGCTGCCTTGCACGGTGAGCGCCACGGCGCACGCGGACTGGACGCTGGTCAGTTCGCAGCTGCAACCTGCCGGCGGTGGAACGGGCGGTAACGGAAATCAGTTATTTGTCTACCGGCGTGTGGTTACCGGCACAGAGCCGGCCGCCTATACCTGGACCTTCGGCGGCACCCCAGTTGTGGCGGGAGCCTCCGGCGGCGTTCTGAGCTTCTCCGGCGTGGATACCGCGAGTCCGATCGTGGCTCAGGCCGGCGCCCTGACGGTATCTGCCAGCAGCCATACGGCGCCGCAGATCGATACCGGCGCAGTCGCCAATACCATGCTTGTGAGTACCCACGCATCCAATTCCTCGACCACCTGGACAGTTCCGGGGGGGATGATCGAGCGCGTTGACACCTCTTCGGTCGTCGCGCCCGACGATCTCGGAATCGCCGTCGAAATCAACACGGAGCTACGGGCCGCGGCGGGTCTGACCGGGACGCGCACGGCTGTTTATACAACGCCTGGCACCCCGGCGAACGATACGGGTGCCACTCACATGCTGGCGCTTCGCCCGGGCACCCCCGTGCACCACTACGCCATCGGTGTGTTGAGCACTTCGGTGGCCAACTGCGATCTTGCCGAAGTGACGATCACCGCGCACAACGCTGCGCATGCCGCGGTAAATCCGCCCGCCGGCCGTATCGTCACGCTCTCGGTGTCATCTGGTGCAGCGACCGCCGTCTGGCAGCCGACACCGGTGTCGGGTACCGGCGGATGGACGCCGGCTGCTGGGACCGCAACTTATGTGTGGCCGGGCAGCGAATCCACATTCACGGTGCGGCTGCGCCAGAGTGCGGTGATCAGCCTCACAGTGAACACCAATGACACCTTTGTCACCGAGGCCGTGGCCGAGGATCCGACGATCAATTTCGTCAACTCGGCGTTCCGCATTTCAAACGGTGCGAATGCTGCCCTGTCTGTCGGCACGCAGATTGCCAGCAAGCCCTCGAACACCGGGGTGGGCGCGCAATCGCTGTTCCTGCAGGCGATCCGTACCGACACCGTGACCGGCGCCTGCACGAGCTTGTTCCCGAACGGCGCGGAGGTCGATATTACGGTCGGCGCGCAGTGCAATAATCCAGCCGCTTGCACGCAGAACGTAACGCTCACGACGACTTCGATTACAGGTTCACCGACCGGCAGCTTCGTGCCGGCAGGTGCGGGGATTTATCCGTCGACAATCCGCTTTCGTTTCGACACTGCGAATGCGGAAGCGCCGTTCTTCTTCACATACGCAGACGCCGGTCTGACCACATTGCAGTTTCGCCATATCACTTCGGTGCCTGCGGTTACGATCGCCGGTACGAGCAACGCATTCGTGACGCGACCCTTCGGATTCGCGTTTCGCGGAGCGAACGCGGCTACCCCCGTCCAGCACGGCACACTACCATCGAGCGCCCTGCTCGCGGCGGCAGGCGACAACTTCACCATGACGCTCGCGGCCTACCGGTGGGCCGCCGTGGAGGACGACGGCACCGGCAACCCCCTTCCAGGCGCGAACATTGCCGATAACGGACTGACGCCCAATTTCGCGTCGACAACCACCGTCGACGTGAGCCCGACTGGTGGCAACCTGCCGGGGGTTGTGCCGGGCGTGGTGTCGCGCGGCCCGACCTGCGTGAGTGCAGCAAACATTGCTGCGGGAAGTTTCGCTGGCGGATCAGCGACCGTTAACGACTGGTGCTACAGCGAAGCTGGCAACGCATTTCTCAGGGCGACTTCCAACGATTACATTTCGGCAGGCGTCAATATCACCGGCAACAGTGGCTTGGACGGAACCGGAGTTGCGGGCGGCTACATCGGCCGCTTCCGGCCCAAGAGTTTTGCCTTGAGCGGCGTACAGACGCGCACCAATCGCGTGGCAGCGGCGTGCACACCCGTATCGACCTTTACCTACATGGACGAGGGTTTGGGATTGGCCTTCAGTCTGGAAGCACGCAACACTCAGGGAGCGATCACGCAAAACTACAACGGTGTCTATGCCAAGCTGGGCATTGGCACGTTCACAAACTTCAGCTTCGGAGCCAGAAGCGGATCAACCGACCTGATAGCACGCGTCGATTCCACCGTGAACCCGACCGGCGGCTGGTTGAACGGCGTTGCCGCCGTCACGGCCACGACCGGCATCCGGCGCGCGGCCAGCCCGGATGGCCCTTATCCGGCGGTGCAATTTGGCATTGCACCGGTCGATTCGGATGGCGTCGCGATGAACATCCTGAATTTCGATGCAGATGGCAACAGCGTCAATGAACGGGCCAATCTCAATGTGACGACCGAGGTACGCTTCGGGAGGCTGTTCTTGGGCAATGCCTTTGGCAGCGCCTTGCTGGATCTGCCTATTCCAATAAGGACCGAATACTTTAGCAGCGGTTTTTTCGCGACCAATACGCTCGACGGCTGCACAACCGTCCCGGCAAGCGCAATCACCTTCACCTTTACCGGCACAAACCTCGTGGCCTGCGAAACGCAGTCCAATCCATCCGGGGTCATTTCTTTCGCATCGGGCCAGGGCTCCCTCCGGCTCGCCAGACCCGGTGCCGGCAACGACGGCTCCGTTGATCTCAGAGTGAATCTGGGCGCTACCCCTGCCGATAACACATGCACCAGCGCGGTGTCAACGCTGGCCACCACGGCAAATTTGCCGTGGCTTCAGGGCAACTGGGGCAGTGGAGGCTACGCCGACAATCCCGGGGCACGAGCCACGTTTGGCCTATTCAAGAATGCGGATGAGTTCATTTATCTGCGTGAAAACTACTGACCTGTCTGGCGTCAGAAATCTTATTGACGACAATGGGTTATTGATATATGTTCGTGCACAAACTTAAGATGATCTCACTTCGCACATGGTTTGCCGCAAAAAAAGAGGCCACGGATTTCGCGGCGGTGAACCTCTATGGCGACCGCATTGAGGTGGCACGTGTTCGCCGCGATATGGGCGCGCGACCCGTTGTGGAGGTCTGCGCACAAGTCGAATCGAGCGGTGATCAGGCGGATGCTTTGCAACGGCTGCGGCGTGAATGCCATCTTGAGCGTTACCGCTGCTCAACCACGCTCAATGGCGGCCAGTATCAGATGCAGATGGTCGATGCCCCCAATGTTCCAGAAGCGGAAATGAAGTCGGCGGTGCGCTGGAAGTTAAAGGAGTTTCTGGACTATCCGCTTGAGTCGGCCACGGTCGATGTGGTTCAGGTTCCGGCCGATGCCGGGCCGCCGACCCGGGGCCGGTCGGTCTATGCGGTTGCGGCGCGCAACGCGGACGTCGAGTCGCGCATGAAACTTTTTACCGAGGCGAAAATTCCGTTGCGGGTCATCGAGATTCCGGAAATGGCCCAGCGCAATATCGCCGCTCTGATGGAGACCGATCATCGCGCGCTGGCGCTGCTGAGTTTTGGCGAAGACGGCGGCTTGCTGACGTTCAGCGCGCGCGGCGAACTCTATCTCGCGCGCAGAATTGACGTTGGCCGCGAGCAACTGACCCGCCCCGCCGCCGATGCCCGCAAACAATTGTTTGAGCGCATCGCACTGGAATTGCAGCGCTCGCTTGACCACTTCGACCGGCAGTACAGCAATCTTCCGGTGGCGCGGTTGCTGATCGGGCCATTGCCTGAAGATATCGGCCTGCGCCAATTCCTCGCGGACAATCTTTCCGTGCAGGTCGATTCGGTCAATCTGGGCGAGGTCCTGGATTTTCACAAAGTTCCGCAACTGCGTGAACCCGCCGAGCAAATGCAGCGATGGCAGACGCTGGGCGCAGCGTTGCGCAGCGAACTGCCGTAATCGCCAGGGATAGCGTGTGCCGCAACAGATAAATCTTATCAACCCGGCCCTGTTGCACCAGCGTGATCGGCTGTCTCTGAAGACGGCCCTGATCGGGTGGTTGGCGGTGGCGCTGATGACGGGCGCCATGGCCGGCTATTCCAGTGTGCGCAATCATCAATTGGTAAAGGAATTGAGCGCGGTGACAGCCGCTGTGACGCAGGCGCAGGTGCAGATGCAGCAGCTGGCAGGGCAGGTTTCGAGTCAAAAGATGGATCCCGGTATCGCCACCGAAATTGCGCGCCTGCAGTCCGACGTTGCCGGACGCGATGCGGCGATCGCGGTGCTCAAAAGCGGCTCGCTTGGCGACACCAGAGGTTTCTCGGAACACTTGAGCGCGTTTTCCCGCCAGTCTTTCGAGGGTGTGTGGCTGACCGGACTGCAAATTGCTGCGAGCGGTCAGGATATTGCGCTGGAGGGGCGGGCATTGAGCGCGGAGCACGTGCCGGATTATCTGCGGCGGCTCAATACCGAAAGCGCAATGCAGGGACATCCATTCTCCGAACTGATGATGCAGGTTCCGGCAGTCGATGCAAAGGACAAGAGCGGCGCACAAGCGCCGTATATCGAGTTCAGACTGGCAACCAGGACCGAGGCCGCGACCGTGAAAGCGGCGGACCAATGAACCAAACCTGGCTCAAGGCCGTGACCCGATTCGACGCGCTCAAGCCGCGCGAGCGAGTGATGGTTTGGGCGGCCGGCGCTGTTGTGATCGTCTGGATTGGATTTAACGTTTTCATCGACCAGGGGCTCACCCGCCACAAGCGACTGAGCACGGATCTGCTCGGCCAGAAGACAGCGCTTGCGCAATTGCAGCTTCAGACCAGCGAGTTGATGCGCGCTGCCGGACAGGACCCGAACGCGGCCGGCCGCGCACACATCGAGGCGCTGACGGCCAAACGCGCACAATTCGATGCCGACCTGCGCGGCATTCAGGACGGACTGGTGCCTCCCGATCGCATGGCCAGGGTTCTGGAACAGATGCTAAGCCGGCATGCGGGTGTGCGTTTGCTTAAGTTGCGCACGCTCCCGGTCTCCGCGCTCGCGCAACCCGCCGGCAGCGCTGGCGGCAATCCGGCGACGAAGAATCCGGTGTACAAACACGGCATTGAGGTGACCGTGGAAGGTGGTTTTCTCGATTTGCTGCGCTATCAGACGCGGCTGGAGAAATTGCCCTGGCGCATGTTTTTCGCGCGGGCCAGTGTGAATGCCATCGACTATCCGCGCGTGACCATGACCGTCACCTTGTACACCCTCAGCCTGGAGGAAGCATGGCTGGTGGTCTGATGCACCTCGTGCCCTTGCTGGCGGCTTTGGCCGGCGTTGGCGCGCAACCGCTCTCGGCCGCGCAGGATCTGCGCGATCCGACCCGCCCACCGGCGATCGCGCGCACGGCGGGCGCTGCGGGAAGCATTGAGCGCTCGGGCTGGAATTTGCAGTCTGTGTTGATTTCGCCCGAACGCCGGTATGCGATCATCAATGGCACGGTGGTTCAATTGGGCGGTGCAATCTCGGGAGCTGAGCTGGTCGCGGTTGCCGAGGCAAGCGTGACGCTGCGTACGCGCGAGGGCTTGCGCGTTGTCCATCTGTTTCCCCGAGTGAGCAAGTTGGATGCATTCCGGGCAGTTGCGGCTCCGGAGAACGTCACGTCGTCCGTCGGACGCATATCCAAAACTCCGCGAGCCGCGGCTGTCAGTATCGAAGAATCAAAATGACTTCAATTCCTGTGAAAATAGTATTTTCCGTGTTTGGGCTGGGACTGCTGAGTGCTTGCGCGACCAACATGCCCTCGAACTCAACCAACGACAGCGCGCGTCAGGAAATGTCCAACGCCTCGCGTCCGCGCCCGCTCGGCGCCGAGTCCGAAGAAGTGGGCCGGGCGCTGCTGCCGCCGCTGTCGGTGGAAATGCCGCAGGTCGACGGCCGTCCGATTGAGCCGCGGTTCGATCTGGCGGTCAATAACGCGCCGGCCAGCCAAGTATTTATGGCGATCGTGACCGGCACCCGCTACAGCATGATCGTGCATCCGGACGTCAAGGATAACTTGTCGGTCAACTTGCGCGATGTGACCGTCTTCGAAGCGCTGGACACGATTCGCGAAGTTTATGGTTACGAATACAGGCTGCGGGGCAATCGGATACTGGTCGAACCGGTCGGACTGCAGACGCGCGTGTATCAGGTGAACTACCTGATGAGCCAGCGCAAAGGCAAGACCGATGTCCGGGTCACCTCCGGGGCGATATCCGACTCCTCCACAAATAACTCATCCGGCACTCAGCCCGCCACAACCGGGACCTCGACCACCGCGCTCGAGAGCAGCCGCGTGAGCACCACGTCGGACAATGATTTCTGGAAGGAGATCGGCGCGGCACTAAGCGTGATCGTTGGCAAGGAAGATGGGCGCAGCGTCGTCCTGAGCCCGCAATCCGGGGTGATCGTGGTGCGCGCCATGCCGGCGCAGTTGCGCGGAGTCGCCGAGTTTCTGAAGACCATGCAAGTGGTCATTGAGCGCCAGGTGATGCTGGAGGCCAAGATCATCGAGGTGCAGCTCTACGACAGCAATCAGACCGGGGTCAATTGGGCGGCATTCAGACAGGGCCCCAACAGCCGTTTCGCAGGCGGGATGCTCAATCCCGGCACCAGTCTGTCGCCTAACGGAGCCATCAATGGGTTTACCGGCCGCAACGCGGATGGAACCGTATCGGCCAATTCGCTGTTGTCCGCCAACCCGGCTTCACCGGGCGCCATTGCCGCCGGAGTCGGATCTCCGGGCAGCTTGTTCGGACTTGCCTTCCAGACCAGTAATTTCGCCGCCCTGGTGTCGTTTCTCGAAACCCAGGGTAATTTGCAGGTGTTATCGAGCCCGCGCATTGCCACGTTGAACAACCAGAAGGCGGTGCTCAAAGTCGGCACCGACGAGTTTTTCGTGACCAATATCACGACCAATACCACAACCACCGGAACCACCAGCACGCAGTCGCCAACCATCACCGTAGCGCCGTTTTTCTCCGGCGTGGCTCTGGATGTGACGCCGCAGATTGATGAGAACAATCAGATCATCCTGCATATTCACCCGTCGGTATCCAATGTTATCGAGAAGACGAAGAACATTGATCTGGGCACCGCCGGCAATTTCCGCTTGCCACTGGCTTCCAGCACCATCAGCGAGAGCGACACCATCGTGCGGGTGTCAAACGCAAACATCGTCGCGATTGGTGGCTTGATGAAGGAAACGTCCACGCGCGACCGCAGCGGTCTGCCGGGGCTGGGACGGGTGCCGGTGGTCGGCAATGTTTTCAGCAGCAAGGGACGCTCGGTCATGAAAAGCGAGTTGGTCATTCTGCTCAAGCCGACCGTTATCGAGAACGATGCGACCTGGCGTCAGGATTTACTGGACACCAAAGAACGCATTGATGCCTACGAACGCAGTGATCGCGAGACCTATCGACCAAAGCCCGCGGATGCCGCTGCGCCCGCGCGGTAGTTGCGCCCTGCGCACGGAGAAAAAATTGGTTGCCGCGACAAGTCGGCGACGGTATTTATGATGTACCTCGCCCACTTTTCCCTGCGTGAACCCCCGTTCGGACTGGCGCCCGATACGAGCTTCGCGTTTGCCTGCACTCCGCATCAGGAGGCGCTCAACACTTTGCTGGTCGCAGTGGCCAACGGCGAAGGCTTCATGAAAGTGACCGGGGAAGTCGGTACCGGAAAAACCCTGCTATGCCGGCGCTTCCTGTCCCAGCTCGACGAAAATTACGTTACCGCCTATATTCCGAACCCGCAACTTGATCCTCATGGGCTGCTGCTTGCGCTGCTCGAAGAACTGCGCGTTGATTTTGACCGCAATGGCGACCAGCATCTGCATCTGAAGGCGCTGTATCGCGCGCTGCTGGATTACGCGCGGGCCGGCAAGCGTGTCGTGGTTTGTCTGGATGAAGCGCAGGCCATGTCGCTGGAAACGCTGGAATCCCTGCGCTTGCTGTCCAATCTCGAGACGGAGAAGCGCAAGCTGTTTCAGGTGGTGTTGTTCGGACAGCCGGAACTTGGTGAGAAACTCGCCCACGGATCGGTGCGGCAACTGCGGCAACGCATAACGTTTCAGTATCACTTGTCGCCACTGTCGCGCCGCGAACTCGATTACTACGTTACCCACCGTCTGCGGGTTGCCGGCTACACCGGAGATCGGCTGTTTCATGCCGGCGCCCTGAATGCATTGCACCGTGCCAGCGCCGGCGTACCACGCTTGATCAACGTGGTGGCGCACAAGGCCTTGCTGGCCGCTTTCGGCGAGGGACGGCACCACGTGTCTGCTTCTAACGTGCGCATGGCTGCCGCGGATACGCCATCCGCGCGGAATGTTTCTTATCCGCTGGTCTGGGCCTGGATCATCGTGACGGTATTCGCCGTCGCGGCGATTTACTGGTATCTGATCCGATGAGTCTGATCAACAAAGTCCTTCAAGATCTTGACAAGCGTCATGCATCGGCAGCGGAACTGAAAACTTTGCCGCCCAACGTGCGCGTTGTTCCCGTCCGAGTGCAATCGCACGCGCGTGCATACGGGGTTGCCGTCGTATTGTTGCTCGCCATCGCCGCGGTGATTTTTTACCTTTACAGCGGTCGTCGGGATGCACCAAACGACGCCGCGCCGCTCGCTTCCGCGCCTGCCGTGACTCAGGCGCCCGCAGCCTCTTCCATGCCCCCGGAAGCGGCAACATCGGTGGTAGCGCCGCCGCCGGAGCCGGTGGCGGTATTCAATCCCGTTTCCCGGCTATCGGATGAATTGCGACTGGTCGCGCCAATCCCGTCGTCCGGGGAAAGGCGTCCCGTCCCGGGAAAATCCGCCGGTTCCGGCGTAGCGAGGACGCCCGCAGATGATCGTGTCGCGGCATTAACCAGGAAGGAAAACTCATCGCTGCCCGTGCCGGCACCCGGAACTGAGACGGCGGCAAAATCCGCCGCACCGGACAATCGACCGATCAGTGCCGCTGCGGCGGCGCTGTCCGCCGACTCAAGCGGACCGACAACGATCGACAAGAAAATGCGCGAAGTGGCGTCAGCGGAACGCGCCGAGATTGCTTTTCGCAAAGGCGTTGCGCAGCTCCAGGAGGGCCGGGCGAATGCGGCGGAGGCGGATTTTCGGGAGGCTTTGAAGCTCGATCCGTCGCACGCGGGCGCAAATCAGGCCTTGCTTGGCCTGCTCCTCGACAGTGGGCGCAACAACGAGGCAGAAAAGCTCACGCGCATGGTGCTCGAAATCAATCCGCGGCAGCCGCGTCACGCCATGGTGCTCGCGCGACTGGAGGTGGAGCGTGGCGAAGTCACTGGTGCGATCAACACCATGGTGGGAGCCCTGCCTTATGTGCAGTCCGATCCGGAGTTCCACGCTTTTCTGGCGGCGTTGTTGCAGCGTGAAGGGCGGCATCGGGAGGCGGCGGACTATTATCGCGTCGCCTTGCGAGGTGTGCCCGGTCATGGCATCTGGATGATGGGCCTGGGGATTTCCCTGCGTGCGGAGAATCAGGCCGCGGAAGCGCGCGATGCATTTCAACGCGCCATCGACTCCCAGCAACTGACCCCCGACCTTCAGGAGTTCGTCGGGCGGCAGTTGCGCGACCTTGCCGTCCTGAAGAAGTAACGGTCAGCCAGTTCCTGGCGCCGGCGTTCGCGCCGCAATCCAGCCAACCACTTCGCGCGCTCCGCGCCGCTTCAGAGTCAGCGCCAGTTCGTTGAGCGTTGCGCCCGTGGTCAGCACGTCGTCGACAACAGCCACCGATTTTCCGTGGAGATCGGCGTCGCATGCAAATGCATTGCGCACGTTCTTCGCGCGCTGTTTCCACGGCAGTGAAGCCTGCGGTGCGCTCTCGCGCACCCGGCGGCAGACACCGATCGAGATCGTCAGGCCGAAGTCCGCGGCCAGGCCGCGCGCCAGTTCCACGGATTGATTAAATCCGCGCTCCGCCGTGCGGGCGGGCGCGAGCGGCATCGGAACAATCAGATCCGGATAGGGTTCCGGTTCCAGCACCTGGGTGAGTCCGGCGCTTAAAGGCCTTGCGCAGGCCAGATTGCCCCGGTACTTCAATCCCTGGATCAACACGGTGGCGGGGAAGTCATACAGGAACGGCGCGACCACGCGGTCGAAATACGGTCGTTGGCCGAGGCAGCGTCCACAGGTTTCACCCGCCGGACTGGGGATCGCGCAGACCGGACAACGCAAGATTGTTAGTCCGGGCAGGCTCCCGCGACATCCCGAGCACAGGCCATCGTCCCCGGCATTGCCGGAGCACAACAGGCACACCGGGGCCATCAGCCTGTGGGTAAATGCGAGACAGTTGTCAAAAATTCCGGAAAATGAATTTGACACGGATTCGTCCTTCCCCGACTATCTTGTTGCCCAAACTTCCAACGGTCTTACCTGCATCATGCCCGACATTGCGCAGACTCTCAGCCGGAAAAGACCGGCCACCGAACCAGTAGTGTGGACCGCTGCACAAGTTGAGGTGCTGTTGTCCGCGCCATTCAATGACCTGATGTTTCAGGCGCAGCAGGTTCACAGGCAGCACTTCGCACCCAACGAAGTTCAGTTTTCCACCCTGCTGTCGATTAAGACCGGCGGCTGCCCGGAAGATTGCGGCTACTGTCCGCAGGCTGCGCGCTATCACACCGGGGTCGGGAACGAGGCGCTGATGCCGGTCGCGGCCGTCGTCGAGGCGGCGCGCGCCGCAAAACATAACGGTGCTTCGCGATTCTGCATGGGGGCGGCCTGGCGCGGACCGAAGCAGCGCGACTTGGAAAAAGTAGCCGAGATGGTGCGCGAGGTCAAGGCACTGGGACTGGAGACCTGCGCCACGCTCGGCATGCTGAAGGAGGGGCAGGCGGAACAGCTCAAGGATGCGGGCCTCGACTACTACAATCACAATCTCGATACCGACCCCGCGCTGTACGGAGAAATCATCACCACGCGCGAGCAGAGCGAGCGCCTGGACACACTGCAGAAAGTGCGCGGCGCCGGCATGCATGTGTGCTGCGGCGGAATTGTCGGGATGGGCGAAACGCGAGCCAATCGCGCCGCCCTGATCGCCCAGCTGGCGAGCCTGGATCCGTATCCGGAAAGCGTGCCCATCAACAATCTGGTGCAGGTGAAAGGCACCCCCTTGCACGGCACGCCGGAGCTCGATCCGTTTGAATTCGTGCGCACCATCGCTGCGGCGCGCATCACGATGCCGCGAGCGATGGTGCGGCTGTCGGCCGGACGTGAGGATATGTCCGACGAAATGCAATCGCTGTGCTTTCTGGCCGGTGCCAATTCAATCTTCTATGGCGAGAAGCTGCTGACCACGCCGAATCCGGCGGCGAATCGCGATCGGTTGCTGTTTGACCGGCTGGGCATAAGGCCGATGCTCAGTGCCCATACGCCAGCCGTTAAGCCGGCGATCGACAGCCCCTGAAAGAATTGCGTGTCCGGCTTGTTGATGGAAACGCGGTCCGCTGCGCCAGTGCGTGACCTTGCGGTGGAGTTGGCCGCACTGGATCGACAGGGTCTGCGGCGGCAGCGCCGCCTGCTCGACTCGGCGCAAGGCGCGCGGGTTCGCGTCGATGGCAGGGACTATCTCTCATTTTGCAGCAATGATTATCTGGGCCTGGCGGCTGATTCGCGTATTGCCGAAGCCGCGGTTGCATCGATTCGCGCCCATGGTCTGGGGGCCGGCGCGTCGCATTTGCTGAGCGGACATCATCGCGCCCACGACGATCTGGAACGCGTGCTGGAGTCCTTCACCGGGTTGCCCCGCGCACTTTTGTTTTCTTCCGGTTACATGGCCAACCTTGCCCTGATCAGCGTCCTCGCCGGCAGGTCCAGCCACATTTTCGCCGATCGCCTCAATCATGCGTCGCTCAATGACGCCATGCTGCTGTCCCGGGCGCGCTGCCAACGGTATGCCCATTGCGATCTGAGTGCGCTCGAAATCCTCTTGGCGCGCTCGGACGCAGCAGACAAGGTCGTCGTCACCGATGCCGTTTTCAGTATGGACGGCGACATTGCGCCGTTAGCGGACCTGGCGCGCCTGTGTGAGCGCTTCGGTGCCTGGCTGGTGGTCGATGACGCGCACGGTTTCGGAGTGCTCGGCAAGGATGGCGCTGGCGCGCTGAGCCATTTCGGTCTGACCGGCGGGCAGATTGCCTATATGGGCACACTGGGAAAGGCCGCCGGCGTCTGCGGCGCGTTTGTTGCGGGCAGCGAACCGTTGATCAATCTGCTCATTCAGCGCGCACGACCGTACATTTATACGACGGCAGCCCCGCCGCCAATGGCCGCGGCGCTGATCAGGAGCGTCGAACTCATGCAGTCCGAGGGCTGGCGGCGGCAGCGGCTGGTCGAGTTGTCGGCGCGAATTGCCCAGAAGCTCGTAACGAGCCGGTGGCGCTTGTTGCCGTCCCGGACGGCGATCCATGCATTGATCGTCGGGGAGAATGACGAAACCATGGCCCTGAGCGCGGCATTGGCCGGTGAAGGCATTTTGGTTCCGGCGATCCGCCCGCCAACGGTGCCGAAGGGCAGCGCTCGGCTGCGTATTTCGTTGTCCGCCGCGCATACGCTGACTGATGTGGATTTGTTGATCGACGCGCTGGATCGCGCCGAGGCGATGTGGTCGTGAACGATCAGTCTGCTCTCGACAAGCAGCAGATCCGGCACTCCTTCGACCGGGCGGCAGCGACTTATGATCAGGCCGCGGTCCTGCAGCGGGAGATCTGCGCGCGCGCCCTGGAACGGCTGGAACTGGTCAATCTCGATCCCACAGCCATTATCGATGCCGGTTGCGGCACCGGCTTTGCGGCGCAGGCGCTGCTCAAGCGCTATCCACGGGCAACCCTGCTCGAACTCGACCTTGCCCCGGCGATGCTGCGTGCGTCGCGATCGCGTATTCCGATGTGGAAACAATGGTTCGGATCGAATCGCGCACTTTTCGTTTGCGGCGACAACGAAAAGCTGCCGATTCGGTCCGCCAGCATGGATCTGTTCTGGTCCAATCTTGCCTACCAGTGGGCGGGCAATCTGGGTGATGTTTTCGCGGAGTGCCTGCGCAGTTTGCGGCCCGGCGGTCTGCTGATGTTCACGACGTTTGGTCCGGATACGTTGAAGGAACTGCGCATGGCGAGTTCCGGTGATGGCAGGATCCACGTCAACCGCTTCATCGACATGCATGATATTGGCGACATGATGATCGGTGCCGGTTTCACGGACCCGGTCATGGATATGGAGTATCTGACCCTGACGTACGCGGACGTGCGCACGCTGATGCGCGAGCTTAAGGCGATCGGTGCGCACAACGTTGCCGCCGGCCGCAATCGCGCATTGACCGGGAAAAACGTGCTGGCGCAGATCGAACAGCGCTACGAGGCATTTCGGCGCGACGCGCGCCTGCCGGCAACGTTCGAAGTCATCTATGGCCATGCCTGGAAGCCGATGCCGCGTCTGGGCCCCGGCGGACGCGCCGTTATTGACATCAAGTCACGCTAAAGGAATTCGACTGCTTACTCTCTCCTCATCGCCGAAGGCCGGTATTCCGGGGACGCGCCCGGCTCCGCGCGGCATCTTCGTTACCGGAACCGATACTGGCGTCGGCAAGACCCTGATCGCGTGCGCCTTGTTGCGCGCATTGGCGCGAACCGGCTTGCGCGCCGTCGGCATGAAGCCGGTCGCGACCGGTTGTACGGGCGGCGCGTCCGATCGCGCCAACGAAGATGTTACGGCGCTGGTTGCCGCGTCGAATGTACGTGCGCCGATCGACCTCGTTAATCCTTATTGTTTCGAACCCGCCATCGCACCCCACATCGCCGCCCGGCGGGCGGGTACGTCAGTGTCCCTGGAGCACATTCGCGAGTGCTATTTCGCGCTCGCCGGTCGGGCCGATCGCGTGATCGTCGAGGGCGCGGGAGGCCTGCTGGTTCCTCTGGGTGTGCGGGAGGATTTCCGAGATCTGATTGAAAGCCTTCAGCTACCCGTCGTGCTGGTTGTGGGCATGCGACTGGGTTGTCTGAACCACGCCCGTTTGACGGCGGAAGCCCTGCGCGCGCGCGGATTGCCGTTCGCGGGATGGGTAGCGAATCGGATCGATTCCGACATGACCTGTTTCGATGAAAATCTGGATACGCTGCGCACGATGCTGCCCGCGCCGTTGATCGCAGTCATGCCATTTTCGCCCGATGATGCGAGCGCCAGTGGGGCGATCAATCTGGGTCTGCTGCCGGAGATGGCGCTCCCATCAGCTTAGCAAGACACGCGCGACACCGGTCTGGCGTCACTTTCTTGCCATGGTATGGGCCTTGTGCCACAATTCGGCGCGCCAAAAAAGGACGAGTTTGTGGTTTGTAGCCCTTCGCGGAGGCAAGCAAATACGGGATTCGGAGTGGACCGCAGCGTGATGGAGGGGACAGCGGAATTTGCGTTCGTTGCAAGACGCAACAATTCCCTCACGGTGCATGGGCGGTTCATCGTTCTTGCCTCCCTGTCTGCGTTAGTCTTCTCGATTGCGATTGGATTCGCATTTCTCGGCGCATGGCTGGTGTTTCCTTTTGCGGGTTTGGACGTTCTGGCGGTGTACCTGGCGTTTCGGTATGTGGAAAAGCGTGCCGGTGATTTCGAGTGCATCGGCGTGTACGACGACAAGATCGTCATTGAGCGCGAGCACGAGAAGGATCTGCAGAAAGATATGAAATGAACCGCTATTGGGTTCAGATATCGTTCATTGAAGGTCTGGGCGGGAAACGGAGCAGGATTCTGCTGCGCTCCCACGGCAGGGAAGCGGTGTTTGGCGAATACCTGGGTAGTGAGCAGTGTGCCGCATTGGCGCATCGGCTTAGGGAACACCTGGATACACGATCACAAAGCATTCGTTTGGGGGAAGCATGATCAAGACGTTGTTTCGAAATATTGGCGCGGTCGCGTTGACGATGCTGGTCCCGGCTCTGGTCTGGGCGCAGGACAAAGCCAAATGGAATCTGCAGGAGCCGCAAACGTCGGTAGCGCAAGAGATGTACGACCTGCACACCATCGTGCTCGTTATCTGTCTGGTCATCTTCGTCGCCGTGTTCGGAGCGATGTTCTACTCGGTGATTTACCACCGCAAATCGGTGGGTCACAAGGCGGCAAACTTCCACGAAAACACAACCGTGGAACTGGCCTGGACCATCATCCCGTTCTTCATTCTGATTGGCATGGCTTTCCCGGCTACCAAGGGCGTACTGGCGATGCGCGACACCTCATCGCCCGATATGACCATCAAGGTCACAGGCTATCAGTGGAAATGGGGGTACGAATATCTGAAAGGCGAGGGCGATCTCGCTGGCGTAGCCGACGGCGTTCAGCTCTACAGTGTTCTTTCCACCCCGCAAGACCAGATTTACGGCAATGCGCCGAAAGGCGAACACTATCTGCTGGAAGTCGACGATCCGCTGGTCGTGCCGGTGGGCAAGAAAGTTCGCGTGCTGATTACCGCGGGCGATGTTCTGCATGCCTGGTGGGTTCCGGCCTTCGGCGTCAAGCAGGACGCGGTGCCGGGCTTTATTCGCGACGCATGGTTCAAGGTGGACAAGGCCGGTACCTATCGCGGCCAGTGCGCGGAGCTTTGCGGCAAGGAACATGGTTTCATGCCCATTGTTGTCAAGGCGGTCAGCGCTGAAGAGTTTGCCGCATGGGCTGGAGAGCGCAAGACTGCCGCCGCACCGGCTGGCTCGACGGCGATGGCCGCCGTCGCCGGAGGCAATGGCAAAGCAACCTACGACGGCAATTGCTCCGTATGCCATATGGCCGGGGTCGCGGGTGCGCCGAAATTGGGCGACAAGGCCGCGTGGGTGCCGCGAATCGCCACTGGCGCAAAGGCCTTACACGCAAGCGCCCTCAAGGGCAAGAACGCCATGCCTCCGAAGGGCGGCATGGTATCGCTGTCCGACGGCGACGTCATGGCGGCAGTGGACTACATGGTCAAGGCGGCCAAATAATGACTTTCAGGCTCGCAACGGCGCAGGGAAATTCGCAGTACATTGAGGAGAAGCAATCATGAGCGCAGTCATTGACCACCATCACGACCACGCGCACGGGCATGACTACCACGCCGGTGGCATCATGCGCTGGGTCAAGACCACGAATCACAAGGACATCGGCACCATGTACCTGTGGTTCAGTTTCATCATGTTTCTCACCGGTGGCGCGATGGCAATGGTCATACGCGCCGAATTGTTCATGCCGGGCATGCAGGTGGTGCATCCCGAAGTATTCAATCAGATGACCACACTGCATGGTCTGATCATGGTGTTCGGCGCCATCATGCCGGCCTTCGTCGGCTTCGCGAACTGGCTGATTCCGATGCAGATCGGCGCGCCCGACATGGCATTTCCGCGCATGAACAACTGGAGCTTCTGGCTGCTGCCGCCGGCCGCCCTGTTGCTCATGCTCTCGCTGGTGGTTCCCGGTGGAGCACCGGGCGTGGGTTGGACCTTGTATGCGCCTCTGACCATCCAGCAAGGTATGGGTATGGATCTGACGATTTTCGCGATCCACATCCTTGGTATGTCCTCGATCATGGGCTCGATCAACATCGTCACCACCATCCTCAACCTGAGGGCACCGGGAATGACCTTGATGAAAATGCCGATGTTCGTGTGGACCTGGTTGATCACCGCTTATCTGTTGATTGCGGTGATGCCGGTGCTGGCAGGCGCGGTGACCATGATCCTGACCGACCGGCATTTCGGCACGCATTTTTTTAACGCGGCCGGTGGCGGCGATCCGGTCTTGTTCCAGCACATATTCTGGTTCTTCGGCCACCCCGAGGTTTACATCATTGCGATTCCCGCATTCGGAGTCGTGTCCCAGGTCATTCCGGCTTTTTCACGCAAGCCGTTGTTCGGCTATACCTCGATGGTTTATGCCGTGGCTTCGATTGCAATTCTGTCTTTCCTGGTGTGGGCTCACCACATGTACACCACAGGCCTGCCGGTAACCGGGCAGCTCTACTATATGTATGCGACCATGCTCATCGCGGTCCCGACCGGGGTGAAAGTGTTCAACTGGGTCGCGACCATGTGGAAGGGGTCGCTGAGTTTTGAAACACCGATGCTGTTCTCGGTCGGCTTCCTGTTTCTGTTCACTCTGGGCGGGTTCAGCGGATTGGTGCTTGCCATTGTCCCGGTTGATATTCAGCTCCACGATACTTATTACGTCGTCGCTCACTTTCACTATGTGATGGTGGCCGGTGCCTTGTTTTCCGCTTTCGCCGGAGTGTATTTCTGGCTGCCGAAATGGACTGGGCACATGTATGACGAAACTCTTGGAAAATGGCATTTCTGGCTTTCGATGATCTTCTTCAACATGATCTTCTTTGTGCAGCACTTTCTCGGATTGGCCGGAATGCCGCGCCGCATCCCGGACTATGCTCCGCAGTTCACCGATTTCAACATGATTTCGTCGATCGGCGCATTCGGATTCGGACTGTCGCAGTTGCTGTTCCTCTATGTGGTACTGAAATGCATTCGCAGTGGGGAGAAAGCGCCGCAGAAACCATGGGAGGGCGCCGATTCTCTGGAATGGACGCACCTGCCGACGCCGGCGCCGTATCACAGTTTTGAGACACCACCGACGATCAAGTAATCCAGAGCCGGCAAAGAATTTTCAGTCATGGATGAGCAGCAGGCAAGCCGGCTCAAAGCCAGAAACATCAGAACGGGTTTGATTCTGATCTCTCTGGCATTGGCCTTTTTTGCAGGGATGATTTTGCGGCGCATGCCATGAATCTAAAGGCGGCAAATCGCGAAGTCCTGATCAAGCTGTTGATCGTGACCGTGGGAATGTTCGGTTTCGGCTACGCACTGGTGCCGCTGTACAAGAAGATATGCGAAGTTACTGGTATCAACGAAGTAGAAAAAGCGGACGCCCCGCTGGCTAATACCCAGATCGACGCCAGCCGGCTGGTGTCGCTGGAGTTTGACGCCAACGTGCGCAGCAATCTGCCCTGGAAGTTTCGTCCAATGCAGGTGAGTTTGAAGGTGCATCCCGGACAACTGGTGCAGGTCATGTACGAGGTGCGCAATGATTCGGATCGCTCGATTACCGGACAGGCGATTCCGAGTTACGGACCGCAGATTGCGGGGCAGTATTTCCGGAAAATGGATTGCTTCTGTTTTGCGAAGCAGAATTTTGCACCCGGAGAGGTGAGGCAGATGCCGGTCGTGTTCGTAATAGAGCCCGGTCTGCCGAAGGATGTGACCACGGTTACGCTTTCATACACTTTCTTTAATGTGGAAGCCGCGGCACCAACGGCGGCTAATGTCGTGTCTGACGGGGCCGGTTGATCCGGCGCGGAAGATAGTGAAAGCATCACCGTTGCGCGTGTACAAAACTGTGTTCTGGTCGTTCCTCGGGGTGCGCAAGGGCGCGGACAATCAGGATGATCTAGCCGGCATCACGCCGGTGCAGATAGTGGTTGCAGGAGTAATCGGCGCGATTATTTTCGTCACCTCATTGATTACGCTGGTCAGCTTCATCGCCAGGTGAGTTAAAGATGGAAACGATCTTTGGAGCCAACATACCGGAACAATTGCGATAAATAGGGAGACTCACAAATGCTTAGCCAATCTACCAGTTACTACCTGCCGCAACCGTCGCACTGGCCGGTCGTTGGATCGTGTGCGCTGTTCCTGATGACATTCGGTGGCGTGCTGTGGATGAACGGAATCGGATCAGGGCCATGGGTGACTCTGGCCGGGATGGCGACCATTGTCTACATGATGTTCGGTTGGTTCGGGACCGTCATTCGCGAAAGCGAGGGTGGAAAATACAACAAGCAAGTGGACCTCTCGTTCCGATGGAGCATGAGTTGGTTCATTTTCTCGGAAGTCATGTTTTTCGCTGTTTTTTTTGGCACGTTGTTTTATATGCGCGTACTGTCGGTGCCCGATCTCGCCAGCAGCGATACCATGGAGCAGCTTTGGCCCAGTTTCGCCGCCCAATGGCCGGTTTCCGGCCCGGGAATCGAAGAGACCTTCACCCATATGGGTGCGTGGGGAATACCGGCAATCAATACGCTGATTCTGCTGACGTCCGGAGCGACCGTGACCTGGGCACACTGGGCACTGAAGAAGAACAATCGCACACAGTTGATCGCGGGACTCTTCGCAACCGTGGCGCTGGGTATCGTGTTTCTGTCGCTTCAGGCCTATGAGTACGTTCACGCCTATCGCGATTTGAATCTGACACTCGCCATGGGTGCATACGGCGCCACGTTTTTCATGCTGACCGGGTTCCACGGATTTCACGTCACCGTCGGAACCATCATGCTGATCGTCATTCTGGGGCGGTCAATGGCCGGTCATTTCACCGCCGATCATCACTTCGCGTTTGAAGGGGTGTCGTGGTACTGGCACTTCGTTGATGTGGTCTGGTTACTGTTGTTCGTGCTCGTGTACTGGCTCTGAAATCCGCTTTAACGAGCAGAAGAATAATAATTTGGAGAAGTCCCCCGTAGTGTTTGCTGGGACTATAGAGCCGCACCCGGGTGCGGCTGTTTTTTTCTAAAGCCCGGTTTTTGGAATGATGCCGAAGTAATGTCCGAGCATCAACAGCAGGAACAGCGAGATGGAAAGTCCGACCCGTATCGTCAATGCCTTGACGGTGCGATCCGATTGTCCCTTGTCGCGAATCAAGTAGAACATCGCGGACCCCAAGCTGAGGATTATGAGGACCAGGAAGGCGATAATGATGATTCGCATTGCGGAAGATAGCGGGTTTTGTGTCATGCAGTCTAAAGGATAAGCAGGACACTTCCAAATGCGAGCGGATCCGATGCCGGCGACCTTGCAACGACGGCCACGCTGGTTGCCGCCACTGGCCGCCATACTCGGTGCCCTGCTGACGGCGGCGGCGGGAATCTGGCAACTGGATCGGGCTCACCAGAAGGAGCTTTTGCAGCAGGCGTATGAGCGCGCAGTGTCCGATGCGCCGGTTCGTTTGACGCCGGCGCGTGTCGGCGTGGAGGATATACGTCTGAGGCGGGTCGAGGTCGAAGGCGAGTTCGTCCCGGATGCCATGGTGTTGCTCGACAACCGGATTCGCGCGGGCGTGGCGGGCTATGAGGTATTGATGCCGGTGAAAATTTGCGGATCTTCCATGCATGTGCTGGTCAATCGCGGTTGGGTCGCGGCAGGGGCACAGCGCTCCATTTTGCCTGACGTCATTACGCCCGGATCTGCCATCAAGGTGACCGGCATGGCGATAGTCCCCGGGCGCTTTATCGAGCTTGCGACAGTCGACGACGGCGGCCGGGTTTGGCAGAACCTGACTATTGAGCGCTTTGTTGCGCGCAGCGGTCTTGCGATTCAGCCGCTGGTGGTGCAGCAGGACAACGATCTGGGGGACGGACTGTTGCGCGCGTGGCCGCGCCTGGACTTTGGTATCGACAAGCATTACGGCTACGCCGGGCAATGGTTCCTGTTTTGTGCGTTAATTGTTTTTCTATCCCTATTTTTTCATGTCAAACGTTCCCGATCGGAAACACGCCAGGAGAATGCTTCTGCTCCTGGGAGCAATTAGTCTGGCGCCCTTTGTCGGTTCGGCGCTGCTTTATTTTTTCTGGAAGCCACAAGGGTTTACCAACTATGGCGAACTGATCGCCGTGGTTCCGCTGGCCGAAATGAGTGCGCGCACGAGGGGCGGCAAGCTATTTCGCTTCGATGAACTGCGCGGCAGTTGGACGTTTCTGATGGTCGACGCGGGTGGCTGCAACGAGTACTGCCGGTCGAAGTTATACCTCATGCGCCAGATACGCCTGACTCAGGGCAAGGATCAAAAGCGCATTGAGCGCGTCTGGCTGATAGACGACGCAGTGCCGGCGGCGGCGGAAACTGAAACAGAATATCGAGGCACACGTACCATTGTGCTGGACGCGCAGGATTTTCTCGCCCGTTTGCCTGCCGTGCGCTCGCCGCGTGACCACATCTACGTGATCGATCCATTCGGGAATCTGATGATGCGGTTTCCCCGGGATGTTGATCCGCAGAAAATGAAAAGAGATGTCAGCAAGTTGATGAAGATATCCGGCGGATGGGTTCAGACGGGTGAAAAGGTGCAGGATGGAAAATGAGTAATCCGGAAGTCTGGCAATTTTCTCTCGAAGGCCTGCATGCGCTGGTATGGGCGGTCGTGCTGCTGCTTGCGCTCTTTGTGTTTTCCCGCGGGTTAACGCTGCGCAAGCTGACAGTGGTTACATTGCTGGCGACTTTGGTGCTGGTGATGCTCGGGGCGTATGTGCGTCTGACCAACGCCGGACTGGGATGTCCGGATTGGCCGGGGTGCTACGGAAAGCTGTCGCCCTCCCACGCCACGGAACAAATCCAGGCGGCGCGCAGTGTGGCCCCGGACGGGCCGGTATCGCTGCCGAAAGCCTGGCGCGAAATGGCTCATCGATATCTGGCGTCACTGGTGGGCGTCATGGTTCTGGCCATCGCGATCCAGACACTGATCATGCGCCGCAAGAGATTTGCCGACCCGAGTGATCCCGCCGTAAAGATTGGCCTTCCGCTGCTGCTTGTTGTGGTCGTTGCATTGCAGGGATTGCTCGGAAAATGGACCGTGACTCTTCTGCTCCAACCGGCAATCGTTACGCTGCACTTGCTGGGCGGCATGACGCTGGTGGCCCTGTTGGCTTGGCTCTGCGCACGCCATCTGCGACTGTCGGGCGGCCCAACGTCGGTCCTGCGAGAAATCCGGTGGTGCGCTACGTTCGGTTTGATCGTGCTAGGCATTCAGATCGCGCTCGGCGGATGGGTCAGCACGAATTATGCCGCGCTGGCTTGTGTGGACTTTCCTACCTGCCACGGAAGCTGGAAGCCCGCCATGGATTTCGGTCATGGATTCCAGTTCCTGCGTGATCTGGGTCTGACCGCCGATGGCCAGCCGCTATCCAATGAAGCGTTGAATGCGATCCATTGGACGCATCGCTTCGGTGCCCTGGTGACCTTTGTGACCTTGATCTATGTCGCCCATCGCACCCGTCAGGCGCGCAATTTGCGCGGGATCAGCGCTCTGATGCTGGCGCTCTTGATGGTTCAGGTAACCCTGGGGATCGTCAATGTCCTGGGCAGCCTGCCGTTGCCGGTGGCAGTTGCGCACAACGGCGTCGCCGGGCTGTTACTCGTCGTACTGGTGATGCTACACTTTGCCACCCGCTCACCCTCCCGCTCGTCTCTATTCGGCAACTGAATGTCGGTTTCCCTTCTATCCGGAAATAACAACGCGCGCCTGCACCAATTTCTGCAGCTCGCCAAACCGCGCGTTGTATCCCTGATTGTTTTTACGGCGGTCATCGGCATGTTTCTCGCAGTGCCAGGTGCACAATTGTTGTCTCCGCATTTCTGGACGGCGGCCGTGTTTGCAACCTTGGGCATCGCGCTGGTGGCCGGCTCCGCAGCGGCGATAAATTGCCTGGTGGAACAGAAAATCGATGCCGTGATGGCCCGTACCCGCGCCAGACCACTGCCGATGGGCACCATTACATCCCGTGAAACAGCGCTCTTCTCCTGCGCGGTTGGCGGCACCGGATTGTTCCTTCTCTATTTTCTGGTCAATCCCCTGACCATGTGGCTGACGCTGGCGACCTTCGTCGGATATGCGGTAATTTACACCGTGGTGCTCAAGCCGCTTACTCCCCAAAATATCGTCATTGGCGGTGCCTCTGGTGCCATGCCACCGGTGCTGGGCTGGGCCGCCGTAACCGGTGGCGTGGCGCCCGATGCGTTATTGCTTTTCCTCATCATCTTTGCCTGGACACCGCCGCATTTCTGGGCGCTGGCTCTATACCGCAAGAAGGAGTATGCAAGTGCCGGAATCCCGATGCTGCCGGTGACGCACGGTGATCGATTTACGCGCCTGCATGTCCTCTTGTATACCGTGGTTCTGGTCGCGGTATCCATGCTGCCTTTCTCCACGCGCATGAGCGGTCTGATCTACGTCGCGGCCGCCGCAGGCTTGGGGGCGGTGTTTATGGTCTACGCCATTCGCATCTGTTTTTCCTATAGCGATGAGTTGGCCAGGAAGACATTTCGCTATTCGATCTTTTACCTTTCAGCGCTCTTTGCAGCACTTCTGGTCGATCACTACCTGCCGTTCTGACCCGAGCGGAATGCGGGCCATCGTCGGGCTGACCCTTGTCGTGATCGGTTTCCTACGCATCGCCGTGCTGGGTATCGCGGGCATCCTTGCCGGCTGCCAGACGCAACAAGAGGGCTTTCAATCCACGGATATTACGGGTGCAGATTTCGGCAGGGGATTTTCCCTGCCCGACCACAACGGCAAGCAGCGAACGCTGGAAGATTTTCGCGGTCAGGTGGTGGTTGTGTTTTTCGGCTTCACCCACTGTCCGGATGTTTGTCCAACCACGCTGGCGGAACTGGCTGGTGCAGTCCGGAAACTGGGGCCCACAGGTGAAAAAGTGCAGGTATTGCTGGTGACCGTCGATCCCGCGCGCGATACACCTGAGTTGCTGGCGAAGTATGTCACCGCTTTCAATCCGGGATTCCTTGCACTGCGCGGCAGCACTGAAGAAACAGCGCAAGTTGCGAAAGAGTTCAAGGTTGTCTATCTCAAAGTGGCGGGCAAGCGCGCTGACAACTATTCAATGGATCATTCGGCGGGGAGCTATGTTTTTGATCGGCAGGGCCGTCTGCGACTGTATGTGGGCTACGGGCGAGGGGCGGACGTCTTTGCTCACGACATTGACTTACTTTTGCAGCGCGATTGAGTGGGACGAAACAAAAGAGCCCGCGATGCGGGGCTCTTTTGCTGAATGCACTTCAGTCGCCGATTATTGTTCCGAAATCATGAGTCCGCGAATCTTTTTCATCGCCTGGCTCTCAATCTGACGTATGCGTTCCGCGGAGACACCGAATTCTCCGGCCAGATCGTGCAGGGTTGCGCTGTCCGTTTCCCGCAGCCAGCGCGCCTCGATGATGCGCCGGCTGCGTGGGTCGAGTGCAGTCAAGGCATCGGTCAAGCCCTGGTTGCGGGCGCGCTCGGACTGATCGTGCTCCAGAACCAGACCCGGTTCGTCTCGCGCATCAGTCAGATACGCGATCGGTGAAAAATTGTCTTCGTCATCTTCGCTCAAGGGCTCGAGTGCGATGTCATGGCCGCCCATGCGCGTTTCCATTTCCACCACGTCACTGACTTTGACGTTGAGGTGCTTCGCCATGGCCTCGACTTCGGCGGGCGTCATGGTTGCATGGCTGTGTTTCAAGCTGCGCAAGTTGAAAAACAGTTTGCGCTGGGCTTTGGTGGTGGCGACCTTGACCATGCGCCAGTTCTTGAGGATAAATTCATGAATTTCAGCGCGAATCCAATGCACCGCGAACGATACCAGTCGCACACCCCGTTCTGGATCGAAGCGCTTGACCGCTTTCATCAGGCCGACATTACCTTCCTGTATCAGATCGGCATGGGGTAGCCCATAGCCCAGATAGCCGCGCGCGATTGACACCACCACGCGCAAGTGAGAAAGCACCAATTGCCGGGCTGCGTCCACATCTTCTTCGTCGCGCAGACGGCGCGCAAAAGTCGTTTCCTCTTCCTGACTCAGGAGGGGGAAACGGTTTACCGCCTGGATATAGGTATCCAGGCTGCCCGTCACTGACGGGTACGGTATCGATAGAGCCAGAGCGTTCGTCATGGATTCAATCTCCTTCACTGGGATATTAGCACTCGGGCGGTAGGAGTGCCAATCGATGCAGAAGTTCACCGCGACAGCTCGCGGCAATCCACGTCAACTCGGCGTTTACCGGGGCTCGATCTGCCATAAGTGACTGCTCACAGACAGCCAGGCTCCCAACCATCCGAGCGCGCTCGCAAAGACCAGCAAAAAAGTCGTATCTCGCAGGTCGGGCCATTCCAGAGTGAAGGCCGAACCATAGAGGGTCGTCAAGTTTTCGAGCTGGATATTCAGAACCAGGATTGCCGACCCAACGATCACCCATGCGGCGATCCCGCCAGCGAGCCCTTGCAACGCCCCAAAGTACAGAAAGGGTCGCCGGATGAACGGATTGGTCGCGCCGATCAGTTTCGATACTTCGATTTCATCGCGGCGGGTGAGAATTTGCAGCCGAATCGTATTAAACGTCACTGCCACCAGGGCCACGGCCAGAAGGGCCGCCAGCAGGCTGACCAGTATCTGCCCAACGTTCAATGCGGCGTCAAGGCGGCGAGCCCATTCTGAATCCAACTGCACATGCTCTACCATCGGCCACTTGCGAGCCTGCCCACGCAGGGCTTCCAGGGTCGCAGGATCATTGCTGCGAGCGGAAACGACGAATGCATCCGGCAGGGGATTGCGGCCGAGATTCACCAGTACGTCGGCAAGACCGGCACTGCGTTTAAGGCGGGCCAGGGCCTCGTTGCGAGAAATGAACTCTACACGACCTATATCCGGACTCGATTGCAAGCGCTGCTGCACGGTGGCAACCTCAGTTGGGGTGGCATCAAGCCGCAGAAAGATGCTTACCTGAGGATCGCTGGATAACTGACGCGAAAACGTTTGCAAGTTGTTCAGTCCGAGGTAGAAGCCCGCAGGCAAGGAAAGCGCGATACCGATTACCAGGGCATTTAGCGCAGATGCAAGCGGCTGGCGCGCCAGTCTTGCCAGGCTTTCACGCAGGGTGTCGAGATGTAACAGCAGCCAATTCATGCGGCAAACCGGCCATGATCGAGATGCAGGATGCGGGGCCCCAACCGTTCGATCATGTCTTCATCGTGGGTGGCGATAACCACGGTCACGCCGACCTGATTGAACGACTTGAACATGCTGATGATTTCCTCGGCGTAAGCGGTATCGAGATTGCCGGTTGGCTCATCGGCCAACAGGATGGCAGGTCGATTGACGATGGCGCGGGCAATACAAAGGCGTTGCTGTTCACCGCCGGAAAGAGTGATCGGCCTGGCTTTCTCGCGCCCCAGCAACCCGACTTTGTCGAGGGCGGCGCGCACACGGCGGGCGACTTCCGCGCGTGCAAAGCCGGTAATCGACAGCGGCAGTGCAACGTTCTCGAATACGCTGCGATCGAACAGCAGTTTGTGATCCTGAAAAATCAGCCCGAAGTTCCGGCGGAAATAGGGAATCATGCCCGGCTTCATGGCCGACACGTTCTGGCCGTTGATGACGACACTGCCGGTTGTCGGCTTTTCGATGGCGGTAATCAATTTGAGCAATGTGCTCTTGCCTGCACCCGAATGGCCGGTAATGAAGACCATTTCACCCGCCTCGACCGAGAACGTCACGTCGCGCAGCGCTTCAAAGCCGGCGGCATATCGCTTGGAGACATGGCTGACCTGGATCATCGGGCCGCGGATTTTCGTTGAGCTCACTCGAACAAGGCTCCCACGAATTCCACGGCCGAAAACGCACGCAAGTCATCAACGCCCTCGCCGACACCGATGAAGCGCACGGGTATCGGTTTGTGCCGGGCGATGGCCGCTATGGCACCGCCTTTGGCGGTGCCGTCAAGTTTCGTCAGCACGATTCCGGTCACGCCGAGCGCGGCGTCGAATGCCTTGACCTGATTCACCGCGTTCTGGCCGGTATTGGCATCGAGCACCAGCAACACCTCATGCGGAGCATCCGCAATCGCCTTGGCGATCACTCGCTTGACCTTGCGCAGTTCCTCCATCAGATGCAACTGGGTCGGCAGGCGTCCGGCGGTATCCGCGATGACCACATCGATTTGCTTCGCTTTCGCCGACTGAACGGCATCGAACACGACCGCAGCCGCATCGCCTCCTTCCTGCGAAACAACGGTTACATTGTTGCGATCGCCCCAAACCTGCAACTGCTCACGTGCCGCGGCGCGGAAGGTATCCCCCGCAGCAAGCAGCACGGATTTGCCCTGCGACTGAAACAAATGTGCGAGCTTGCCGATCGAAGTCGTCTTCCCGACCCCATTAACGCCCGCGATCAGTATCACGAATGGTTTCGCACGCGCCGTGTCCATCGTCTGCTCCAGGGGCGTGAGCAGATCCAACATGGCCTGCTTCAGAACTTCGCGGACCTGCGAGGCATCCGTGAATCCCCTCGCACGCGCGCGCGTGGTCTCGAGCAAATGCGCGCTCGCTTCCACGCCGACGTCGCAGGTGAGCAGGGCCGACTCCATTTCCTCGAACAGTGATTCGTCGATCTTGCGACCGGCGCCAAACACGGCCGTGAGCTGCGCGCCGAGCCGCGCCCGGGTCGCGGCCAATCCAAGCCGCAATTTTGTCGCCCAACTGCTGCTGCCGGCTTGAGCGATCCCGCTCTTGTCACGCCTGAGGAAACTTAACATACTCTCACGCTGTCACATCAATTCCAAAAAAACCATAACAAACCAAAACCTTCGCATGGCCAATTCTATTCTGTTTGCAACCAGACCATCCAAAAGCATGATGACGGTAAATTCTTTGTTCCGATGTTTCGCCGTTGCCCTGGCCCTGTCTTGTGCCGGGACGAGCGCACTGGCGGCGGCGATCGCCCAACATACACTGGCCAACGGCATGAAGGTCCTGGTCAAGGAAGACCATCGCTCGCCGGTTGCTGTGTCCATGGTGTGGTATCGCGCCGGCAGCATGGATGAAGTGAGCGGCACGACCGGCGTCGCGCACGTGCTCGAACACATGATGTTCAAAGGTACCGGGAAAGTCCCGGTCGGGGAATTTTCCCGCATCATCGCCCGCGCCGGCGGACGTGACAATGCGTTTACCTCGCGCGACTATACCGGCTACTACCAGCAACTGCACAAATCCAAGCTGCCGCTTGCACTGGAACTGGAAGCCGATCGCATGGTGAATCTGTCCTTTTCGGAAGACGAGTTTGCCAAGGAGCTAAGGGTAGTCATGGAAGAGCGGCGTTCGCGTACCGATGACAACGCGCATTCGCAGCTCCACGAGCAGTTGATGGCGAGTGTCTATCTCATGCACCCGTATCGCTCACCGATTATCGGCTGGATGAACGACTTGCAGAACATGCGACTGGCGGACGCCCGTGGCTGGTATCAGCAATGGTATGCGCCGAACAACGCGACCCTGGTCGTGGCCGGCGATGTCAGTGCCGAAGAAGTTTTCAAGTTGGCCGAACAGTTTTTTGGATCGATTCCGGCGAAGCCGCTGCCCGAGCGCAAGAAGCAGATCGAAGTGTCCCAGGTCGGCATCAAGCGCATCACGGTCAAAGCTCCTGCCGAGCTTCCCTACCTCGTCATGGCTTATCGAGCCCCCGTATTGCGCGATGTCGGGACAGACTGGGAGCCCTACGCCCTTTTTGTCCTGAGCGGCATTCTCGATGGCAATGACGCGTCGCGACTCAATCGCGAACTGGTCAAGAACACACGTGTGGCAAATTCGGCCGGCTCCAGTTACGACTTCATTAACCGCGGCCCGGCCTTGTTCATGCTAGACGCAGTGCCTGCGGAAGGCAAGACGGTGACCGACGTCGAAGCGGCGCTGCGTGAGCAAATCCGTGTGTTGGTCGAGCAGGGTGTGAGCAACGACGAGTTGCAACGAGTGAAAGCGCAGGTTACCGCTTCGCAGGTTTATGCGCGCGACTCAGTCTACTATCAGGCGATGAGAATCGGCATCTTGCACACCGTCGGACTGCCCTACGACTCTGCCGACTTGCAGGTGGCGAAACTGCGGGCAGTGACCGCCGACCAGGTGCGTGAAGTCGCGCGCAAGTATCTCAACGACGACAGCCTCACCATTGCAGTGCTTGATCCCCAGCCACTGGCAGGTGGCAAGCATTCGCGTGCGCAGCTCGAAGGTAGTGGCCGTGAACAACACTAAACGGCGGGTGCTGAAAACGATGCTGATCGCCACCGGCGCGCTGGCGGCGTCGGCAACGCACGCCACTCTTCCCATCCAGCAATGGCAAACGACCGGCGGTGCGCGGGTATTGTTTGTCGAAACGCACGACTTGCCGATGATCGATATCGCGCTGGATTTTCCGGCGGGTGCCAGTCGTGACGCGGCGGATAAGTCCGGAGCGGCGTCGTTGACGCTGGGTCTGATGCGCACCGGGGCCGCCGCATTCGGCGAGAACGAAATCTCCGAGCGGCTCGCCAATGTCGGCGCTGAATTGTCAGGTCGGTTCGACATGGATCGCGCGGGCTACGCATTGCGCAGCCTGTCAAGCACACGCGAGCGAAGCGAAGCTTTGGGCGTTCTGGCGGCGGTGCTGCAAAACCCCACCTTTCCGCGGGATGTTTTTGATCGCGAACAGCAGCGCATGCTGGCCGGATTGAAGGAAGCCGAGACCAAGCCGCAGGTTCTGGCCGATCGCGAGTTCAGACGGTTGCTCTATGGCCGGCATCCGTATGCCCTCACCGGATCCGGCACGGTCGAGACCGTTGCAAAATTGAGTCGTGAAGACCTCGTGGATTTTTATCGACGGTATTTCACGGCTGGTGAAGCCGTGGTTTCGATCATTGGTGACCTTTCCCGTGCCGAGGCCGCGGCGATTGCCGAGCAATTGACGGCCGGACTGGGTCGCAGTTCCGCAGCGTTGCCGATTTTGCCGCCGGTAGCGCAGATCGAGACCGGACAAACCAGTCGGATAGCGCATCCCGCGAGCCAGGCGCACATCCTGATCGGCCAGCCGGGCATCAAGCGCGTGGATCCTGACTACTTTCCACTTTGGCTGGGCAATCACATACTGGGCGGAGGCGGCTTTTCCTCCCGGCTCAACGAGGAGATCAGGCAGAAGCGGGGATATGCCTACAGCACTTACAGTTACTTCAACCCGCTCGCGCAGGAGGGACCGTTCCAGATTGCGGTGCAGACCAAGAAGGAGCAGGTTGCGGAGGCATTGAAGGTCGCGCAGGACACGCTGGCAAAATTTGTCGCGGACGGGCCCACGCAGCCGGAGCTCGATGCCGCCAAGCAGAACGTCATCGGCGGGTTTCCCCTGCGCATCGACAGTAACCGGAAAATCCAGGACTATCTTTCCATTATCGGGTTCTATCGCCTGCCGCTGACCTATCTGGACGATTTTCCGGTCCAGATTGAACGCGTAACCCTGGAGCAGATCAGGGACGCCTGG
Source organism: Betaproteobacteria bacterium (assembly GCA_031362885.1). Taxonomy (GTDB): domain Bacteria; phylum Pseudomonadota; class Gammaproteobacteria; order Burkholderiales; family JACQAP01; genus JACQAP01. Next base: position 73,444 of record JANLTJ010000054.1, read on the forward strand.
CGCCGGCGCATGCATCCGCACCAGATGGTTACGGTGATTGTTGCCGGCGCCGAGTCGCCCTGAGCGTATCGGCCGGCTTTGCGCGACGCGGTACGCGCGAGTACTGCTATTGCATGCGGATTTTGACCGGAATTTACGCTTGAAGACAAACCAGGTGCGCATCATCGGTGGTCAATGGCGTAGTCGCATCGTGCGTTTTCCGAGTGCACCATCGCTGCGCCCGACAACCGACCGCCTGCGCGAAACCCTGTTCAACTGGCTGGGCCAGGACCTCACCGGAAAAGTGTGCCTGGATTTGTTTGCCGGCAGCGGTGCGCTCGGATTTGAATCCGCCTCGCGCGGTGCGCGTGCCGTGGTAATGGTCGAGCAGGACGCAGCGATATTGCGTGCCTTGCGCGCAACCCAGACCACGCTTGGAGCCTCGCAAGTCGAGATTTATCGTGCCGACGCATTTACCTTCCTCAAGACTGAAGCGAGACGCTTTGACGTCGTGTTCCTGGACCCGCCGTTTCACCTCGGCTGGTTGCCGCGCCTGCTGCCCTTGTTGCCGAAAAGGCTGGATCCGCTGGCGCGCGTCTATGTGGAGACTGAGGAACCGGTGGTCATGCCGGAGGGTTTTGAAGTGGAAAAACAGACCCGTGCCGGGCAGGTACACGGCCTGCTGCTAAAATACGACACATCATGAAGACGCGTATCAACCGTGCGGTCTATCCCGGAACCTTCGATCCGATCACGCGCGGGCACGAAGATCTGGTGCGCAGGGCATGCACATTGTTCGACGAGATCATCGTTGCGGTTGCGGACAGTCGCGGCAAGCGGCCGTTCTTCGAGATTGATGCGCGTGTGGACATGGCGCGGCAGGCGCTGTCTGCGTATGCGAATGTGCGGGTGGAAGGTTTTTCCGGTTTGCTGATGGATTTCCTGCGTCAGCAGGATGCCAGGGTCATTCTGCGCGGACTGCGGGCGGTTTCGGATTTTGAGTATGAGTTCCAGCTCGCAGGCATGAACAGAAAGCTCTACCCCGATGTGGAAACGCTGTTTCTGACCCCGGCGGAGCAATACATGTTCATTTCCGCCACCATGGTGCGCGAAATTGCCTCCCTGGGCGGCGACGTATCACCATTCGTGAATCCGATCGTCATCCCGCACCTGCGGGCCAGGCTGGCAAAAGGGTAAATTCATGGCCTTGATGATTACGGACGAATGTATCAATTGCGATGTATGCGAGCCGGAATGCCCGAACGACGCCATTTCGCAAGGCGCGCAGATCTATGAGATTGATCCCGGCAAGTGTACCGAGTGCGTCGGGCATTATGACCGGCCTCAATGCCAGGAGGTCTGTCCGGTGGATTGTATTCCCTTCAATCCCGAGCAGGTCGAGAACAGCGAACAACTCTACGCGAAGTACCTGCGACTCACCGGGTTGAAGGTTCAAGCAGCGCTCTGAGCGCGCGCCTGCGCCAAGCTCAGGGCTGGCGGTACGCGACGCCGTATTTGGCGTAGATGCCGGCAAGCGAACCGTCCACGATCAGTTTTTCCAGAATGGCGTTGACAGCGTCCACCAGCGCCTGATCTGACTTGCGTAAACCCACCGCTACTTCCCAGTTGAGTTGCGGCTCGCTGTCGAAGGCGTTGACCAGCTTGAGGCCCGACTCCGGGTGCTGGAGTATGTAGTAGCTCATGGTCGCGGCTGATACCACCGCGCCGTAGATCTCGCCCTTCACCAGATCCTCGATCATGTCGTTCTGAAAAGCATATGGTGAGGTGGTTTTGCCGGCCCTGATGAGCACCATACTCGCCACCGAACTGACCATGGCGCCAACTTTCTGGTCTTTTGTCAGTTTCTTGAAATCGCCGATAGCTTCGGCGTCGGCGCGCAGGCCCAGCGCAAGTCCTGATTTCTGGTATGGCCGCGTCAACTTCAGACGGCCTTCATGCGCTATGGGATCATTGTTGCTGTCGAGCAGCATGTCGCAATTGACCACGTTGGCGCGCCGGCGCGGCAAAATCCACTCGATGCTCAAAGGCACTCCAAGGCCTTCGGCAATGGCGTGAGCGATTTCAATCTGGATTCCCGGGTTGTCCGGCTTGTTGCTGGCGTATGGCAGCGCATCGGCGTTGGCGCACACGGATATGGCACCCAGCGCCTTGATTTCCGCCAAAGTGCGTGCTTGCGCATTTTCAGTCGCGGGTATCAGTAATGCGGCGCAAACACAAATGAACGCGGCGCGCACATGATGCATGCTCTCTAAAGTTCTCATGGGTTCTCCGGCTCGACTCCAGGTTTGAGGCTGCGAATGAAAGTGACCATCTTGCCAATATCCTCGTCACTGAATGCCGACCCGAAGCCGGCCATGCGCCCAGGCAAACCCTTCTTGATACGGTTAAAGAGGAATTCGTCCGAGCGTTCGGAATTCATCAACTGCGGTCCCTTGCTCGCTTTGCGCCCGTAATCGGCATGGCAGAAGCCGCAGATGTTGCGGAATATCGATTTCACATCGAAATCCTTCTTCGCCGGCTCATCTGCCCATGCTGGTGCGCCACCGGCGCCAAGCAAGAACAGGCCCGCGAACAGGATTCGCAGTGTTGTGTGGGTATACAGCTTGCTCAATTGCAGGTGCCCTCCAAACAGTTGCGCGGATTCTTCATCTACTGCGCCGAAACGATTCTGACCGCTGATTCGCTGACAAGAAAAAAGGGCGGGGACGAAAATCCCCGCCCTTCTTGTTCATACGATCAATCCTGACGTGTGCTGCTGCCGAAGCTTATGGCAGCGCAAACACCTTCAGCACGCCAGAATCTTTCGGCATGCTCTTCCAAGGCTCACCAAACCATTCGCCGTAGCCGTCGCCGACCAGACTGCCCCAACCGGTCATCACCGCCACATACTGCTTGCCCTTGGCCGTGTAGGTGATGGTGCCACCGTTGCTGCCCTGGCCGAGGTTATGGCTCCACAGCTTCTTGCCATTGCCAGCGTCGTAGGCGGCAAGCATGCCGTCTGCTTCCGGTACGAACAGCAAGTTGCCGCCAGTCGTCAGCAGGCCGCCGTGCGGTGTCGCGCCCGGGTACTTGATCTCGAACTTGACCTTGCCGCTGATCGGATCGCGTGCACGAATATGGCCTGACATTGGATTCTTGTCCGGGCCGTGCATTGTGAAGTCGGCACCGATGTTGAGCTGTACAACCGGCTCGGTGATCGGTTCGGTCTTCTTGATTTCCAGATCCATGCACCACTCGAAGCCGACCTTGTACAAGAGGTTGGTTTTCGGGTTGTAGCTTCCGGCATTCCAGCTGTAGCCGCCAGCGATAGCCGGGCAGAGGTTCACATGCTTGCCTTCGGGCGGATCCCAGCGACCAACCAGATCGCCGTTGGGCTTGATGTCCTTGACGAAGTTGATGGCGTCCACGCCCTTGTACACGTTGACCGGCTTGCCGGTCTTGCGATCAAACACGAACACGAAGCCTGCCTTGGTCGGATGCACGACGTATTTCTTGCCGTCGCGCTCGATCATCATCAATTCACCTGACGCAGGGTCGTAGTCCCACGCATCGTGCGGAAGCACCTGGTGAAAACTCTTCAGTTCGCCAGTATCGGGGTTCAACTGAATAACGGACGAGGTGTACAGGTTGATGCCCGGACGCGGACCGTCGGTCATCCACTTGTCGCCGGCCCAGTCGTACAGCGGTGCCGGATTGCCGGTACCCCACCAGACGGTGTTGCTTTCCGGATCGTAGCTGCCGGCCATCCAGCCGCCGCCGCCACCAGTCTTCCACGAGTCCCCGCCCCAAGTATTGCGAGCATCGGAGGCCGTTCCCTCGTTGCCGGCGACGGTAAAGAAGCGCCAAACCTGTGCACCGGTCTTGGCATTGACGCCGAAGATCGGGCCGCGGTCGGGCCATTCGCCGCCCTGAGCGCCGATGATGATCTTGTCCTTGACCAGCAGCGGAGCGCCGGTAAAGCCGACCGTCAGCTTTTCGGAGTCAACCAGCTTGGTCTCCCATGCGAGCTTGCCGGTTTTCATGTCAATCGCGGCCAGCTTGCCGTCCAGCGTGCCCATGTAGATATTGCCGTATCCAGCGGCGATGCCGCGGTTGTAAGGCGAGTGCGTCTGCCGGGTGACCAGGTCTTCGTTCAACTTGTGCTTGTAGGTCCAGATCATCTGGCCGGTGGCGCCGTCCAGGGCATAGACCTGGTTATACGGGCTGCTGTAGTACAAGACGCCATCAATTGCCAGCGGAATCCCTTGCAGGCCGCGGTTGGCGCGCGAGGCGACATGCGACCAGGCTTCCTTGAGCTTGGAGATATTGCCGGTATTGATCTGATCCAGCGCGCTGTAATGCCAGGATTTGTAGGAGCCGTGATAGCTCATCCAGTTGCCCGGCTCCTTGTCCGCGTTGAGCAGACGGTTACTGTCGACATCCGCAGCGAGAGCGCCTGCCGCGAACGTCGCGGCAAATGCCGTCACCAGCGCGATGCGCAGGTAGTGTTTCTTGCTAGTCATGTCAGATTTCCTCTCCGGATAATTCCCCGAGATTATGTCGCCAGGGGAGCGTTTTTCGACAAGAAGCATGGAGGCCAGACGACCTGCCACCACATTCCTTCTCCTTCAAACGGAAATCCGGTCGTTTGGACGACCCGGCCTGCCAGGGTCAGCCGGATTCCGCAATAAGGTGTGTGACGATTCTCGGTATGTTCTGGCAGTGAGTCAAGAAGAATAGCCTCCGCAAACAGCGGTAATAAGCTGTTGCGTAATGCGCAATGTTGTGACGATCACCGGCGCTGACACTGCGGACAGAAGAAAGTTGAGCGCTGTCCTTGACGCAGGGCCTTGATGCCTGTGCCGCAGACCCGGCACGGCATACCTTGGCGGCCATAGACGAAACAGGTCTGCTGAAACTGCCCCGGCGCGCCTTCCGCGCCGACATAGTTGCGCAGACTGCTGCCGCCAGCTTCGATTGCGGCGGTCAGGGTCGCCCGGATGGCGGCGACCAGAATTTCACAACGCGCCAAAGACATTCGACCCGCGCCAAGTCCGGGATGGATGCCGGCGCTAAACAACGCTTCGCTGGCGTAGATGTTGCCGACGCCTACCACAATGTGGCTGTCCATCACGATGGTCTTGATGGCGGCGCGGCGTTTGCGCGTCTGGCTGTGCAGCCAGATCGCATTGAACTCGGTTTGCAGCGGTTCAGGTGCAAGTTTTGCCAGCAGCCGATGGTGCAGGGGGTCGCCCGCCGCCCATAACAAGGCGCCAAACCTGCGCGGATCGGTCAATCTGACGCAGTTTCCGCTGCTCAGTACAAGATCGACATGATCATGCTTGGTCGCAGGTGTGGCGCTGGCAACCACCTGCAAGCTGCCGGACATCCCCAGATGCAGGATCAGCCAGCCGGTGCCGCAGTCGATCAGAAGATACTTTCCGCGGCGCTCGACGCGGCGAACGATGCAGCCCTGCACGCGTTTGGCTATATCTCTTGGAATGGGCCAGCGCAGGGCGCGATTGCGCACGATGACGGCTTCCACGCGCTGGCCGACCAGATGTGGCGCGAGGCCGCGGCGTGTGGTTTCGACCTCTGGTAGTTCCGGCACGCTCGACGGCTATTTTTTTGCGACGACGCGCGGATCGAGCAAGCGCCGCCCGACCTCGGCACCGAATTGATAGCGCAACGCGTTGTCTCCGCGCACTAACTGGAAATTCGGCTCCTTGCGCACAATCTGCATGGTCACGGTCTTGGCATTGTTGAAGCGCAGCTTGATCTGTTCGCGGCTCCGGTTGCCCTTGTCCACTTCGACGCTCAGGGCCGAAGTGAATCGCCATTCATCGGCCCAGCGATTAAAATCGTTCTGGGATAGCGGCTGATCTTTTTCCGCCGCGAAGCTGCCGCTTGCCGCCCAGACGCCTTTGTCGTCGCGTTCGATGCGGTAGCGGCCGAAATCAAACGACACCGGAACCTCCCCCTGATCCAGCAGCCGGCGACTTAACAATTTTCCGGCATCGGTTGGAATGCCCTGGCCGTAATGCGGCGGTGCCAGATAGACGCCATCAGCGGTGGCGACATATTGTTCGTAGGTAATGTCATTGACGCGTCCAAACGCGATTGCCTGATCGTTCAGCGTTACCCGTACCTGCGGCGGGTTCAGATCGAACTGCGAGAGATCGGTCGTGGCCAGTTTCTGCCTGGCTTTGGCGTTCGCGATGTCTACCACACGGTCCACCTGGGTCGATTCGGCCTGGGCTTTCAGAGGTGCAACCAACCGCCATGCCCCGTCGATTTTTTCCAGTTTGATAGTCGCCCCGGCACGTGGTTCGATGGCGATACGGGTGATGTCATCGCGCTTGAGTTGCGTGATCTTTGCTTCCGGCACTGTTTTCTGCCAGGGCTTGAAATAGGCCAACAGCGACAGCGCGACCAGAGCCGCAATCAGCGCCAGATTCAGCAGTACCTTGGCTTTCATGCCTGGCGCCGCCGCCACCAGATGACTCCGCCGCCGATGAGCAGGCACAACGGAAGAACCAGCAGAAAACCAAATCCCAGCAAAGACAGCCCGGCGCGCGTAAATTCCAGAGTCAGGTCGCCACGGGTGCGCGGTTGTACAGTGATCAGCGTGTCGTCCCCGGCCAGCCAGTTGAGCATATTCACGCCCAGATCCTGATTACCCAGCGTGCCAATGAATTGATTGGCCAGGAAATGTCCAGTGCCGGTCACCACGACGCGCTGCGCGCGATCGCCCACCGAACGCTCCAGCGCGCCCGCGATCACGATGGGTCCGCGCACATCCTTGTTGCGGTCAAAGGCGACATTGTTGTCGGTGGCGCCGGTCTCGAGCCAGCCGTCCTGCGCCACTTCCACCAGCGGTGTAAACCGCCATTTACTGCCTTCACTGGCCGCAATTCTGCGCGCATAGGGGAAGACGCTGGTTTGCGTTGAATTCTCGGTGATGAGATGCTGGCCGTAGCTGGTGGCAAGCGCAAAAGTCGCAGGCAGCTTGAGTCCGCCGGCGCGCGGATCAATGACCGTGCCGGCCATCAGACTGAGCCCCAGTTCGTCGGCGAGTCCCTGCAATCCGTGCAGCGAATCGTTGTCGATCAGCCACAGCAAGTTGCCGCCCTTCTCAATCCAGCGCTTGATCTTGACGACTTCTCCGGGAAGAAGATCGACGCGCGGGCCGGCAATGATCAGCACGGCGACATTGTCGGGCACCTCCGGGGCCACGGCCAGGTTCAGCGGCGCAGTCTTGAAACCCTTCACGCGCAACTGCCCCCCGAACTCGCCGAGATCATGATTGGCGCGGCCGTCGAGTTTGCGTTCGCCGTGCCCATCCAGATAGGCCACTTCGCGTTCCGCCGAGCGTGCCAGACGCAGCAGCAGATTCGTCAAGTCCTGTTCGGTCAGGTTGGTGAGGTGCTCGCTGCGACCGTTGTGCTCAACCACCAGCTCGCCGTTGGCGCGAATGCCCGCTGCCTGCGTCAACTGCGGCTGCTCGCGTGGATCGATGAAGGTCAGATCCAGATCTTTCTTGGCGCGCAAGTAGCTGGCGAGAAACGTCTGCACCGTCTTGCGTGCGTCGCCCTCGGCGTCCTGCGCGGTCGCGTAGGCCGTCACTTTGACCGGACCGTTGAGTTGTTTGAGTACGTCAATGGAAGCCTGGGATAAAGTATTGCGTTGACCCTGCGTCAGGTCCCATTGCGTGCTGATGTCTTTCGTGATCCATATGATCGCCATTGCAAATCCGATCAGCAGCACCACGAACACGCCATTCTGGATCAGTAGTTGCAGACGGTGTCTGTTGTTCAGTTTCATGCGCGTAACCGGTCGGCGTCGAGGCGACGGATGGAAAGGAGAAGAAACACGGCGGTCAACACCGCGAAATAAATCAGATCGGTGACCGCGATGCTTCCGTTCATGAAGCCCTCAAAATGCTTGAGCAGGGAGAACAGATGAATCGGACTGCCCGGGTCCGATGCGGCGATATTGATCAGCCATAGCACCAGGAAGGCGGCCAGGGCGCCGATTGCCGCCACCACCGGATGAGTGGTCAGGCAGGACGCAAACAGGCCGATCGCGGCAAAGCTGCCGGTCAGCAACAGCAGTCCGAGCAGATTGGCCGCCAGCAGGCCATAGTCGAGGCTGCCGCCCATCAGCAGCGACAATGCCATGAGTGCGATGAGGCCGCCCACCATCGCGAGAAAGCTCGCCGTAGCGAGAAACTTGCCAAGCACGATCTGCGTCATGGATATCGGCGCAGACATCAGCAGCGTCATGGTCTTGTTGCGGCGTTCTTCGGCAATCAGCCGCATGGTCAGCAGCGGCACCGACATCAGCAGCACGATCGAGGCGATGCCGAACATCGGTACCACGACGATCTCGGTCAGCCCCGGAGCATTCGGCACGCGCGCGAGTTGCGGTTGAATAGTTAGGAAATAATCGACCCGGGTCAGAAATATCCAGGCCAGGATAATTTGCAGGAAGGCCAGCACCACCCACGCCAGCGGCGAGGCGAACAAGGCGCGTAATTCCTTGGCGATAATAGTGCGGATCATGCCGTCACTCCTTCTTCTTCCACTTCACGCTGAGTCAGTTGCACGAATACCTCCTCCAGGCTGGCTTGTGCCGGTTGCAGTTGAAACAAACCCCAGCCACGCTCGATCGATGCGCGCACGATATCGTCGGTCGGATCGGAGCCCGCCTGCGGATGCACGCGAAACAGATTGGCGCCGATGGCATCGACCGTGGCTCCGCCGGCAACGACGCCGATATCGTGCGGCGGCGGCGGATTGCGCAGGCCGAGCAGCATGCGGTGGCCGCCGCGAAACTGCTTGAGCCCGGCGATCGTGTCATTAAATACCACCTCGCCACGATGCAAAATTTGCACGCGATCGCAGACGGCTTCGACTTCCGGCAGTATGTGGGTGGACAGTATCAGACTGTGCGCGCGACCCAGATCCTTGATCAGCGATCGGATCTCGCGAATCTGATTGGGATCCAGCCCGACCGTGGGCTCATCAAGGATGATCACGTCGGGTTCGTGAATGATGGCCTGGGCAATCCCCACCCGCTGCTGGTAACCCTTGGATAGCGCTCCGATGAGCCTCGCACCCATGTCGTTCAAGCCACAACGATCCTTGCATCGCGCCACCGCCTGATCAAGCGCGTTCTTCGCAACTTTGTGCAGACGGCCAGCGAGGCGCAAATATTCGTCGACCTTGAGTTCCCGGTACAGGGGCGGCACTTCGGGCAGATAGCCGATGCGCGACTTCGCCTGACTTGGCTGGTCGATCAGGTCAATGCCGCAAATGCTGACCTCCCCCGCGGAGGGGGCGAGATTGCCGGTCAGCATCTGCATGGTGGTGGTCTTGCCCGCCCCGTTAGGGCCGAGCAGGCCAAGGACTTCTCCACGCCTGAGTTGCAGTGAAACATCGCGCACCGCACGGTTGCCGCCGAAAGAGCGCGACAATGCGTGCGCGAAAACGGTCGATTCTGAGCTTTCCGTAATGGTCATGCCCTCGCCTTGTAATGGATGAAAGTTGGAACTCTGCCGTCGTTGTTGCGACCCCTGTTCCGGCCCATCTTGTTTCCGGAGTGTGCCGGTGCAGAGTCCGCCGGAAGGATACGGGATCGCTTGTGATGGGCGCTAAATATACCTAAACTGTCCTCCGGATTGAAGAACTTCGTACGCAATCGATATTTTCCGGCGAAAGTTTCTGTCAAACCACAACCTCACACGCTCTCATGCCCATGCCTGGTTTCGTGCCCCTTCTCCTTACACCGATCCTCGTTGTCTGCCTCGTGATCTGTGGTTGCGCGCAACGCGATGTTCGTGCCGGGGGCACTGCTCTCGCTTCCACTCACGCCGTAATATTGGCGCAGTCAAGTCCGGAAAATTCTGCTCCAAATCAGGACCCGCCAGGCGAGGATGTCGGGACCTTGCCGCCATCGCGCACCGATTTGCCGAACCAGTCCCTGGATGCGGACATTTTGTATAAGTTTCTGCTTGCCGAAATCGCGGGACAGCGCGGTAACCATCAAATGGCCGCGCAAGCTTATCTTGAAATGGCCAGGACAACGCGAGATCCGCGTCTTGCGCGGCGCGCCACTGAGGTTGCGCTCTACAGCAAAAACAATACAATCGCCCTCGAAGCGGCCAAGCTGTGGCTGGAAACCGAAAGCCAATCAGCGGCTGCGCGCCAGACCCTCGCGGCCCTGTTCGTAAGCCTTAACGACCTGCCATCCGCGAAGCCGCTGCTGGGGACAATACTGTCATCCAGTGGCAACATCGGCCAAGCACTTGAACAACTGCATCCGTCGCTGGCCGGGCATCCCGACAAGAATGCCGTGCTGGCCGTCATCAAGGATTTGACGGCAACTTACCGCGAGCGGCCCGAAGCGCATCTGGCCGTGGCACAGGCTTGCGTGGCTGCCGGCAAGGATTCCGAAGCGCTGGCGCAGATACGGGAAGCGATGAATCTGCGCCCTTCCTGGGAAACCGGGGCGTTGTTCCAGGCGCAGTTGTTGAATCGCGAATCCCGCGCCAATGCCCTGGCCTACTTGACCGGTTTTCTTGCCGCGCACCCGAAGGCTCAGGAGGTGAGACTCGCGTACGCCCGCCAACTGATTAACGATAAGAAGTTTGCACCAGCGCGCGCGGAGTTCCAGAGGCTTCTGGACGACAATCCCCGCAACGGCGATATTGCCGTCACGGTGGCGTTGTTGTCGTTGCAGATGAACGACTTCGATGTTGCCGAGACCCAGTTGAAGCGCGTTCTGGATCTGGATTACAAGGATCCGGACGCGGTGCGCTTTCATCTCGGTCAGGTTAACGAAGAACGCAAGCGTTTTGACGAGGCCGCGAAATGGTACTTGTCGGTGACGCAGGGCGAGCAGTTCGTGTCGGCACATGCCAGGTATGCGTTGATGCTGGCCAGGCAGAACAATCTTGCCGAGGCGCGGTTGCATCTGCAAGGCCTGGTGCCGCTAAACGAAGACCAGCGCATTCAGATTCTACAATCCGAGGCGCAGCTCCTCAGGGAGGCAAAGGACTACCAGGAGTCGTTCAATGTCCTCAAGAAAGGGTTGGATGCGCAACCGGACCAGCCTGAACTCCTTTACGATCTTGCGTTGGCCGCCGAGAAGATTGACCGCATTGATCTGGTCGAAACCAATCTGCGCCGATTGCTCGTCCTCAAGCCCGAGCACGCCCAGGCCTACAACGCGCTGGGCTACACGCTTGCCGACCGCACCGAACGACTGACCGAGGCGCGCGAATATATTGAGAAAGCGCTTAAGCTGTCGCCGGACGACCCATTCATTCTCGATAGCATGGGTTGGGTCGAATACCGCCTGGGACGCCTGGCCGAGGGCCTGCAATATCTGGAGCGCGCCTTCCAAGTGCGCCCGGATCCGGAGATCGCCGCCCACCTGGGCGAAGTGCTCTGGGTCAAGGGCGACAAGCCCGGCGCCGAGAAAATCTGGCGCGACGCGCTGCGCGACCATCCGGAAAGCGACGAACTGAAAAAAATAATCAACAAGTTTCTGCGCTGAACTTCTCCATGCACGATCGGTTCGGCAGGCTTGGACTTTGCACTATTCTTGTCCTTGCGCAATGGGTCACCGGTTGCGCCTCCTTGCGCCCCGCTCAGGACCTCCCCGCTTCGAATGCTTCGATAGACCGGTTTTTCATTCATGGCCGGGTGGCGGTCAAGCTCGATGACCGCGGTTATGCGGCGGGTTTGCGCTGGCGCCATTCCCCGACGGGCGATTCGGTAAGGCTGCTGTCACCGCTGGGCTCCGTGGTCGGAGAGATCGAGGCCGATGGGGAAGGCGCCAAACTGATCACCTCGGACAAGAAGATTCATCGCGCGGACAACGTTCAGTCCCTGACACGCGACGTTCTCGGCTGGGATCTGCCGCTGTCGGGGCTGCGCTATTGGGTGACCGGACGAGCCGACCCGGCTCTGCCGGTACAGTCGCAGGACCGCGACGACGCACAAAGGCTGACAAGCCTGACGCAAAGTGAATGGACGGTCACCTACCTCGCGTACTTCGGCGCAAGCGCCTTGCCGGCGCGCCTGTTGCTCGTCCATGACCGGCTCAAACTGCGCCTGATTGTTGATCGCTGGGAGTTGCCCAAGTGACAGGCGATACGGTCGTGTTTCCGGCGCCCGCAAAACTCAACCTGTTCCTACACGTGGTTGGGCGCAGGGAAGACGGCTACCACTTGCTGCAAACCGCGTTTCGTTTCATCGATTATGGGGACGATCTGAGTTTCACGGTACGCGACGATGGCGCCATTCGTCGCATCACCGCGTTACATGGGGTACCCGCGGAACAGGATTTGAGTATAAGAGCCGCCCGAGCACTGCAAAGCGAGACCGGGTGCCGTTTTGGGGCGGATATCGGTATTTTGAAACGGCTGCCCATGGGCGGCGGGCTCGGCGGTGGCAGCTCCGATGCCGCGACTACACTGATCGTCTTGAATCGTTTGTGGCATACCGGACTTTCGCGCTTTCGGTTGCAGCAGCTGGCGCTGACTCTGGGCGCCGATGTTCCGGTATTCGTATTCGGCCAAAACGCATTTGCCGAAGGTATTGGAGAGCGCCTGCAGGCGCTTTCGCTGCCGTTTGCGTGGTATCTGATACTGGTGCCGGAACTGGCTGTTTCCACTGCGGAAATCTTCTCCGATGTTGAATTGACACGTAATACGAATGCAATCACAATGGCCGCCTTTTCGGTTGGCTGGGGCCGCAACGATCTTGAGCCGGTGGTGTGCCGGCGCTATCCGCGGGTGGCTCGTCATCTTGAATGGCTGCGCCAATTCGGCGATGCCCGCATGAGCGGGTCCGGGGCTTGCGTGTTCTGCGCGTTCTACGACGAAGAGCGTGCGCGTCAGGTGCTGGCTGAATTGCCGGCGGACATGAGCGGGTTCGTGGCGCGCGGGCTGGAGCGGCATCCTCTGTGGTCCGAGGGCGATTAAGGTAATTTCGGGAGCAGGTTTTTTGGGGAGTCGCCAAGTGGTAAGGCACCGGATTTTGATTCCGGCATTCGTAGGTTCGATCCCTACCTCCCCAGCCAGGCTAGAGACCAGAGCTATAGAAAACCAGGGACTGGTTGAGGCGGGCGATAAAGTAGCGAGTCGTTGATTTTTAGGTCAGGCGGTTATTTTCAGTTTCCGGTCTCTAGTCTCCAGTTTCCAGAATGGCTTACGACAGCTTGATGGTGTTTACCGGCAATGCGCATCCGAGGCTTGCCGAAGATGTCGTCAAACACCTCAATATTCCGCTCGGAAGAGCCACGGTCGGCCGTTTCAGCGACGGCGAGGTCATGATCGAACTGCTGGAAAACGTGCGTGGCAAGGACGTGTTCATACTGCAATCGACTTGCATGCCGACCAACGACAGTTTGATGGAAGTGCTGCTGATGGCTGATGCGCTCAAGCGCTCATCCGCCGGGCGGATTACCGCAGCGATCCCGTATCTGGGCTATGCGCGGCAGGACCGGCGGCCCCGTTCGGCACGGGTGGCGATCAGCGCCAAGGTGGTGGCGAATATGATGGTGGTGGCGGGCATAGACCGCGTGTTGACGATGGATCTGCATGCCGACCAGATCCAGGGATTTTTCGATATTCCCGTGGACAATGTCTACTCGGCGCCGATTTTGTTGGGGGATATCTGGAAACTGGGCCACCAGAATCTGGTGGTGGTATCGCCCGATGTGGGCGGTGTGGTGCGGGCGCGGGCGCTGGCGAAGCGTCTGGAGTCCGATCTGGCGATCATCGACAAGCGTCGTCCGCGGCCGAATGTGTCCACGGTCATGAACATCATCGGCGATGTCGCCGGGCGCACCTGCGTGATCATGGATGACATGGTGGATACAGCCAATACCCTGTGCGAGGCGGCGCAGGCGCTGAAAGACAAGGGTGCGGAAAAAGTGCTTGCCTACTGTACCCATCCGGTGCTTTCGGGCAAAGCGATCGAGCGCATCGAGAAATCGGCATTGGACGAGTTGGTGGTCACGGATACGATTCCGCTGCGTGAAGAGGCCAGGCGCTGCCAGCGCATCCGCCAGTTGAGCATCGCGGCACTTCTGGCGGAAACAATGCTTCGCATCAGCAACGAGGATTCGGTCTCCTCCTTGTTCATGGAATAGCGTTTTACGGTTCGGGTGATTTTTGGTGGGGTGGCAGCGATGCCTCCCCTTTTGAAGCAGGCAGCGGCTGGTCGCGGTCGCCGCCTTAATTTTGGGAGAGCAATATGGCAACGATCGAAGTCAATGCGATGCCCCGCTCGCTGCAGGGAACGGGTGCGAGCCGCCGCCTGCGCGGCGTGGGCACTGTGCCGGGAATCATCTACGGCGGGGATCTTCCCGCAAAGAACGTGGAATTCGAACACAACGGGTTGATTCATCAACTCAAGCAGGAGGCCTTTCACGCCTCCATCCTGAGTCTGACCGTCGAAGGAAAGAAAGAGCGCGTGCTGTTGCGCGACGTGCAAATGCACCCCTGGAAGCAACTGGTTCTGCACGTCGACTTCCAGCGGGTATCGGCAAACAAGAAAATCCACATGAAAGTGCCGTTGCACTTTATCAATGCCGAAATCTCCCCCGGGGTCAAAACCGGCGGCGGCATCGTCAGCCACGTGATGAACGAAATCGACATCACCTGTCTGCCGGACGATCTGCCGGAGTTCATTGAAGTGGATTTGCAGAGCCTCGAAGTCGGCTCGGCGGTGCACTTGGCTGACCTCAAGATTCCCAAGGGCGTGGAGTCGGTGCAATTTGTCCGTGGCGACAATGCCGTGGTGGCGACGGTGCAGATCCCGCGTGCCATGGTCGAAGCCGAAACCGCCGCTGCGGCGGAAGGGGCGGCCGCCGACGCTGCTGCTCTGGCCGCTGGCGCGGCCCCGGCAGCCGGTGCCGCTGGCGCAGCCGATGCCAAGAAGACCACCGGTGGGGCAGCCGATGCCAAGAAGCCCACCGGCGGGGCAGATGCCAAAAAGAAGGAGCCGGAGAAGAAAGAAGGCGGAAAGAAGTAAGCATTTGCAGTTCGAACCGCGGCCTGCCGTCAGCCCAAGCTGCCGGGCAGGCCGGGTTTTTTTCAATGCCACGCATTTCGACATGAAGCTTGTCGTAGGATTGGGCAACCCCGGCCATGCGCACGAAACCACTCGCCACAACGCGGGATACTGGTGGGTGGACAGACTGGCCGCGCGGGCCGGCGCCCATCTGCGCCCGGAAGCCCGTTTTCATGGCCATGCCGGCAAGTTGATCGACGCCGGCAGGGAGTGCTGGTTGCTCAAACCCACTACCTTCATGAATGTCAGTGGCCGCTCGGTTCAGGCGCTGGCGCAGTTCTACAAGATTGCCCCGGAGGACATGCTGGTGGTGCACGATGAGCTCGACTTGCCCCCGGGCGAGGCCAGGCTCAAGAAAGGCGGTGGTTCGGCAGGGCACAATGGCCTGAAGGACATTACCGCGCATCTCGGGCCGGATTATTGGCGGCTGCGCATTGGCATCGGCCGTCCGGACGAGCGTGAACAGATGGTGAATTTTGTGCTCAATCCTCCGCGTCAGGAAGAGCGACCCCTGATCAACGATGCGATGGAGCGCAGCCTCGACGTCTGGCCGCTGTTGCTCGAGGGTAAAGGCGAAGCAGCGATGCTTAAACTGCACACAAAACGTGAATTGTGAACAGTAAACGGTGACCGGCCTGCGCTGGATTTTACTGTTTACCGTTTACCGTTTACCGGGCACTAAACATGAGTCTCAAATGTGGAATCGTGGGCTTGCCTAACGTGGGCAAGTCCACCCTGTTCAACGCGCTGACCAAAGCCGGCATCGCGGCCGAGAATTATCCGTTCTGCACCATCGAGCCCAATGTTGGCATCGTGGAAGTGCCGGACGCGCGGCTCGCACAACTGTCGGCAATCGCAAAACCGCAGAAAGTCATCTCCGCGATTGTCGAGTTCGTGGATATCGCCGGGCTGGTTGCCGGAGCATCGAAGGGCGAAGGCCTGGGCAATCAGTTCCTGGCCAACATCCGCGAGACCGACACGACGGTTCACGTCGTGCGCTGTTTCGCCGACGACAACGTCGTGCACGTCACCGGCAGGGTGGATCCGCTGGCTGACATCGAGACCATCGAAACCGAACTCGCGCTGGCGGACATGAGCACGGTCGAAAAGGCAGTCTCACGCAATCGCAAGCTGGCGCAGTCCGGTGACAAGGATGCGAAGCTGCTGATGGGGGTACTGGACAAAGTGCAAAAGCAACTCGACCAGGCGCTGCCGGTGCGCGCTCTCGATCTATCCAGGGAAGAATGGACAATCATCAGGCCGCTTTGCCTGATCACGGCAAAACCGGCACTCTACGCCGCCAACGTGGACGAACATGGCTTCGGTGACGACAACTTGCTGTTGCAGCAAGTTCGCCTCAAAGCGGCGAAAGATGGCGCCCCGGTGGTGGCCTTCTGCGCGCGCATGGAGGCCGAGATCGCGGACTTGTCGGACGAGGACAAGCGCGTGTTTCTCGCCGACATGGGCTTGCGGGAGCCGGGGCTCAATCGCCTGATCCGCGCCGGCTATGAGCGGCTCGGGTTGCAGACTTATTTCACCGCCGGTGAGAAAGAGGTGCGGGCGTGGACCATTCACAAGGGGGATACCGCGCCCCAGGCCGCCGGGGTCATCCATACCGATTTTGAGAAAGGGTTTATCCGCGCCGAAGTGATCGGCTTCGACGACTATGTTGCCCACAACGGCGAGCAGGGCTCGAAAGAGGCCGGCAAGATGCGGCTGGAAGGTAAGGACTATGTCGTCAAGGATGGTGATGTCATGCATTTTCGCTTCAACGTCTGACGCGTGCCACGCGCCCACTTTGCAGCGGCATTTGCACGCCAGCATTTACTTGCCCCGGTCAATTGGGTAAATTGGCCGCTGTCCAAATGACCTTGGAGGAGACTTGGGTGAATAAATTTGCTGCGCTGGGTGCAATTTCGATGCTGTTTGCCGGTGTATCCACCGGTGCCGGGGCGCAAGACCCCTCGCTAAAGCCCGAAGACGTTATTTCGCAATGGCATATTGGTCTTGGCATCGCCAGGAACAACGCTTCGATTTCGCAGGAATCCATCGATTCAGTCGGCGCTGCGGCCGCCCCGGCAGTTCTTGGTTTCACCGTCGTCGAAAAGAGAGACGTGACTACCGGTTTGAAGCTTGTGGTTGGCTATAACGTCAATCGTTTTTTTGCCGTTGAGGTGGGCGCGGCCAGTTTTGGAAAGTTCAGTGTTGAGCACGACTACCGCGTCGGTTTGAGCTCGGTGGGATTCCTCAAGACGGACTACAAGATGGAAGCACTGTTTGCCGATGCGGTAGGCATCCTGCCATTGGGGGCAGGGTGGTCGGTGCTCGGTCGCGGCGGTGTCAGCATTGGCAGAACAGTGGTCAGTTTCGATGGATTCCCAATTACCTTGATCGCATCCGGTGATGATCGCCGGAAAACCAAAATCCGGGCGAAGTTTGGCTTGGGCGCCATCTACGAATTTACTCCCAGAGTATCGGTGCGGGGGGAATGGGAGCGTTACCAGTTGCCTGATCCGGTGAGCACTCTATTGGGCTCCAACAAGCTGGTCAAAATCGACTCTCTCACGGCCTCGGTTGTTTATCGCTTCTGAGGGATCATGGACCGTCGGCAGCTGCTAAGCCCGCCGTGAACTGATGAGCACCACACCGGCCAGTACCAACGCTGCGCCGGTCATCTGGAGGGCGCTGACTGGCTCGTTCAGGAACCAGTAGCCCAGAAATATCGTGGCCACCGGACCGATGGAACCGACCATCGCCGCATGGTTGGCGCCGGTCAGGCGAATACCCTCGGCCATCAGCCAGGCTGGAATTACCGTACAGAGGATCGCCATCAATAACGCCAGTCCATAAACCGGCGCGGGAACGACGATCGCGCGGGCCTCATGCGTGAAGAGGAAGCTCATCAAGCTTGCCACGCAGGCCACCAGCATCGCGTAAGCGGTAAAGCGCATGGCGCCGATCGCACCGACAACTTCGCCGGCGCCAATCAAAAAGAATGCGTAAACCACACCACTGGCGAACACCAGCGCACTCCCCAGCGCGACATCGTGAGCGTGGCCGGCGACGTTCAGGTTTTCAGTAAATGCCAGTGCGATGCCGCCATAGGACAGAGCCAGCGCGATGATATGGTGGGATCGGATCGGTTTCCTGAGCCACCAGGCGGACAGCAAAACCACAACAGTTGGATGCAGAAACAGGATCAGGCGTTCCAGTCCGGCGGTGATGTAAGTAAGGCCGAGAAAATCAAGATAGCTCGCGAGGAAATAGCCGCTGAATCCGAGCATCACCACCCAAGACCACTGGAGGCGCGACAACGGTGCTGCGCCGCGCGCCGACCACACTGCCATCAGTACAAAGAATGGCGCTGAAAACACCAACCGGAGCGTGAGCAAGGTCGCGGCATCGACCGGATGGGCATAGGCGAGCTTGATCAGAATCGCTTTGACCGAGAATCCGAATGCCGCAAGGAGTATGCAGATCGTACCGGCCTGGAAAGCCCGGACTCGCCGCGCCGCGCTTGCCGGCATCGAAGTCCGGGATGGCAAACGTGTCAACGACGGCTGGAGCCGCCCAACATCGAGCCAAGCACGCCGCGAATGATTCGTCTTCCCACTTCCGAGCCGACTGCCCGTGCCGCGCTCTTGACCATGGCCTCTCCGGCGGATTGTCTACGCGATCCACCGCCGAATACACCGCCCAGCAGGTCGCCGAACAGGGATCCGGACGCCCCCGCCGGCGGCGTGGCGGCAGGGGGTCCGGTGCCCGCGGGTTTTGGTACGGCGGGCGCGGTTGCGTCAGCGGTTTGTTCGCGGCGCGCCTTGAGCACCTCATGGGCTGATTCACGATCGACCAATGGCTCATAGATACCCGCCACCAGCGAACCCTTGATTGTGGCTGTGCGTTCCTCGGGCGTGATCGGTCCGATGCGGCTGTGCGGGGGCAGCACGAAAGCGCGTTCGACCATGGAGGGGCGGCCTTTTTCGTCCAGCAGCGAGACCAGTGCTTCCCCAATACCGAGTTCGGTGATCACCTTTTCCACGTCCAGCGCTGGATTGGGCCGCATGGTGGTCGCCGCGGTCTTCACCGCCTTCTGGTCGCGCGGGGTAAAGGCGCGCAACGCGTGCTGCACGCGGTTGCCCAATTGTCCGAGCACGGTGTCCGGCACATCCAGCGGATTTTGCGTGACAAAATACACGCCCACGCCCTTGGAGCGGATCAGCCGGACCACTTGTTCTATTTTTTCCAGCAGCGCCGCGGGCGCGTCATTGAACAACAGATGCGCTTCGTCAAAAAAGAACACCAGCTTGGGTTTTTCCGGATCGCCGACCTCGGGCAACTCCTCGAACAACTCCGACAGCAGCCACAACAGCAGCGTGGCGTAAGCCTTGGGTGCATTCATGAGCTGGTCCGCTGCGAGGATATTGATCACTCCCCGGCCCCGGTCGTCGGTTTGCATCAGGTCGGCGATATTGAGCGCCGGCTCACCGAAAAAATGGTCGCCGCCCTGCTCGTCAATGGCGAGCAGTCCGCGCTGGATTGCACCGATGCTGGCTTGGGAAATATTGCCGTACTCGGTGGTGAATTGTCTTGCATTGTCGCCGACATGCCGCACCATCGAACGCAGATCCTTCAGATCGAGCAGGAGCAGACCCTGGTCGTCGGCGATCTTGAACACCAGCGTCAGCACGCCGGCCTGCGTTTCATTCAGATTGAGCAATCGCGCCAGCAGCAGCGGACCCATCTCCGAAATGGTGGCGCGCACCGGATGCCCGAGCGCCCCATAGACATCCCAGAACACCGTGGGACAGGCAGCGAACGGGAAATCGCCGAGCGCGAGCTTGTCGATGCGCTCCTTGAGCTTGGGATTCATCGCACCGGCTTGCGACAGGCCGGCGAGATCGCCTTTCACATCCGCCATGAACACCGGTACGCCGATGGTGCTGAAAGCCTCGGCCATGGTTTGCAGGGTGACGGTCTTGCCGGTGCCAGTGGCGCCGGTAATCAGACCGTGCCGGTTGGCGACACCGGGCAGCAGGCAAAGTTGAATCGCCGACTTGGCGATCGTGAGCGCTGGGATCATGAGTGTTTGGGCACGGTTGGAGACGGAGCGTGTGGTAAGATTTTTAGAATATTGTAGCAGTCGTCCATATCGATCGAGGCAAGCAGGCGCCCCAACCGCAGAGGGACTCATGGCAGGACACAGCAAGTGGGCGAACATTCAGCACCGCAAGGGTCGCCAGGATGCCAAGCGCGGCAAAATTTTTACCCGCCTGATCAAGGAAATTACCGTGGCATCCCGGCTGGGCGGTTCGGACAACACGACCAACGCGCGCCTGCGCCTTGCGGTCGACAAGGCGTACGCGAATAACATGCCCAAGGACACCATCGAGCGCGCCGTCAAGCGCGGCAGTGGCGAGCTTGAGGGGGTGAACTACGAGGAGATCCGTTACGAGGGCTATGGCATCGGCGGAGCCGCGGTCATCGTGGACTGCATGACCGACAATCGCGTGCGCACGGTGGCCGAAGTGCGCCATGCCTTCGCCAAGCACGGCGGCAATCTGGGGTCCGAAGGGTCGGTTGCTTTCCTGTTCCGGCATTGCGGTCAGTTCTTGTTCGCACCGGGCACCAGCGAAGACAAAGTCATGGAAGCGGCGCTGGACGCCGGCGCCGAAGATGTGATTGCCAACGACGATGGCAGCATAGAAGTCATCACGGCGCCGAATGATTTTCTTGCGGTCAAGGACAAGCTGGAGAAATCCGGCCTCAAGGCCGAACTCGCGGAAGTGACCATGAAGCCGGCCACGGAAGTGTCCCTCACCGGCGAAGACGCCGCGAAAATGCACAAACTGATGGAAGTGCTCGAAACCCTGGATGATGTTCAGGAGGTCCATACCAGTGCGGTCATGGAGGAATGAGGATTCTTGGCATCGACCCCGGGCTGCGTGTAACAGGTTTCGGCGTGCTGGATATTTCCGGTCAGAAGCTCTCTTATGTATCGAGCGGTCGCATTCGCACCGCTGACAAGGGCGAACTGCCCGAGCGCATTCGCACCATCCTGGAAGGCCTGGTACAGGTGATCGCCGAGCTCAAGCCGGAGCAGGTTGCCGTAGAAAAAGTGTTCGTCAATGTCAATCCCCAATCCACACTGCTGTTGGGTCAGGCGCGAGGCGCGGCCATCTGCGCCGCCGTGATCAGCGCCTTGCCGGTGTCCGAATATACGGCGCTGCAGGTCAAGCAGTCGGTCGTCGGCAATGGTCACGCGCGCAAGGAGCAAGTGCAGGAAATGGTGCGGCGCCTGCTCAGGCTCCCGGGTGAGCCCAGCGCCGATGCGGCCGATGCCCTGGCTTGCGCAATCTGCCACGCGCACGGCGGCCTCGGGATGGGAAAGCTTGAAACGCGCGGCTTCCGGATGAAGCGCGGGAGACTGGTGTGATTGGGCGCCTGACCGGAAATCTGATCGCGAAGCGCCCGCCTACCATCGTAGTGGAGGTGCAGGGGGTGGGCTACGAAGTTGATGTGCCAATGAGCACCTTTTTCCAATTGCCCGCCACCGGTGAGGCGGTCACCCTGCAAACGCATTTGATCGTGCGCGAGGACGCGCATCTGCTGTTCGGGTTTGCCACCGAACCGGAGCGTCAGGTTTTCCGCCAGCTGCTGAAGATCAGCGGTGTGGGGGCGCGCACGGCTCTGTCGGTGTTGTCCGGCATGTCCGTCGACGAGCTGTATCAGGCGGTGTCGTCAAACGACGGTGCGCGGCTTACCAGGGTTCCGGGCATCGGCAAGAAGACCGCTGAACGGCTGCTGCTGGAGTTGCGCGGCAAGCTCGCTGCCGGTGGCGATGCGACCATCGTGGATGACGATGCCGAAGTCAGAAGCGACGCCATGAATGCCTTGCTTGCGCTTGGATACAACGACAAGGAAGCCACCCATGCGCTAGGCCGGATTGCGCCGCGGACACCGGTGCAGGACGCGATCCGGCAAGCGCTCAAACTGCTGTCCAAGGCGTGAGAATGAACGCGACGGAGCCGCAAGTGAAAGTTGCTTGCGTCGCCCGGAAGCGACAAACAAACCCCGTGCACAGATGAAGAAATTCCAGACTGCTGGGCTATAATCCGGCGCAGAGTTTCAGGGCGCGTTCGCGCCCGGGTACTGCAACCCTGGGAGTGCGCGCGGATGATGTTTGCAATGTGCGTTGACGAGGTGTGTTTGTCGGAGCGGGTGCGCATGGCGCAACCGGACGGTGCCGGCGACAAAGCCTCGGTCAAACGGATTCTCAACGCCAGCGCGGGATGATCGAAACCGACCGCCTGATCACGCCCGCCCCGCAGTCGCCGCAGGAAGAAGCGATCGAACGGGCGCTGCGCCCCAAGCAGCTTGACGAATACATCGGTCAGGAAAAGATTCGCAGTCAGCTTCAGATCTTCATCGAGGCCGCCAGGAATCGCGGCGAATCGCTTGACCATGTGCTGCTGTTTGGCCCGCCCGGACTGGGCAAGACCACGCTGGCGCACATCATCGCCCGCGAGATGGGTGTGAATCTGCGTCATACCTCGGGACCGGTGCTGGAACGCCCGGGCGACCTTGCCGCATTGCTGACCAATCTTGAACCGAAGGATGTTCTGTTCATCGATGAGATTCACCGCCTGTCGCCGGTTGTCGAGGAAATCCTCTACCCCGCACTGGAAGATTTTCAGCTCGACATCATGATCGGCGAGGGCCCGGCCGCGCGTTCGGTCAAACTCGACTTGCCGCCCTTCACGCTGATCGGCGCCACCACCCGCGCCGGCATGCTGACCAACCCGCTGCGCGACCGCTTCGGGATCGTGTCGCGGCTCGAATTTTATTCGAGCGCCGAACTCACCCGCATTGTCCAGCGTTCGGCCGGGCTGCTGGAGGTGGAGACCTCGCTGGAAGGAGCGCAGGAGATCGCGTCGCGTTCGCGCGGCACCCCACGCATATCGAATCGCCTGCTGCGCCGCGTGCGCGACTATGCCGAGGTGAAAGCGCAGGGGCGCGTTGACCGGGAAGTTGCCGATGCGGCGCTGAAAATGCTCGATGTTGACCGGATTGGACTCGATGTGATGGATCGCAAGCTGTTGCTCGCCATCATTGAAAAATTTGGCGGCGGGCCTGTCGGAATCGACAATCTGGCCGCGGCGATCGGGGAGGAGCGCGATACCATCGAAGACGTTCTTGAACCCTACCTGATCCAGCAAGGCTACCTGCAACGCACCCCACGCGGGCGCATGGCCACCGGTTCGACGTACCGGCATTTCGGCCTGGCGGCCCCGCAATCCTCCGGCAACGCCGAGTTATGGCGGGAGAGCTGACATCGACTTCAGTATTCCAGTGCGCGTGTACTACCAGGACACCGACGCCGCGGGTGTGATGTTTCACGCGACTTATCTGGATTTTTTCGAGCGCGCACGGATGGAATGGATGCGAAGCAAGGGATTCGATGCAAGGCAACTCGCCGACCGTTATCGAGTGGCCTTCGTTGTCAGGCAGTTGCAGGTCTCCTACTTTAAACCGGCCCTGCTCGACGATGAGGTGCAAGTGGGCGCGACGCTGGAAACCATGGGCCGTGCCCAGTTGACGTTTGCACAGACGATCCGGCGTGGAAGCGAAACGTTGGTGCGCGCCACGGTTAACGTGGCTTGTGTCGGGATTGAGGATTTCAAACCGGTTGCGTTTCCCGGCGCCGTTCGCGAGTCCCTGGCCGATGGCGTGGAGCCGGCAACAAAGGATAAAATTCAAGCGGGCCGGCTTCGCCGGGATCTCAAACCCCAGCGGCCTGTCAACAGCGTTTAATGGATTCAACCCACATATGAATGTGTCCAGCGACTTGTCTTTCGTCAGCTTGATCGGAAACGCCAGCATATTGGTGCAACTGGTATTGGTACTGCTGCTGGCGGTGTCCTTGATTTCCTGGTGGTTCATTTTCCGAAAGACTTTCGTGGTACGCGATGCCATACGCAGAACCGATCAGTTCGAGCGCAGCTTCTGGAGCGGCGCTGACCTGAGCACGCTCTATCAGTCAGCGGCGAACGCACGCCATAACGGCGGCAGCATGGAACGCATTTTTGAATCCGGATTCCGCGAGTTCGTGAAACTGCGCAAACAAACCGGCACCAATCTCGGCGTCCTCATGGACGGAACGCGCCGGGCCATGCGCGCGACTTATCAACGCGAGCTTGACCACCTCGAGGCGCACCTGTCGTTTCTGGCCACCGTCGGCTCCGTCAGTCCCTATGTCGGCCTGTTCGGCACGGTGTGGGGCATCATGAACGCGTTTCGCGGACTGGCCAATGTCGGACAGGCAACACTCGCGCACGTCGCACCGGGCATTGCCGAGGCACTGATTGCCACGGCCATGGGATTGTTCGCGGCCATTCCGGCGGTGATCGCCTTCAATCACTTCGTGCGCCACATAGAACGCCTGGCGATCCGGTTCGACAGCTTCATGGAAGAGTTCTCGAACATTCTGCAACGGCAGGCCAATACTTCCGTGCAGGCGGCGCCGGCATCTGCGCCCGTGCCTGCCGGGGCGGGCGCGGGCTGAATCCGGATATGACTCTTCGCCGTCGTCATCAGCGTCTGATGAATCAGATAAACGTTGTTCCGTACATCGACGTGATGCTGGTTCTCCTGGTGATATTCATGGTCACCGCGCCCTTGATGAATCCTGGCGTGATTGATTTGCCGAGCATCGGCAAGAGTTCGGCGCCGCCAGCGCGGCCGATCGAAATATCGATTCGTGCCGGAGGCGCCTTGTCCCTGATCGATCGCGATATTTCCGCAGCGGAGCGCCGGGTTGATCACGATGAGCTGGTGAATCTGATTCGCAGCAAGCAGGCCAAGAAACCCGATCAACCGGTCGTTATTTCTGCGGACAAGGATGTCAGGTACGAAGCCGTCATCCAGATCATGGACTTGTTGCAGCAAAATCGGGTCAAACGGGTCGGGCTGCTGGCGAAGCCACGCTCGGGGTGAGATTGCAGACGGCAAATGAACCCGGCCGCGTCGCCTCGGGTGCACTGGCGGTTCTGGTGCATGTGATGTTCTTTGCCTTGCTGGTGTTCGGTGTCAGTTGGCAAAAGAAGATTGCGGGACCAATGGTCGTGGATTTATGGCAGGACTTGCCCGACCCGGTCAACAAAGTCCTGGCGCCACCCGAACCAAGTCGGCCGTTGCCGAAGCCTGAACCGGAAGCCCGGCCGAAACCGCAACCCAAGCCAGAACCGAAGTCCGAGCCCAAGCCGGCGCCCGAGGTCAGGAAAGAAATGCCGGCGCCGCCTCCGCCGGTGGCGCTGCCCAAGCCCTCGGCAGCGGATATCGAGATCAAGGAGAAACTGCGCAAACAGAAAGAAGAGGAAGCGCAGCGACTGGAGGAGCAAAAGAAAGCAGATCTCGAAAAGCGCAGGCTGGACGAAGAGCAGCAGCGCAAGGCCATCGAAGACAAGCGGCAGGAAGCCGAGAAGCAGCGACTGGAACAGGAAGCATTGCAGCGCGAAGACGAGGCGCGCCGCGCCGAAGACAAGAAGCGCGCGGATGAGCAGCGCCGCGTCGATGAAGCTAAACTCGAAGAAGAGCGCAAACTTCGCGCCGCGGCGGTGGAACGCGAGCGTCAGCAGCAGGAGGCCGCGCGCAAACTGCGCGAGGCTGAGGAGTCGAAGTCGCGCGCGGAAGCGGCGGTTCGTGCCGCCCGTCAGAAGTCAATAAACGACTATATGGCGCGCATCCAGGCCAGGGTTGTGCCGCGAATCGTAATGCCACAGGACCTGAAAGGGCGTCCGGAGGGGATTTATGAAGTTACGTTATTGCCCGGCGGGGATGTGCTGGAAATCCGGCTCAAGCGCTCCAGCGGAGTGGCACTGTATGACAGGGCGGTGGAAAGAGCGATCAATGCCGCCAGTCCGCTACCTGTTCCGGACGATCCGGATCTTTTTCAGGAGCACTTCAGGACCTTCGATTTCCGGTTTCAACCACCATCCTAGAGGTCACATGGAAGGACTAAACAAGATGTGCAAGAAAGCGTCGTATGTTGTTGGCTGGGTGCTGTTGCTTCTGGTGGCACTGCACGGTATTGCGCGCGCGCAACTGGTGATCGACCTGATCGGTGGGGGCGCCAGCCAGATTCCGATCACCCTGGTGCCGTTTGCCGGCGAGGAGCGCTATGCCCAGAAAATCAGCCAAATCGTGTCCGCCGATCTCCAGCGCAGCGGCGCCTTCAGGCTTGGCTCCGTTGGCAGCGTGCGCCCTCTGCCAGCCGAGCCTTCCGAGATCAATTATCGCTACTGGAAGAACGAAGGCACCGAAACGATGCTGATCGGCAGCGTACTGGAAAAAGGCAATGGTCAGGCCGAGGTGCGCTTTCGCTTGATGGACATTACCAAACAGACGCAATTAATCGGGTTCTCCTACACCGTCCCTGTGCCGCATTTGCGCACCACTGCGCACAGAATCGCCGACATGATTTACGAGAAATTGACCGGTGATGCTGGCGTATTCGCAACCAAAATCTGCTACGTGACCAAAACGGAAAACCGCTTCGAGCTGCAAGTAGCGGACGCTGACGGCTTCAATCCCGATTTCATTCTGGCGCACAGAGAGCCGATTATTTCGCCACAATGGTCGCCGGATGGCACGCGCATCGCGTATGTGTCTTTCGAACGGCGAAAGCCGATTGTGTTCGTGCACAATCTGCTGGACGGAACGCGCACGGTACTGGCCAATTACCAGGGTTCAAATTCCGCACCTTCATGGGCACCGGATGGCAAGTCGCTCTCCGTTGTGCTGACCAAGGACGGGACCTCCAACCTCTATCTGATAGCCGTTGACGGTTCGGGACTGAATCGCCTGACCAGCAGCCAGGCGATCGACACCGAGCCGAATTTTTCGCCCGATGGACAGCACATCATTTTCACGTCTGACCGCGCCGGCTCTCCGCAAATTTACCGTATGCGAGCCGACGGAAAAGGTGACGCCGAGCGCCTGACTTTTGAAGGCAGCTACAACGTTACGCCGCGTTACAGTCCCGACGGAAAGTCCTTCATCTTTATTCATCGTAACGAAAGCCGGTTCAATGTCGCGATGCAGGAAATCGCGTCGCGCCAGATGCAGATTTTGACTGCGGGCAGCTTCGATCAATCCCCAACGTTCGCCCCGAACGGCAAGATGATCCTCTACGCTTCAGAGATAAAAGGGCGTGGTATATTAGCCGCTGTGTCGAGCGATGGGCGGATCAAGCAAAGAATGACCGCGCAAGCAGGCGACATTCGCGAGCCTGCGTGGGGTCCGCTTCCGAACATTCGCCGAAAGGATTAAAAATGAAAAGAATTTGGTTTGTTCTGCCCTTGACTGTCCTGCTCGTCGCCTGCGCGAGTCAGGGACAGAAGAGCGCCGAGATCGAACAGCGAGACCTGTTCGATCAACAGAAGGATGAGCGTGCCGCCACCGAGGCCAGCAGGGCCAAGGAGCAGGAAGAGCTCAAGCGGCGGCTGGAGGAGCAAAAGCGCCGTCAACAGGACGAGCAGGCGATTGTCAGGCCATTGCCGGACACCGGTTTCAGCGGGTCTCAGATCAAGGGCGAGGGCTCTGCGAAGCTTGATGAGCCCGGCAGTGCGCTGGCCACGCGCAGCATCTATTACGAGTTCAACAAGTTCGACATCAAGGAAGAGTACGTACCGGTGATCGAGGCGCACGCGAATTATTTGCAAGATCGTCCGGAGCTCAAGATCGTTGTACAGGGTAACTGCGATGATCGCGGCAGCCGGGAATACAATCTGGCGCTCGGCCAGCGGCGAGCCGACGGCGTAAAGCGTGCGATGGTGTTACTCGGCGTAAGTCAGGACCAGATGGATACGGTCAGTTTTGGCGCGGAAAAGCCGGTGGCTTTCGGCCAGGACGAAGAAAGCTGGGCAAAGAACCGGCGCGCGGATCTCGTCTACCCGAACCAACCGCAATAGGGTTTCTTGGCTCCGGTATCGATGGCGCGCCGCGATTCCGGAGCGCCCTTTTGGTATTGGGTCTGCCTGGAGTTAATCATGAACTCATCATCGCCCGCTCCTGAATGCCGCGTACAGAGCAACTGGGGGGAGCGGCTGACCGCTGCTGCCTTGTTGTTTGTCTGCTGCGAAGCATTGGCAGCAGTGGATCCGCAGCCGGAGGTGGCACGCCAGATCGTTCAGGCCGCGCAGCAGCCGATTGAGGCGCCCGAAAAATCAGGCGGGCAGAAACTGGCGCAGGATTCTTCGAATCAGCCCAACCGGGGCGTGGTGCAGTTGCTCAATCAGGTGGAGGCCCTCAATGGCGAGTTGAACCGGCTGCGTGGGCAGATTGAAGTTCTCTCCAACGACATCAACAATGCGCAGAAACGCCAACGCGACATGTATATCGATCTGGACACACGGCTACGGCGCCTGGAGCAAAGTACCGCAAAAAAAGAACCGGATGCCAGAATTGGCGCGATTGAAGAGCGCATACGAAAGCTGGAGCAGGCATCTTCGGCGCAGACAGGTGTCGCGCAGCCGGTTTCGGCGGACACAACTGTGCCGGGCGAGAATCCTCCGGCGGCAGCAGTGCAATCGGGTGCGGCTGCCGCCGTTTCAGCCGCGCCTGCGTCACCGGGGCCGTCAAATTCGTTACCGCCCGCCTCGCTATCGACTACCGATCAAGCTGCGATCCAGCGTACCTACGACAATGCCTACAGCACTTACCGCTTGGGCGAATATGCCAGTGCGATTCGTGGATTTGACAATTTCACGAAAAGTTACCCGGCACACTCGTTGGCGGCGAATGCGCTGTACTGGATCGGCGAATCCCATGCGCACTTGCGCCAGTATCGCGAAGCAATAGAGGCGCAGCGCCGTCTGCTTGCCAGCTATCCCGATAGCCCCAAGGCTCCAGACGCCTTGCTGATCATCGGCACCGCGGAAAGTAACCTTGGCGAAAATTCCTCTGCGCGGAAGACCTTCGAAGAAATTATCGCCGGCTATCCTGCCAGTGAGTCGGCGCAGAAAGCCAAGGCAAGATTGGCCAAACTCAAATAGGACCCCTCCCGTTTTCGACCAGGGCTTGCGTCCGAATTCGTTCATCAATGCGAATACGGTCTTCCGGCGCAACCGGGGCGTCGAAGCTGTAAGGCCTTTCGCCAGGGCGCTAAGCGGGCTCGATCCCCGATCTTCCGAAAACCCGGTACTTACGAAGTCGGCCTAGCTCCCAGTATTCTCCATTACCGTACGATTCCGGACACCACGGGTCTGGCTACGCCTGCACTTGGCCAAGACGATGCGGCGTGATTCATAAGTGGTTTGCGCATCATCGGATGGGCCGGTAGAATGCGGCTCTTTTTGTTTGGGCGGTTAGCTCAGCCGGTAGAGCAGCGGACTTTTAATCCGTTGGTCGCGAGTTCAAATCTCGCACCGCCTACCAGTATCCATGCGGCTTGCAGCGATGCAGGCCGTTTTCATTTCTGGTCTGGGGTTACGCTGGGGTTACATTTCCGCGCTATTCACCGAGCGCCACGGCTCGTGTTGCATAGGCTGCCAGCATTCTTATTTTTTGATTTGGGCAGCGGGGCAGGGCCGAAAGACCCCCGGGGGCATCTTCGGCAGGCGGGTGTGCCAAATGAGGACTCCAAGCCCAAGCCATCTAAATGATGCGCGGGCAATTGGGCCGCCGATTGATGCAGTCATTTCATGGGTACGCCACGTAGCGACACTTACTTTTTATTCAAGCTGCTTTCGGCATCTGTGAGAAGTGTTAAGACACAATCAGAAAAATCCATCGCCGTGCTTTTGGATCGCTTTCTTACAACCCGGTCACCCCCAGGATATTCGGCGTCAATGACGTTGATGTCTACCGGCACCAGGACGTCCATCCCGTCCTTTTTTCGGTTGAAGGCTACAGTGACCTTTCCGGTGCTCATTATTTCGTCAAACATCCCCAAAACTGAAGGATCGTCTAGAGAATAGGCAAACAGACGAAAGCGATCATCAACGTCTTGTGCCTTGACTAACTGTTTAGCCTTTGCAGTCGATTTAGTCTTGGTTTGTAGGTATGCGAAGTTCGGTCGGACGATTGGGTGATCCCCAGTGAGTTCCTTTACACCGATCTTGAGTGTTAGAAGTACATTTTCGCCAAACCGATTGACTCCAATGTTGCCAACTATCGCAACAGGTTTTCCATCGAGATAGGCATGGTCAGCCTGAACCGCACGATAAACAAGCGTGCACCCTTGCAGTTCTCCCCCGACTTGCACCGGCTGAAAGACAACGCTATGTGTCCCATAAATTGAATTGTCGTCTTGTGCGTAGGCGACACTAAACGCAGCATTTAATGCCGCGCACGTCAGCATTGCACCCAGTGTCAGGCTCCGCATGGCATCTCTCCTACCTATAAAAGATTCCTATTTTGAACAACCCCAAGGCGAAGCCAACGTAATAGGAAAACCCCGTATTGGGTTCTCCAATAATGTAAACGCTGTCAAATAGTAGGTAGCAAATCAACGAGAATTCAAAAATTAACCCATGCCAAAAGCCTGAGAAGAACCCGTAGGGCTCTGTAACATCCGAATAGTGACTTGCGCATCCTGTCAGCATAGACAGCAGAATAAGCGCCACAAAATTTCGTTGAACCTTCGTCGGTCTCACCATGGCGTTTTACGCAACCCCCAAACTGGCAATGGCGCATGATCGGGCATGACTATTAATTCGTCGAGCGGTGTTCGTGCCACCTTCTCGCAGCGACGGAGTTCTATAATAGGCGAGTCTGGATTGTGAGGCTATTTTGATGGCAAGAACTGGTGGCAGGCAACGCGGCACGCCGAACAAGATCACCACGGTTTTCAAGGATGCCGTGCGTATCGTCTATGACGATATTGGCGGGCACGCGGCATTCGCGGCATGGGCGCGCGAGAATCCTGGGGAGTTTTTCAAGATCGCCGCGCGCCTAATTCCCACGGAGATAACTACGCCGGGGGATAACGCCATTACGGTCGTGATTCAGCGCTACGGCGCTTTGCCTGATGCGTCTGAAGAGCAGGGCGTCATGCCGATGCCCCCCGCGAAGATCGTCGAGCACTAGTCAGGTTCAGTCAGTGCGAGTCGCTCGGCTTCCTGCCGGGTCTGCGCGCCCTCATCCGCGCACCACTGGCAGCCCTCACCTCCGCAGCGCGGGCAGGTCGTTACGTTTGTTTCCCTTGTTTCCTTTCCTATGCGGTGTGTAGGCGGTAAGTACCTAGTCCAGGCATCATGAATGTCTTCCCGCCTGTATCCTTTCGCCGTCCGTTCCCCGATGCGCACCTGCCGCGAGGCAATGCCATATTGCTTCAGCCTCATGGCCAGTCCGCGAGAGTTCAGAGGATTTCCGCGCAGGTCGGCC
>JANLTJ010000066.1:0-1786 GCA_031362885.1 Betaproteobacteria bacterium
AGCGGCGATGGCAATCGAGATGGGCTGAGGCCCGGTTTCGTTGTGTTCCAGACGCTCGGCAAGCACCCCCCTGTGCCAATGTGACGTGAGACACCTACCTTCGATCAATTAGAGTAGAAAGGTAGGACCGAATCATGGCTGTCCCGCAAATGAAAGTTTCAATGAATGCACATCATTCCGCCTCTGCGATGGAGGATGCCTCGCAAGGAGCCCGTAGGGCGACTGAAGAGGCATTATCCATCGCGCCGTCGCGGCCCGACCCGGAAGTCGTCGCCACGGCCAAGCGGCGGCAGTTTTCACCGAGCGACAGGCGCCGCATCCTGGCCGCTGCGGATCGCTGCAGCAAGAGCGGCGAGATCGGTGCGCTGTTACGCCGCGAAGGCATCTATTCATCGATGTTGACCAATTGGCGCAAACGGCGCGATGCCGATGATGAGGCCGCGCTGGCGCCGCAAAAGCGCGGGCGCAAAGCGGACCCTGCCATCGCCGAGGCTCGCCGGGTGGCTGAACTCACGCGAGAGAATGACCGGCTGCGCCGCAAGCTCGCCCAAGCCCATACCATCATCGATGTCCAAAAAAAACTCTGCACCTTACTCGGGCTACCCACGGCCGAGGACCTGGAGGAGGAGAAATGATAAGCGCCTTGAACGAATTGGCGCCCGCCATTGGTCTCGCCCCTGCCTGCACTGCCTTGCGTATTAACCGTTCTCGGATTTATCGCCAGGATGCCCGGCGTCGCTTGCTGATCTCCCCGAGGCCATCCACGCTGCGGTGCCCAGCGCCCCTGGCATTGAGCACACCCGAACGCCAGGGGCTGCTCAAAGTGTTGTACAGCGAACGCTTTGCCGACTGCGCCCCGTGTACCGTGTACGCGCGGCTGCTCGACGAAGGGGTGTATCTCGCCTCGGTGCGCACCATGTACCGGGTGCTGGCCGCGCAGGGCCAGTCGAGGGAGCGGCGCAACCAGCGGGTGCACCCTGCCTATGCCAAACCGGAACTCCTGGCGGTGCAGCCCAACCAGGTCTGGAGCTGGGACATCACCAAGCTCAAAGGCCCGATCAAATGGAGCTACTTTCATCT
Organism: Betaproteobacteria bacterium; assembly: GCA_031362885.1. Lineage (GTDB taxonomy): Bacteria > Pseudomonadota > Gammaproteobacteria > Burkholderiales > JACQAP01 > JACQAP01. The sequence continues at coordinate 1,081 of JANLTJ010000066.1, forward strand.
GTACGTCATCCTCGATATCTTCAGCCGCTACGTGGTGGGCTGGATGATCGCCGCGCGTGAAACGGCCCAGCTTGCCGAGCAACTGATCGCCGAAGCACACACCAATCAACACGTCGCTCCTGGCACGCTCACCCTGCACGCCGATCGGGGCACCAGCATGCGCAGCAAGCCCGTGGCCGCTTTGCTGGTCGATCTGGAAGTCACCAAGACCCACAGCCGGCCTCACGTCTCCGATGACAACCCGTATTCGGAAGCGCAATTCAAAACACTCAAATACCGGCCCGATTTCCCCGAACGATTTGGCAGCATCGAGGATGCACGCGCCCATTGCCAGCAATTCTTCCGGTGGTACAACGATGTCCACTGCCACTCAGGCATTGGATTCATGACCCCGGAGAGCGTTCACCACGGTCGCGCGCAAGATCTCCATCGTCAGCGCGCTCAAACCCTCGACAACGCGTTTCTCGCCCACCCAAAACGATTCAAGGGAAACGCTCCTCAGCCGCCCAAGCTGCCAACAGCGGCCTGGATCAATCCACCTAAACAGGAGACCGCCGCCACGAAAACCCACTGCAATTCGACACTAAATTAATGCACCCCGGTGTCTCAAAGTCATTGACACGTTCCGGTCGTTCGTACATTTCGAACGCGAAAGTCCATGTCGGCGCCGTCCCACTCGTGAAGCTGGACCTTAAGAAGTTTTACC
>JANLTJ010000089.1:0-28684 GCA_031362885.1 Betaproteobacteria bacterium
AACTGGTGGCGGTCTTGACTGTGCGCAGGTCCGGACTGGGCGTGATGGTGACGCTGGCCTGATCGTCTTCGGTTGCGCTGCTGTTGTTGGGGATGGAATCCGGGTCGAACTGATCGGCGTAGCTGATCTGGGCCGTATTGGAGATCGGCGTGATTCCGGTCACGGTAGCGTTGAGGGTCAGCGTCGCCACCGCACCGCTGTTGAGCGTGCCCACCCTCCAGGTGCCCGCCGGTATTACACCCACGGCGACCGTCGAATAACTTCCCTGGCTCGGAGCTGGCGACACGAAGGTCAGGCCGGCAGGCAGCAGATCAAGCACCCGCACATCGGTGGCACGGTCCGGCCCATCGTTGGTAACCGTGATCGTGAAACTCACGGTGTTTCCCGGCGTTAGATTGCTGGCAGTCTTGGTCAGACGCAAATCCGCGCTGCGATCCGGCGAAGTGGCCAGATCGCCGAATGCGGCGACTCCGGTCGCGCTCAGAGCGGTTGCAGCAAGTGTGCCGATGTTCACCCGATACAGCGTGGTGCCCGGCGATACCACCATGCTGCCATCGCGCGCAAACGCACAGCCCGTGGCACTGCCCGGAAGTCCGGTGATGGCGCCCAGGAGGGTGACAACCCCGCTTGAGGTTACCGTGTAGAGACTTTGCACCGCAACCATGTACAGCACGCCGGTATTGGGGTGCAGACACAGGTCGCCGCCGCCGGGTAGATTTCCGCCATTGAATCCGCTGGCGGGAGTAACGCTGAGAATCGCGCCGGTAGCCGGGTCAAGTCTCCACAACGAGCTGCCCGCACCGGAATTCATTGCATATAGATTCCCCGCCGAATCAAATCCAAGGCGAATCACACCGGTGGTCGTGGCCCCCGGTGTGCCAACCAGCACCGGCGCTACGCCCGGATTGGCCGGGTCCCAGCGCCACAGGTTCGGATTGGCGGCATTGGAGTCGAGGTAGAACAACATCCCGTCGCTTGGACGCGTGGCAAGTGTCGCGGCGAATGCAATCGTCGGAGCAAACGCTGCAACCTGCGTGGCTGGCCCGCCGGCGATGGTATCGACACTGTAGATTCCGGTGTCGATCACGCCGTAGAACACCTCTGCTTTGGCGGGTGCCTGCACAAGCAGCAGAAAAACCAGTACCGAGAACAGGCCATGAATCCGGATGACGTTCCGCGCCCGCTTCACGGCGGCTACCGTCATCCCGGCAGCCGCGGCCATCTGTAGAAAAATGCTCCAGACCTTTGTCATGGTTTTCCCGTCTCGCTCGAATCGATACCGCCGGTAGCGGTTGCCGAGCGGTGGCCCCACTGCGTGTTCTGGTCGAACTTGAAGCGCAGTTGCAGATAAATTCCCTGCGCGGTGTAGCGCGCGGCATCGAAATCGCGGTCGGTAAAACCGCGATGGTTGTAACCCACGGTAATCCAGCCATTGGTCACCGGCGAGAATCCTATCGAGGGGCCGAACGAATAGGCATGGCTGCGCGTGCTCCAGGAGTTGAGCGAACTCGCCTGCACGCCGATATCGAACCAGGAATTGATGTCGTGGCGCGCCTCCAGTCCGATCAGATCGGTATAACCCGAGTAGCTCACGCCGTCGAGGGTGTCGAACGCATACTTGGCGCCGTAGTAAACGGAGAACTGGCTGCGCTCATAGCGCTTGAAAAGATTGCCCTGACGATCACTCTCGCGCCACTCGCGCGAAACAAAGTTGAGCGCGAAATTATTGATCAGTCGCCGCGTGCTGGCATTGCGGGCACTTAAACTGTTGCTGCCAAACAGTCCGGCGCCGGTTGCGCCGCTGCCGTTTTCCACGTCCTCGTAGCGCAGTTCCAGCCGGTCCAGAATTGACCAGTTCAGACCCAGCGGGCGCCATGCCCAGGACAGATCCACACCGGCCAGCCAGCTCTTGGTCCCGGAACTCTGTTCGCTGCGGAACACTTGCGCGGAGCTCGCAAAGGCAACTCCGGCCTGGGCTTGACGCAGGAAGTGGCTGACCAGACCATAACGGTCGGTGGTTTCACCGTTGCGGGTTTCCGCGCGGCCGTTCCAGCTCCAGGTATTGGTACGGTAGGTGGCGCCGGTCGAGACCGCCATGAAGTCTTCACTCTTGCCGGCGATACCCGGCGCGCCAGTTCCCGGATGCGCCGGATTCAATACCGGTGCGGTCTGTGTCGATTGATCCAGGGTTTGACTGCTGTCCAGCCCGAAATCCAGTCCCCAGCGGTCGTTGATCAGCACCGCCTGGGTGAGTCCCATCTGGCTGAAGGTGCGCGATCCGTTTTCGCTGATCTGCGCCTGGTTGAGCGTGCTGTCCAGGCGTGCGCCCTTCCACGGCAACACCTGGAGGCCGACACGCGTGGTGCTGGTGTCGTAGGCGCCATCGGTGAATTCCTGGCCCGCCAGCAGGCGCGCATAATCAGTGAGTGAGTAGCTCGCGCCGAGCAGATAGCGGTCGGGGAAGTCGGCGCTATCGCTTGAGCCGCCAAGCGCGGTTTCGCTTTGCGCCGAGACTTCCAGTTTCCGGTCCATCAGCCAGCGATTCACCGAAAGCGTGCCCTGATCGGACCGATAATCGCGCCCAGCGAGCGCTCCCAAATCGGTGCTATCGGTGACGCTCTGGGCACCGACACTGAAGCCGCCTTTTTCGGTTTGATAGCGCAGCTTGCCCAGTACCGCGTCCCGAGTGGTCTGGCTGTCGAGATTTTCCTGCTGGTAAACCTCACTTTGCACCGACCAGGTCTCGTCCAGGCGCACCTGGCCCTGCGCGCCGATTTTCTGCTGCCCGGCCGCCGACGCGTTTTGCTGCCTCAAACCAAAACCGGATTCCTGGCGGCGTGCGTACACCAATGCATCATAGCGCCCGCTGTGATGCTCGAACTCGGCGAGCCAGGCGGTGCCTTCGCGCTCGAGTGTCGCGGCCTGGCCGTCGGTCTGCGCGGCTTCGACGCGAATTTCCGAGTCCTTGCCCACGCGCAGCTTCAGGTCGGCGCCGCCGAGATTGTCGGCACCCAGATTGCTCTCGTCGCGAATGCCGGTCACGCCCACCTGCACCTTCCCATCCATCAGATTCAATCCCACGCGCCCGCCCGCGTTGAGTTCTTCGTCCGCCACATCCAGCGTTTCGTATTCGGCGATGATGAAAACCGGATTGAACGAAACATCCCGGCTATAGACCGGCTGGCGGAAAAACAATGTACCGTTCGAATAGTCGATGTCGTAGTCAAGATGGCGTGCAAACGAGCGCGTTTCGAGAATTCTCTCGCTGTGCAGGCGATCTCGTGTTTCGATGTGGATTTTTTCGCTGTTAAGCACGATGCCGCGTTGCGAAAGCCGGTACAGCCCCGAAGTGCCATCGCCCTGGATTTCGTCGCGCGCGAAATGCTGCGGCGTCTGCGCCGCGAACACCGTGAACACCACCGGACCGCCGCCGTTCTCGCTCTTCACGCCGTTCAAGGTGCGGCTGTAGCGCGACAATTGAGTCTGCGTCAGCCCGGTATCGTAGTCACCGAACAAGGCGTAGAACTGGGCACGCTCGATTTTCAGGTAAAGCTTGTCCTGGCTCGGTGCGTCATAGCGCTGCTGGGTGCCGTCGCCATACAACGTGTAGTACTCGTTCGGGTCGATGGTGCCGAGCAGGCTTTGGCGCCGGTCATTGGCCTTGTCGCTGTCGAAGGCCATGGTTAACAGCCATTTGCCCAGCACACGGCCCTTGGCATACAGGCTGATCTGGCCATCGGTGTAGCTGCCGTCTTCGATGCGGCCTTCGAGCGCATGGCTGTTGTCCTTGAGCGTGTTGTAACCGGCGGTGCCCTCGGCAAATCCCACCACCACCCAGTCGCGCGTCCGCGGTTCGAGCCAGGCGCGCAACTCCTGACGGCGCACGCCATTTCCGGATACCGGAAAGCCCAGATCCAGTTGGACATTGCCGGACTCGGTGGTCGGTGCCAATTCGATGTAGGCGATGCCGTCGTCGCCTTCGACCCGGTATTGCGGTTCGAAGCGGTCCAGACCGGCCAACTGGCGCGTCTGTTCGAACTCGACTTCCTGCTGGCTGCGATACGGGGTCTGGATGCGCAGCGGACCCATCACCCCGGCGCGCACCGGCCTGCCATCGCGATCGAGGATGCGCACCGCGATGACCGGTGAACTCCTGCCATCGGCGAGCAGAATGGATTGTTCCGGCACCAGCACCGCGCGTGCCGGTGTATTCGCATAGCGGATGGCGCGGGAAAGTTTCTGCACCTGCTGGCCGGCCGCATCAAAGATTTCGGCGGTAAAGATATTGTCGCCTTCGGCAAGCGGCACGCCGCGCCAGATGCTCACAGCCATCTTCTGATCGGCGCTCAATTGCGTGCCGTCGAAGTTCAATGCATTGACCGCTTCGCCGTCCGGCGACTTCAGCAGAACGCTCTGCCCTGCTGCGTGTTTGATGACGATGCGTAGCGCGGGTGCGCGCGGGTTGTGCGCGGCATCCGGGAACAGCCAGTCCACACCCGGCTGCTGGCCCGCGAACCAGTCGCGCTCCGCGCCGCTGGCCGCCACGTCGGTGGCCGCTCGGCGTTGCTGAATTTCAGGTGGCAAGGTATCCGCCGCGCTGGGCGTGATATCGACCGCCTGCCGCGCGCCGGTTTCGGCGCCCGGCGGACGGTCGCCGTCTGCTAACGTGGCGCAGGCCAGACGTGATGCCACCACCGGAGTCCTGGCGCGCGTGCCGGCGCTTTCGAAACTCGCCATGGCTTTCACTGCGATCGGCGAACAATCCGCGGCAGCCGTGACCGCGCTTTGCACCGGCGCGGGTGCGACCCGGCCGGACGCCGGCGTGGTGCTTTCTTGCGCGGCTTGCCCAGCGGCCGCTGGCGCCAAGGTCGCGGTTGCGGCGGCTGGAGCGGTCGCCGCGGGATTGACCACCGCAGGTTCGACAGATGCGGAAATCGCCGGCGTAGCAGTTCCGCCCTCGGCGCGGGCGTAAACGATCATGTCGGCGCTGCGATTCTTGATCATGGCGTCCACGTCGCGGCGATCATCCACCAGCGCCTGGGTGCCACGACCGACAATGCGAACCTGTTGCGCACTGAGGTCCAGGCGCGGGGCCGCGAATTCGCCCAGCGCCTTGGCGCGCGCCGCGGACAGTGCATCGTTATTCCTGAATTTCGCGCGGCACTCGGCGGACAGATCCCGGCTGTCGGCGTAGCCGATCAACTCGATGCGCACGATGCCGCCTTCCGAACGCAATCTGGTCAGCAATTTTTCCAATGCTGCCCGATCGACTGGCGGCAACTGGTCGCTGCATCGGTCGAATTGCGCATTGAATATTTGTCTGGAAGTGATGACCAGCTCGCCCGGTTCCAGGGGGCGGGGCGCAGGCGCGGCGGCAGGCAAAGCCGGGGATGCGACCGGGGGCGCCGGAACCGGGACGATCACAGCGGGCTGCGGGGCTTGCGGCGCAAGCGGCCCCGGCGATTCGGTCGTGCGAAACTCAATCACACGCGACCACGCGGAGCGCGGCTCGGCTCCCAGCGAGAAGGTCGCCAGCGAATCCGCGATCGCCGGGTCGGCGGCCGGCCGGCCATCCACGCGCGTGGAACCGGGTTCGTAGACGGCAACCTCGGGCAGCATGGTCATGACCTGGAGCTTGTCGACCGGTGTGCTGCCATCGACTTCGACGCGATGCGTGAATGCGCGATCGACAGCCGCACTCTGATCGCGTTGCGCCTGCGCAGCCTCAGCCCTGCTTTGCATGCGAATGCCGACTTGTGCGCGCTGCTTGCGGGTAAAGAAATCTGCGCGCCACAAACCGCCGCCTTTTACATCCACGAATTGCGAGAAACTGCGCCCGGCGAAGCGGGTGTTCTCGATGCACGACAGCGGCTCCTGCCCGGCCGGCAGGCTGTCCAGATCAAGCTGCACGACGTGAGTGCCGGGCCGCACGGCTTCGAAGTGATACTGGCCGTCCTTATCGGTGACCACATAGGTGCCGTCTTCGAGCATGACGCGGGCGTTGGCCACGCCCTTGAGCTCTCTCCACGGCGTGGCGCACTCGCCTTCGAACACGCGCCCGATGATGGTGAAGCGGCCGCTGAACAAGGGTTCACGGATGCGCACCGCCACCCGGGCCGCGTTCGAAATCAGGGTGCCGGCATTGGCGCGCGCGCGCGCCGTGTTCACGGCTTCGCCGGGCTGCACGCCGGCGCCGAGTTGCACGACGTAGCTCACGCGCGCCACGGCGCCAGCCGCGACATTGCCGATATTGAACGTCAACGTGCGGCCATCCTCGCTTTGGGCCGGGTCGGCCGCCGCTTGCTCATTGACTCGCAGCGATCCGGCCTGGAAGCGCATGCCCGGCGGCAGCACATCGTTAAAGGTTGCTGCGCTGGCCGGAATTGCCGCATTGTTACGCAACTCGAGTCGATACTGCAGGAAGTCGCCAGCGGACGCTTCAGTGCGCGAAACGTCTTTCAGCAGGAAGAACAAGCTGCTCGCGGGATCGGCCGGGATGTCGATATTCAGTACCGGCCCAATCACGACGACAAAAGTCTCGCCGCGCGAACCGGTTACAGCGGCATACGGATTGCCCGCGCCATCATTGGCCAGGCTGCTGTTGGGTACTGCCGAGGGCACGGTGTAGCCGGGTATGGGCCCCAACTGGAACCGGTAGTTGCCCGGTGCAATGAACGGGAAACGAAAACCGCCAGGAGGCAGGTTGTAGATTTGACCGCCGCCATCGGTGACGGTGCTGCCGGTGATCACGGTGGAAGGGAAACTGCTGACGCCATCGTCGCCAAATACCGTGGCGGGCAGTCCGGTGGCATTGTCGATCAAGGTCACGCTGACGCCATTGATCGGCGCGCCGGTAACGGAATCGAAAACGGTCCCCAGAGGATCAACCAGCGCATCGCGGACGACATTGTCGAGCGGGTAGAACGGATCCTGATAGCTCAAGCGGATGCGGGTGTCCGTGGCAACGGAGATCTGACCGTTGTTCGGGTTTACCGCAAACGTAGGACCGGTGCTGGGAATCACCGCGGCGAAAACGCCGCTATTGGGACTGGTTTCCCGCATCAAGACGGTTTCGGTATCGCCGGGAACGGTGTTGCTGACAATGGTGACGTTAAACGTCTCCCGCACAAGCGGGTCGAGATTGCGATTGGCATCGGCCAAGGTGATGTAGACCGATTCGTTGATATGAAATACGTCTGTGGGTCTGACTTCGACTGGCCCGGTTCCAAAGTCGATGTTGCTGCCGCTGCCGGGGGCTGCCTGGTAGAAAATTACTTGGGCTGGTGTCGCCGGCGCAATGCTGTTGACGGTAGTCGTGTTGGAAGCAAGTGTCGTGAAGCCTGCCGGCCCGGTAAAGTTAACGGTGGCCGTGTTGATGATCGGAGCGCTCATGGTCGCACCCGCCCACGCCCACAGAATGCTGGCCAAAACGGCCATGCAACAGGCGTACAGCGATCCTGGCCGAAGGGCCAGTCCCGTCAAGGCACGGGCGATCAAAATCATGCGCAACGCATGAAACAACCAGTCTGCATGAAGGCGTACGGCCGAACCCGTTGCGGAGTCCGGCCGATCCAGTTCCTTCCCGCAGTGCTGGTGCTTAGTCCACTGTCACCCGGAAAACAGCCTTGAAGCGCCCTGGGCCCACAATGGTGGGAGCACGCACCGTGACTGCGCCGGCGGTGGTAACGTTGAAGTCCCCACCATCGGGGTCGGTTTCGTCCGCGCCTGCGGCATTGTCGTCTTCCAGTGTGCCGCTACCTACATCGCAGGTGGTGCCTGCACCGGTCGCCGCAGTCCTGATGCTGCCCGGGACATAGGTGGTATTGGCTGGAACACCATCGGTCAAGACGATGCTGGCGGCGGCGGCAGCGCCGGTATTGTTGACATCCAGGCAGTATTCAACGACAGCACCGGGAATGGCTTTCGGAAAGCTGACCCCATTGAACGGATCGCTGACCACCGTTGAACTCTTCACCACCACGATTGCGGCGGTAACGACGTCGTACTCATCGTCGTCGCTGTGACGGCCGTCCCTGATTGCGTCCGTATCTCCTGCCCCGTCCCCGAACACCGTATCAGTGAAAGCGGCGTTGTCGGTAACGCCGGTGTTGGTCTGTACCGCGTCGGCTGCCAGCGTACCCGCTGTCGCGCTATAGGCGCCGGTACCGGAGGTGGTGGCGTCCTGTGCGGCGATCGCGGTCAGCGTCAGGCCGGCGGTGTCGCCGTTGACGGTGGTGCCGGGAATACTGGCCACGATAAACACGGTGCGAGCGGCGTCGGCCAGCAGTTCGTCAATAAAGGCCGCGGTATCAGTCGCAACATCGTAGGTTCCGTTGCCGTTGGCATCGACAAACACCTGCGGCCCAGCGGCATCGAAACTGTCGGTATCGGTAAAGGCTGTGGTAGCGCCGGTGCCATCCTGGGTAGCGACCAGACGGAAATCGAGAGTCGCGTTCGAAGTGTTGGTCACCGTGAAGGTAAGCACCCGCGCCGTCGATCCTGGAACAACGGACGTGGAGGCGCCGCCGACTTCGGCCACGGTCAGGTTAATGCGCCGATCAACCAGGAACTGGGCGGTATTGCTGGTCACGTCGGGCTGGTTCACCCCTGCGACTTCGTAATCCACGCTTGCCTGATTGCTGATGGTGGTGCCGGCCGCCGTGCCGGCCGCGTAGGCCTGTGGCAAAACTGCCAGCGAGAACCCCGCCAGAACAGCGAGTTTTAGTGTTAATTTCTTGAGACTCATGATTTCACTCCAAATGTAAGACTGCGGTTGGGAACTGGATGCGATCGGCTGTCACATCTTGCAACTGCGCCGGGAGCGGGAATGCCGATCGCACTTTTCCCGCTTCCGGAAAAACTCAATTGATGACTGCAACGGTTGCGAAAACCATCCGCACTCATTTCAAAACGGCGCGATAGCTCACGCTGCCCGACGCCGCTGGCGCGACCGGCGCGAGCACGGTCCAGCGCACATGGGTGACGTCCTCGCCGCTGGCCGCGCGCATCGCGCCATTGGCGCCCCTGACCTGCAATGCGTCGAGCGCGCCGAATTTTTTCCCCTGGTCAACCGAAACTTCCGCGCGGGTGCCGGCGGCATGCGCCGACCCCGGGACGTAAGCCAGCCCGGCCGGAATCGGGTTATTCACGACCACTTTGTCCGACGCTTCGGTGCCGGTATTGCGATACGTGATGACATAGATGACTTCCGCGCCCGGCACGGCGGTTGCCACCGCCTGGCGTTTCTTGACCAGCTTGCCGTCCGGATTCTTTATCTCTACTTCCTGAAAGGCCTCGGTCTTCAGCTCCATGCCGGCGGCGGTGATCGCCGGCGAAGCCAGCGCCAGCAGCGCGGCGAAAAGCAGCCTTGAGATAGACTGTTTTAATGTACAAGTAGCGTGTGTTTTCATGGCTGGGTTTACCTCGGGTTAGTTGATGGTTACCTGGAAAGTCACAACGTAAGTGGCCGGCGCCGTCACCGTGCCGAGAACAACTTCGATCTGAGAGCCGGTAAAGCGGCCGTTGTCGCCGTCGGCCGCGTCGGTCAGCGGCGCACTGTTTAGTCGCAGCGAGCCCGGCACGTAGGTGCTGGCGGCGGGTATCGGATCGACGATCTGCGCCCCGGTCAGGGCGCCGGAACCCGTGACCGAGAAGGTCAAGGTGTACGTGATTGTTGCACCCGGAACGGGATTACTGCCGCCCGATTGGTCAAGCACGACCGGCGCTTTGGTAAACGTGGTCGCCAGCAGCGCGACCACGTAACCGTTCTGAGCGTTGGCCACTGCCTGCGAAGCGCCCACCACGGCGTCACTGCCACCGGCTCCCTGCCCCGGAAAACTGAATCCTGGCGCGTCAGCACCGGGCGTTGCCAATGCAGTAACCGCCTCTGCCCGGACACCCACCAGCCCGATATCCGCGTTGATAAGTCCGGCCGGGATATCGCTGACGACGAAAATAACCCGCGTTCCGTCCGCAGCCAGGGCTGGATCATTGGACGCGACGACGTACAGCGTGTCCGTCGCAGGATTGAAGATGCTGTCGCCGTTATCGAGGTAAATCCGCGTAATAACCGGGTTGAACTGGTCGCCACTCAAAGAATTGTTGAAAGTGAGCCTAAAGGTTTCCGGACCGTTGCCGATGTTACTAAGCGTAAAGGACAAGGCTGCATCGGTGCGTGGCGAGGCGACCTGAAGGTTGCCGGCGTTGTTGGGGACAAGGGTGACATCGAGCATCTCGTCAACCCTGACAATGGACGCGTTCGACGCCACCGTGACCGGCGCGCCAAAAGAGTCGGTGTAGGTGACCGATGCGACGTTGGTGATATTGATTCCGGCTGCCGTGCCCAGCGCAAAAGCCGCCGGCGGCAATGTGCCCAGGACAGCGATAAAGGCTGCATGGGAGCAAACGGTGAGTAGTCTAAACACCGCGTTGATCTTCATTCTGTAACGATTTTCGGAAAGTCACACACCTCAAGAGCGCAGTTGTGAACATGAAATAAATTATTGAAAAATCTCAAAACCTAGAGCGATTTGGGTCGATATCCTGGCCGAGTTGCACCTGCGCGGGAATAACTGGCGCCAGTGTAGCGGAAATCGCCGATATGCGTCGCGCGCATAAAACAATTATCTATTTATTAACAATAAGTTAAGTTTATAATCCTCGATTAAGCCTGAATACCGTGCAATTCCCGGGCCAGCCTTGGATCAGCAGGCATCAAAACATGCGAGGTACGCCCAAACTGCGGCGGCGCGCTTTGCGTCGGACGCGGCGTTCACCCGGAAGAACGGGGATTCAAGCCTGAATTGGGCGCCAGTTGAAGCTGGCCAATAGCGGCTGGCGCGGGATGTGGCCAGCGTCTACAGCACGTGGCGCGCGGCGATCAACACAAAGTACCCTGCCCTCGGGCAGAGGCGCGTTTTCAGGGCTGGGGGAGTGAAACCAATGTCGCGTTCAGGCCATCGGACAAGCTGACCTCAAGCATGCCACCCTGGCGTAGCGCAGCAGAGGCGATCGCGAACTTTCCACCTGTAGCATTAAGTGCCAGCGTCTGTCTGGCCCTGCCATGCACCAGCGTCAGCGAGGCGTAGGCGCACGCCACCGCGTTCCAGGTCACTTCAAGTTCGCCGTCGCGAACCGCGGCCGAAACCCAGGGCCCATCCGCCGCAACCTGGATGCCTGCGCTTGGCCCGGAAAGCGGTGCGGTATGCGCGCTCGCAAGGGCGAGCCTGCGTCCGTCACCGAATATTTCTATGGCCGCGAGATCGCCGGGATTGGGGATCTCAACCAGAAAGTGCATCTCGCCCTGCGCGTGATCCGTTTCGGTCGGATCGAATGGCTGGTCAATCACTGCACCCGCGCGCGTGATCAGGCGCAACACATTGCGGCCGCTGCGAACCGCCGCCACCCGCGTGCGGGCGGAACGCACTGGACCAAGGCGCGCCCCATGGCCGTCGATGACACCGGAGACGATCAGCACTTCGGAAGCTGGTGCCGAAGTCAGTCCGGCCGCTGGTGGCGGCTGCCCGTCGAGGAAGCGTTTGACTTCACGCAGGTTGTAGTCCGAAAACCAGGATCCATTGCAGTACCCCATCACGTCCGTGTGCCCAAGCGAGGCGATCACCCGATCGGTCAGCGAGTCGAACAGCGCAGTCGGTCCGAGCAAGCCGCCTGCATAGGGAAATGCCGGATCGGTTTCACCGGGATTGCCGCACGGCGCATGCCAAAGACTGTAGTTGTGGCCGAGTTCATGTATCAGGGTGCGGCGCCAGCCGCCATGGGTGCTGTCCCAGCCAAGAGCGCTCAGACTCGGCGCTGGCGATGCGATCGGATTGACGTATCCGATCCCGGATATGCCGGTTACGGAAACAGGCCGCACCATTGCGTAATACTGTTTGTCCGGCGCCTCCTGAACGCGAATGTTTTCCAGCTCCGCTAGCGCCGCCGACCACTGTGCCGGTGTCGCCACGCCGTTAACCACCGATCCGAGCGTGTGGGCAGCGCGCTGCGAGATCCGAATCCGATCGCGCGCCACCGGCAGGCGCCGCGCAAGTTCATCCACCACATCCGCGAGCGCAGGCATCGCTGGCACATATCCGCCCGAAACCAGCGGCACGAGAACCAGATCGATCGCCGCGTCGCTGCCCATGAGCGGGGTGCTGACCACGCTCTTCGCGGGCACTCCTGGCCGCGGCGAATCTATCTCGATCTGCACCTGCAAACCGTTTTCCACCCAGGAAGCCGGCAATTGCGAGTTGTATGTCGCTGTATCGTCCTCCCGCAGGCTGGCGGATGGTGCGCTTGATGCCGGGAGCAGCGGCAGGATTGCCGGCCCATTCAGGCTGACGGCTCCGACCGGTATGCCGCCCAGATACCCGACCGCGCGCATGGCAGGCGCGATGGTTGCGGGAAAATCCGAAACCACGTAAGCGCGCACCCAGGTTTTCTTCGCCGGTACCATCGGCAGAAAATCGTCCGTGTCGGGCCGGGACATCAATTGCGCGAAATCCACGCCGGCGGCGCGAATCACACAGGCTCCACCAGCCACCAGAATTCCGGCAAAAACCGGATCCTGCGATTGCGAGCGCAACATTACCCTCGCGCAGTCGATTCCGGCGGGCACGGTCAGCGCGAGTTGGGTTGCGCTTCGAGCGCCGGGCAGCGCGGAGCTGCCATCGAGCGTTACCGATGTCACTGCATCCAGGCCGTTCCCGGCCACCGTGAACTCGCCACCTGCAGCCACGCTGTAGTCCATGGGTATCACCAGAATCGGATTCACCACACTTACTGTTGACGGCGATACGGCGCCGTCAACGGCACTTGCGTGCGCCACCACGGGTCCGTCGAGTGCGGCAAACGGCACCTGAACGCTCAGTGAACTGCTCCTTGAGCGAGACAGAACCATGGCCTGTGCTCCGCCGCCAAAAATAACTTTCGTGGCACGATTCAGGTTGGCCCCACTTAGCGTCAGAGTTTGTCCGCGGGCAACCACCGTGCGCGAAACCGTGGCGACTGACATCGGCTCCAGGACATCGACGAATAGAGCGCTTCGCCGCACCGTGCCGCCGGAATCCACCAGTGTCAGAAATCCGCTCGGCGTTGCGTACGGAATCCCAACATCCAGACTGGTTGTCGAGCGGCCAAGAAGGCTCAGCACCACCGTGCCAAGTCTCGCTTGAGAAACCTGTGCGAAATTGACGCCGCTGATCGTGATCATCCCCCCCCATGGAACGCGGGCGCTGGACAGGGAAACCGCCACCGGTATTGGCGTACCCGACGACAAGGTGAAGTTGCTCGCGGACAGGGCGACGCCACCGGACGCTGTGACTTGGATGCGACCGCTGGCGGCACCCTCCGGAACGATCAGCCTCAGCCGGTCGGCCGATTCAATCGTGAATGAGCTGGGCGTCGAGGCAACGCTCGTTGCCGTGGCCGCATTGAGTCCGGTACCGCTCACCAGAATCTCGGTGCCGACAGGACCGCTGTCCGGCGTGATTGACGCAATGGAAACCACCGGTTGCGGCGCGCCGCCACTGGAACCGCCGCCCCCGCAGGCAGACAAGGATCCGGCCACCAGTATCCATGGGAGCAGATGCCATCGTATGGATAAAATCCAATCCGAAGCAACTGTCCGGCGCGAGTTTAAGCGCAACGGTAAACAGCAGAAGGCGAGACGCGTCATGGCTGCGGCTCATCGAACGCCCGTGGATTGCTCCTGCCGCATCGAAATGATTGACACGCCACCCGGAAGCAATTTCAATGTTGAGCACATGACCGAACTTATCGTCAGTGACCATCGCAACCTTTAATTCCGGCTGTCGGGTTGGAGCGGGCTTGATCGGGCTCGCGCTGGCGTTGCCTTCGATCGCACAGGACGCGCAAGTCGAAGCACTGGCGAAACAGGCCGATGCGATTGCCGTCGTGGAAATGGCATTCGTGCCGTACGGCAATCTGGTGTTGCTCAGGGAAATGTTGCATGGCAGCCGCGATGGCATGCCGGATGCGGGCGAACTGATCGGACCTTGCCTGCCGGGCAAGGCGCAACTGCGCGTATTGACGGAAAACACGCCAGACCCGGCAGTTTCTGCCGTATGGCATGCCGCCGTCGAACAGGCAGGCTACACCACTGTGTTATTTCTCAAACGTCAGGCTGGAGTGTTGAGCGGGTCGTGCGGCGAAGCGCTCACGTTTGAAAACTGGCAAATACATCCACGCCACGGCGCATGGCGTGCACGGCTTGATGCCTGGCTGAAGCATCCAGCCACACGCTGACCCGGCTCAGCGCCGCCGGATGCGGGTCGCGACGACGGCCTGATCTGCCGCCAGCCGCGTGCGGGCAAATTTCGCTGACCCCGGGCTATCGTCCAAAGATGCGCTCCGCATTGCGATAGGCGATGTTGTTCGCCACTTCCGCCGGCAACTGCGCGAGCCACGCCCGCGCATCCATGGTCAGTCGCTCCACTTCGGCCCAGCGCGGCGCAATCCAGGTGTCGCTGCCGTAGATGAATCGCTGCGGATACTTCAGGAACAGCGCTTTCCATTCCGGATCGATTACGCCGTTGCCGTCAGTGACTTGCCGGTAAGACAGTTCGGCCCACAACGCGGGGTAGCGCGCGAGCCACTGGTCGATGATCCTTGGCGGCGTACTCATGCCGGCATGCGCCCAGACGATGCGCAGCTTGGGATTGAAGGCAAACAACTGCTCGATCGCCGCGGCGTCTGAATGCGCTTGCAGCCAGAGATTGCGTGCCACGGCGATATCCACGATGCGGCGAATCACAGGCGTGTCGGCTTCGTCGCCATCGAGATGAAATTCGCCGATGCCGCGATAAATCCCACGCCGCAGTTCCTGCTCAATGAAGGTCACGGTATCCGGATCGCGGTACCAGCTCGCGCGCTCGACCGCCCAGGTTTCGAAATCGCGGGTTTTGCGGTAGGGGCGCAATTGGGGAATAAATCGCTGCGGATAGAGACGATACAACTCCACGGTGCCCTCGTTCGGCGTGCTCGACAGCAGCGCCTTTCGAATGCCAGCCCGATCTAGAATCGCGATGACCGCTTCCGGTGAATATTGCGCGGGAGCGCCGACGCTGTAGTGGATATGGGCGTCGAACAAAGGCAGCGGGGCAGATTCCTGCGCGGACAAGGACCGGGCAGCCGAGATGGCGAGAACCATCAACAGCGCAGATTTTCGGTTCATGCGGCCTCCTGAACCGGCACCATCTTTCGCGTCGCGCGATGCAACAGCAATATGGCAACTCCAAGGTTGAGAAAATTCCACGCGATACCGTTGATAAACGCCATCTTGTAGGAGCCGGTCCAGTCGAAGACCACGCCCGACATCCAGCCACCGAGAGCCATCCCGAGCAAGGTCGCGGTAATGACCATGCCGATGCGTCCACCGGCTTCTGAGGCCGGAAAGTATTCTCGAATGATGATGGCGTAAGACGGCACGATGCCCCCCTGGAACAGTCCGAACAAGGCGGCGATCACGAACAACGACACCAGCCCGTCGAAGGGCAGAAACAGCATCAGCGCCAGACATTGCATGCTTGATCCGATCAACAAGGTGCGCAGTCCGCCGATGTGATCTGAAATCCAGCCGAAAGCGAGCCGGCTCACGATGCCACAGCCCAGCAGCACCGAGAGCATCTGCGCCCCGCGTGCTGCGCCGTAACCCAGATCGCCGCAATAGGCGACCAGATGTACTTGCGGCATGGACATGGCAACACAGCAACTGACTCCGGCGATGATCAGCAGTCCCTGCAAGGCGCGTGGCGACAAACCAATCTGACGAATACGCCCTGCCGCGTTATCTGAGCGGGCGGTTTCGGCTGGCGATGTCTTTGGTGCCTTGCGACGCAGCGCGAACACCAGTGGCAGCATGCTCAACAGACAGAATCCGGCAATTCCGTGGAAGGTCTGCCGCCATCCGCTGGTTTCGATGAAATGCTGAACCAGCGGCGGCCACAGTGTTCCGGCCAGATAGTTGCCGCTGGCAATGATGGCGACCGCGATGCCGCGCCGGCGCGCAAACCAGTGCGAGGTATCGGCGAGCAAGGGCGCAAAGGTCGCCGAACTGCCGAAACCGATCAACAAGCCATGCGCGAGCGAGTATTGCCAGAGTGTAGACGCCGATGCGGCGGCCAGATAACCGAGCGCAAGACACAGGGTGCCGACGATGACTGGCGGTAAAATTCCAAAGCGATCCGACATGCGCCCAAGCACTATGCCGCCGGCACCGAACCCGAGCATCGCCATGGTGTAGGGCAGCGCGGCTTGCGCACGCGCCAGGCCGAACTCGGCCTGCACCGTCGGAAGCGCGACAACGACCGACCACATGCCCACGCCGCCTATCGTCGACAGTACCAGAGCCAGCCCCAGGCGCGTCCAGGCGTAGCGGGAGTCCACGCCTTGTCGTGTCGCGCCGTCACTGCCTTTTTGGGTCGTAGTCACTGTGCCGGATTGTGCCTCAAATTGCGCGGTGATCGGATAACCGGCGCCCGGCGACTCGCTTCAGGTACGGCTGGGCGATAATGTGCATCAAGGTGCCGGGCAGCGAATCGCATAGTCGCAAGTTCCGGCAGGCGTATCGAACCTCAAGGGAGCATGGCACATGAAACTCGAAGGCGCGGTGTGTATTGTCACCGGTTCGGCGACCGGAACCGGTGCAGCTTGCGCAATTGCGCTTGCAAAGAAAGGCTGTCGCGTGGTCGTCAACTACACCAGAAGCGAACAAGAGGCCAGGCACACGGTCGAGGCGTGCGAAGCCGCCGGTGCGCAGGCAATCATGGTCCGTGGCGACGTGGGAATCGACGCCGATTGCCGCGCGCTCGCGCAAGCCGCGCTCGACAAGTGGGACCGCATCGATGCGCTGATCAACAATGCTGGAATCACCAAATTCGCGGCGGCAGCCGATCTCGATGCGCTCGACGCGGCGGATTTCCAGCGCATTTATGCGGTGAACGTGATCGGACCGTACCAGATGATCCGTGCCTGCGTGCCGGCGATGAAGAAGCAGGGCAAAGGCGCGATCGTGAACATTTCGTCGATCTCGGGTGTCATGGGCATCGGTTCTTCGACCGCGTATGTCGCCTCCAAGGGCGCTTTGAATGCGATGACGCTGGCGCTGGCGCGTTCGCTGGCGCCAGGCATTCGCGTCAACGCGGTTTGTCCGGGTCTGATCGAAACGCGCTGGCACCTGGATCGCTTCAGCAAAGAGGAGTATGCCAAGTTCAAGGCGGGTTATGAGAAAACCGTCCCGCTCGCCAAAGCCGCGACCGCCGATGACGTGGCGGAAGTCGCGCTCTGGCTGATCGAAGGCGCCGATCTGGTGACCGGAGAATCCATCCTGGTGGACGGCGGATTGCACCTCGGAAAATTCTAGGTTTCCATCTCCGACGGCGCGTATGAAGGTCCAGCTTCTGTCGGATTTGCATCTGGAGCATGCGCACCGGTTTCCCCCTTTCGCATTCCCGGTTACCAACGCCGACGTCGTGGTGCTGGCTGGCGACATCGACAACGGCACGCGCTCCATCGACTGGGCGGAACAGATGTTTCCGGACCAGACCGTGCTTTATGTTCCCGGCAATCACGAGTACTACGATGGCGAACTGGCCACCCTCGGCGCGGCGTTGAAAGTGCGCGGGCAGCGCAGCGCGAATGTGCGGGTGCTTGACAACGATACGCTGGTGCTCGGCGGCGTGCGTTTCATTGGCAGCACGCTGTGGACCGACTTTGAACTCCACGGCGCGGACCGGGTGGATGCGGTCATCGAGCAATCTCTCAAGCAGGTGGTGGACTTTCGCGCCATTCGCCTGGGCTCGGGGCTGCTCACGCCGCGGCAGACCATTGATCTGCACCGCGAAGCCGTAAGCTTCCTGGGGGGCGAGCTGGCAAAACCCTTTTCGGGCAAAACCGTGGTCATTACCCATCACGCGCCGCATCCCAATAGCGTGCACGCGCGCTGGACCGGCAATGTCGTCAATCCCGCCTTCGTGTCCGATCTAACGCGCCTGATGGGGAAATCCGCGTGGTGGTTTCATGGCCACACCCACGACAGTTTTGACTTCAGTGTGCAGGGCACGCGTGTGATCGCCAATCCGATGGGTTACCGTACATCGAATTGGCGCGAGGCGCGCATCAGCGGAGCAGCGCTTCGGGTGGTAACCGAAAACCGGTGCTTCGATCCCGCCCTGGTTTTGGAAATCTGAAGCCGCAGGGCGCAACCGATCCGCACCAGACGCGCATCCTGGGCATGGGAGCGTTTAGCTGGCCTGGCATGACCGGACCAGTCACAATGAACGGAAAATGATGATCAATTCAGTAAACTGCACACAAACAGCATCGACCATGCTATTCATACGGAGACAGTACATGATGATTTCACGCGCCGTTCTGGGTTCTTTGATCGCGGTTCTAGTTTGCGGCCAGGCAGCGGCAGGCGAGCGCTTCAGGATTGATCCCGATCACACGTTTGCCCACTTTTCCGTCTTGCATACCGGCGTTTCATCGGTGCGCGGGCGCGTAGGTGTCACGTCAGGAAGTGCCACGCTGGACACCGATAACCGGACTGCGGAAGTCACCGTGGAACTCAATCTTCGCTCGATCGATACCGGGGTCAAAAAACTTGATGCGCTACTCAGTGATGAGACGTTCTTCAACGTCGCCAAGTACAAGACCGGCCGATTCGTCGCCAGGGCCACTGAGTTCAAGGACGGAATGCCCTCGGCGTTTGAAGGCGAGTTGACTCTTCTCGGCATCACCAAGACAGTTCAATTGAATGCCGATCGCTTTACCTGCAAACCGGTCAAGATCCTGGTGCTGAATCGCTTCGTGTGCGGCGGCGACTTGCAGGCGAGCCTGAATCGTTCGGATTTCGGGCTGGACAAGTATGTGTCCATGGTCAGCGACGAGGTTCGGCTGATGATTTCCGTGGAAGCCATACGCGAAGAGAAATAGGGGTAAGACTGATTGGCGGGAAATCAGAATCGGGATAGGCAGCCTTTCCACCCCTTGCCTTACGCCTCCCCCGTCCTATCGCACTTTAGCGATATCGCGCAGTTGCTGATCGTAATGAGCGGACAGCAGCTTGAGACATTGCTTCAAGTTAGCTTTGGCCTGATCGTAATTCCTGATGTCCTGAACCGTTGGCTGGTCGCCGGAAGTGGACGATGCACTGCCCCTGCCACCGCCGGTCGATATGGAGTGCCGAGAAACATCGAGCGCCGGAGCCTTTTCCAGCTTGCGCTCCAGTTCACTGATTTGCGTGCGCGATCGATTCAGACTCTGAGTTAGCCCGGAGTAGCGTCGATCCGTGGCGCGCACACGTGCCTTGCGATAGGTCTTCAACTGGCCGGCGTTCGTTTCCATGCTCGAAATCAGCGCGTCAAGCTGCACGTGAATCCGTGCCAGTTCGGGGTAAGCTTTCGCCGGCACCGAAAGTTTCCTGGCCTGAGCCAGACGATCTGCGGCGAGGGCACCGGGTGCCGCACAATACAAACTCAGCATCACGGCGGCGGCGATTCCTGAACTCCATGTCCTCATGTTCAAGTATTTCTCCCGATCTGGCGTCCAGAACTCATTTCCATTGCAATCTCAGATTTTAGCGTGAAGATGTGTTGCCCTGTCATGCTAGATTGCCGGAACGACGATTATCCGTAAACCCGCATTCGTTCGAGAGCGAAAATTGCAATGTTCGAACTCCCCGGCGTACTCCAGGACTACCAGGCGCGCGTGCGCGCCTTCGCGCAAACGCATATTGCGCCAGCCGCATCCGGCATCGATCTGGGCGCCGAGTATCCGTCGGCGCTGCATCGGCTTCTGGTTCGCGAAGGCTACATGGCGACCGTCGCGACACCAGCACCTGGTCCATTGCGATTTCTCCAGCGTGCGATCCTGATCGAAGAGGTGGCTTACGCGAGCGCCGCCGTATCGATGATTCCGATGGTGAACGAACTGGGATGTACTCCCCTTCAACTTTTTGCAACATCGGAACAGAAAACATCGTTGCTCGCAGGGGTGGCAAGCGGTTCGCTATTCGCGTCCTACGGGTTAACCGAACCGCAGGCGGGTTCGGACGTGGCGGCGCTCGAATGCCGGGCGGAACCGGCAGGCAGCGGCTGGCGCATCAACGGAGAAAAATCCTGGATCTGCAATGTGCGCCGGCCGGGATTCTGCGTGGTCTTCGCCCGCACCGGCGAGCCCGGCGCCCGCGACGCCCTGAGCGCCTTCATCATCCCCACCAATAGTCCAGGATTTGAAATTCTAGGCGCCGAACCTACGCTGGGATTGCGCGGTTCTCCCACCTACAACGTGCGCCTTTCGGGAGTAACGACGACGGCGGCGCAGGTGCTGGGCAAACCCGGAGACGGCTACCGCATCGCCATGGCAACACTGAATCATACCCGCCCGGCAGTCGCGGCCCAGGCACTGGGCATTGCGCGCGCGGCCTACGACGCGGCGCTGGTCCACGCCAGACAGCGCAGGACTTTCGGTCAGGCCTTGATCGACCACCAGGCCATCGGTTTCATGCTGGCCGATATGCACATGCAGATCCGCGCCGCGCGCCACCTCGTCTATGAAGCCAACGTGCTGCTGGGCGAAAAGCCGGGCGGCGACCCGGTGGCGTCCTCGACGGCGAAGTGCTTCGCTTCCGACACCGCCATGAAAGTGGCGACCGATGCGGTGCAGATCTTCGGCGGCGACGGCTACAGCCGCAACCACCCGGTTGAAAGGTTTTTCCGCGACGCCAAGGTCACGCAAATCTACGAAGGCGCCAATCAGATTCAGCGCATGGTCATCGCCAGGAGGCTTGCAGCCTCATAAGCCGTGCTTGCGCAGCCGTGGTTTGCCGGCTTTGCCTCATGGGATGATCCGAATCACTGCGCAACAGCGCAGCCTTACTTGAACTCATGCAGCGCGATGCGGTTCCTCGTGATGAAGTCCCAATCGTATTTCACACCCAAGCCGGGGCCGGTGGGCACCGGAAAACACCCGTCCTTGCCGACGCCTTCCAACTGGTCGCTGTAGCCGCAGGTATACACCGGCGGCACCGCGTTGGGTGTGCGCGGTCCGACCAGCGCGACTTCGTAATAATTGGAATTGCGCATCGCCGACATGCAATGCCGGTGGGCCGGGCCGCAGGCGTGGATTTCGCAATCCACGCCAAATCCCTCGGCAATATGCGCGATTTTCATGGTGCCGGTAATGCCCATGTCGTACTCCGGATCCACTCTCAGATAATCCGTCGCCTCGGCCATCAGGAAATCGGCCTTGGGCTCGACGCCGCGCACATGTTCGGTCTGCAATAGCGGCGTCTTGATCATCTGCCGCAGTTTCTTGTGCGCGTACATGGACACACCCCCGTCGCGCATCGGATCTTCGTACCAGAAAAAATTTGCCTCATCGCAGGCGCGGCCCACGTAAAGCGTGTCGGCGAAGGTGCGCAACTGGCAGGCCGGGTCGAGCATCAGCTCCATTTTGTCGCCCACGCGCTCCCGCACATGCAGGACATTGGCCGCTTCTTCGTGTTTGTCGCCTTCATTCCAGCCGTGAATCTTGTAGGCGCGGTAACCGAGTTCGTAACACTGCAACGCAAAATCGCCATGCGCCTGCCTGCTGCCCAGTTCGTTGTTGCGGTCGCTCATATAGGTGGACGCATAGGCCGGCAAACGCCAGCGGTAGCCGCCCAGCATTTCGGCGATGGAACAACCGAGCTTCTTGCCGTGCAGGTCCCAGAGCGCGATATCGAGCGGCCCGTGGCCCATATGATCGAACTGCCGCGCTTCGCGTTTCAGGTCATCGAAAAGTGCCTCGCGTTCTTCCGCATGACGGCCAATCAGATAAGGCGCCAGCATCAGCGTCGAACCCAGCGCCGCCGCCGAGCCGACCCAGTGGGTGACGTACTCGCCGCGCAGGCCGTTGTTCGTCATGATCGCCACCGCGTATTTGGTAAGGCGCGAAATCGCGCCGGCTTTACAGCCCAGCGCCCCCACCCCACCGCCGCCCACCTGGCCGAGATTCTTGGCATCGAACTGGAAGACGTGGACTTCGACTTTGCTGATTCGGCTCATGCTGGTGACCCCTTCCATGGAACAAAGATGGTGAGAAGCATAGCATCCGGACTTTCATACTTTCACCCAATGCATGTAGGCTTCTGCCATTGCCCGACTGCCCATGGAGGAATCCCGCATGAAACACCGCATCGACCCCGAAGGCACACGCCTGCCAATCAAGCTTGATACCACTTCCAATGGTGAGTTCGAACCCGTCGCCCTGTCGGCGGCAAACCGTTACGCCAACCGGCTGGCGAACGAACAGGCCAGTATCAACGCGAAACGCATCGGCGTTTCGCGACGGGATTTCCTGATTTCTTCCTGCGGTGCCGCCAGCACCCTGCTCGCTTTCAACGAAGCCAACGCCGCGGCCGGGAAAACCGGCGGCTGGTTCAATCTCGAACGCGACAGCGCGCTGGACCCGATGCTTGCGGCCCGCACACTGGACACCGGTGAGTTCATCTTCGATGTGCAGGGCCATTTCGTGGAACCCAACGGCGCTTGGCTAAAGAAACTGCCGGCCGGCGCACAGCCGCTGAAATTTGCCGCCAAGACGCTGTGCGAGCGGCCCGACAACGGCGGCGATCTCGGATATCTCAATTGCCTCGGGCCGGATGAGTTCGTCAAGGACGTGTTCATGGACAGCGATACCGACTTGATGGTGCTGTCCTTCGTTCCGTCGCGGGCGGACGCGGAACCGCTGACGATTGCGGTGGCCGATGCGGTGCGGCGGATCGTGGACCGCATGGAGGGTTCGCACCGGCTTCTGCTGCACGGGCGGGTCAATCCGAATCAACTGGGCGACGTGGAAAACATGGACGAACTCGCCACCAAGTGGAAAGTCGCTGCGTGGAAAACTTACACCCAGTGGGGACCGGACGGCAAAGGTTTTTTCCTGTCCGACGACGTCGGCATCCGCTTCATCGAAAAGGCGCGTGCGCTCGGCGTCAAGGTGATCTGCGTGCACAAAGGCCTGCCATTCGGGCAGAAATCCTACGAACACAGCCAGTGCAGCGACATCGGGGTGGTGGCCAAGCGCTTCCCCGACATGAGCTTCATCATCTACCACTCCGGCTTTGTACCCAAGAACGACGAACTGGCCTGGAGCGAAGGCAGCCGGCGCGACGGCGTCGATACCCTGATTCGCTCACTGCGCGAGAATGGCGTGGCGCCCAACAGCAACGTCTATGCGGAATTGGGCAGCACCTGGCGCTTCGTCATGCGCGATCCGGACCATGCCGCCCATCTAATGGGGAAACTTCTCAAGTACGTGGGCGAGAACAACGTGCTTTGGGGAACCGATTCGATCTGGTACGGCTCGCCCCAGGATCAGATTCAGGCCTTTCGCGCCTTCCAGATCGCTCCGGAGTTCCGCGAAAAATTCGGCTACCCGGAGATCACGCCGGTTCTGCGCGCCAAGGTATTCGGTCTCAATGCCACCGTGCCCTATCGCATTCGCGCCGAAGAAATACGCAAATTCACGCAGCGCGATGCGGTGGCGCGGGAGAAAACCGCCTATCGGGAAAATCCCGAACCGCATTACCTGACGCACGGGCCCAGGAACCGGCGCGAGTTTTTTAATCTGCTGAAGTGGAACGGCGGTTCAAGGACCTAGCGCAGTGCTTCGTAGTGAGTTGTTGTACGGGTCCGCGCCGTTGGTTCTCGCGCGGGCGCCCTGAGCGCTTCAGGAACAAAAAAAAGCCCGGAAAATCCGGGCTTATTTTCTGCTGCCGCGTCCTGCTCAGGCGGGGCGGATGTTCGACGCCTGGTCACCCTTGGGGCCGGTCGTTTTGTCGAAGGTCACCTTCTGGTTTTCCTTCAGCGACTTGAACCCCTCACCCTGGATCGCGGAGAAATGGGCGAACAAATCCTTGCCACCGTCGTCCGGGGTAATAAAACCAAAACCTTTCGCGTCGTTGAACCACTTAACGGTACCTGAAGCCATCTCTCTATCGTCCTTAAAAAAGTAAAAAATAAAGAATTTCGCCGGAAGGCGGCAGGCCAAGAGGAGAAATTAGGGAGACCACTGCAGTACCGTAAAGACGGGGCTACGACGGACCAGCAATATCAGCGCTTGGAAATTCCTGCGGCTCCCTTATACGCCTTTGGCTGCGTTGGGTCAAAGACTTGGGCACGGGGGGCTTGAATCCCTATTCCAGCGGTATACGGGCTGGGCTGACGGCGCAAGGCGCACCGCACAACTGCCGCCGGAGATTGCGACCCGGGAGTGCCGTGCTCAGGCAAGCGGCATGGCGTCCCAACCTGCCGACCTGAATTTCCTGCTCCCAGCCAAGAGGTCAGCCAGTGACCCTGCGTTGCGGGTAGTATGGGCTGTCTTAACACCCGATCGGAATTGCCATGTCAGCCCCAGCCTCAGTAGCACCTGCGGACCCCGTCCGCGATCTGGCATCGAGAATCTTTGTGGAACTGGTTTGCCGCAACATCGTGGTGACTGACAGCGCTGCGGAGGTCAAGTGCAGCCCGGAAAACCTCGCCAAGATAAGCTTCAAACTGGCAGACGTGTTTCAGCGAGTTGACGTCGCCATCAAGGCGCCTTCGCTGCCAAAGAATCAGGAGTTCGACATGAAGGCTGCCAGCCTGCCCGGATGGGAAGCCGAAATACCAAAATAATGCGACACCGGCAGTTCCAAAAGAAAAAGCCCGGTTTCCGGGCTTTTTGTATTCTCAGAACTGGAGTTACTTTAGTTCTGGACTATTGCCGCCGCTGATCAGGCGGGTTGAATGTTCGATGCCTGATCGCCCTTGGGTCCAGTGGTCTTTTCGAACGTCACTTTCTGGTTTTCCTGCAGCGACTTGAAGCCGTTGCCCTGGATCGCGGAGAAGTGAGCAAACAAATCCTTGCCGCCGTCATCCGGAGTAATGAAACCAAAACCTTTTGCGTCGTTGAACCACTTAACAGTGCCTGAAGCCATATCTAAATTTCCTTAACTAGTAAATGAGCAATTCGCCCGATAGCGAGAACATCAAGGGTAAAAATCGAGGAGATCTGAGGAGTACCGTTGGACGGGGCTACTGCGGACCAGCAAGGACAACGCTTGAGAATTCTGCCCCGCCTTTATACGGACTCGGAAGTACAAGGTCAATGCTTTTCTTGCCTTTTTGCGACCAAAGGCGTCTGCATCTCGGTTTGCGGAAAGTTGGAGCGCGTTGATCGCGACGCTTCGCGCCCACGAAACTCAACTTGCGGAGGGCAACCAGCGTGCAGACCTCAGTTCCCGGTCAGCGCCTTGCGAAATCCGCGGTTATGCACCATTTCATGGGTCGCACCGATCAAAGCGTCGCTCAGTACCTCAAAGTAGTTGGCGGCCTTGTAAGAAATTCCAAATCGGCTGGACGTGCCGGTTGCAACCACGCCCCAAAGCATCTTGCCGTTCGCATCGGTAAATACCGCTTCGAGCTCGACCTCGGCATTGTAGCGTTTGGCCTCCTCGACAAAAAATTTCTTGACCTCCCCCTTCAGGACGACGTTCCCGCCGCTTTCCACAACCTCGATCCCCAGTTCCGACAGCAGCAACTTGACCTGATAGGTGACAAAGCGCGCAACATCTTCGCTGGTGGTGACTTTGCGAATTGGGAGCTGGATCGTATTGCGACCGAGAAATCCGGGATCCGCTCGCTTGTCGGTGAAGGGTTCGATCCGCAACCTGATCCCTTCGAGCCCTTGCAGATCGACCGGCGCTCTTTTGGACATCGGCGAAGTCGGCATCCATTCGAGCGCTATTCCCTCCAGCTTATCGGCCGCGCCTGCCGAAGTCAGTGAACTCAACGCAATGCCGCTTACGGCAACCACCGACACCAATCGCATAAGGTTCTTCATTGAGCCACTCCCAAGTCTGCCAACCGCCATTGATTACGTGTGTATGTCACGAATCTAGTTCACTTCCGCTTTGTTCAATCTGCCGGTTACCGCGTCGATCTCGACGCTGGCTTTATGGTTGCTCGGGAGAAACACTTGGTATCGGTAGCCGGGTTTTCCGGTCATGCTGACCGACAAGGTCATCGAGATCACTCTGACCGGTCCCACGAATATCTCCGGAGCCAATGCACGAGCTTCTTGCTCCTCAAACTTCACTCGCTCATACATTGAGTAGCGCAACAAGCCCGCCTTGTTCTTGAACTGAAAACCAGCCGGCTTGGCCGGATCGCAAAACGCTTCTGCGCTATTGCCTTCGGTATTCAAGATACTGACTACATAGGGCGGAGCATCGCCTCCACCGCTCTGTTGCCATCCGGTCACGATTCCCGGGCGCTCGCTCAGCACGGCTTCGAGGCAAACCTCCAGCGCTCCGCCGGGTTCCCAAGGGTTGGCGGCGTAAACAACCTGCGGTAGAAGCAGATTCAGGCATAGCCCAAAAACCAAGATGGATCTTACGGGTAAATTCATGAATGTGGACTCTCGATCAAATTACCGGTTGGCTATTGCAGCGTTCTATCCGCGACCGTAATTCTGTGCAGGAGCCGCCGATGACCTTCATAACCGCCGGTCGCTGCATGAATCACACTGCGATTGTCCCACATGATCAGCATCTCCTGCGCCCACTGATGCCTGTAAATGAACTCCGGTCTGGCCTGGTGGGCAAACAACTCCCTGAGAATCGAATCCGCTTCATCGTCCGGAATGCCGTCGATTCCAATCGTGTAGGCCGGACTGACGTAGAGCGCCAGGCGCCCGGATTCGGAATGCGCGCGTGCAACAGGATGCAGTTGAGTTTTCAAAGCTGAATCTGCGAACTTGATCGCCATCGAGCGGCCCTTGTCGCGCTCACCGTACAAACCGTCGCGGGCATATCCCCTGCGCGCAGAGTGAATCGCCATCTTGTTCTTCAACAATGTTTTTAGAGAAGGTGACAACGCATCCCATGCGGCGCACTGATCCGCAAAAAGAGTGTCTCCACCAACTGGCGGAATGATGTTGCCGTAAAGCAGGGTTGCTGCCGGAGGGTGCTTCAGGAAACTCCAGTCGGAATGCCAGGTTTCGGCAAAAACGGGCGTCTTCTCGTCGGCCTCGCGTCTGACCTGCACCACGCGCGGATGGCCGGCAATGCCTTCCAGATAGGGGTCATCGCCGTTGGGTCCGATATGGGTGGCGAATCGCTCCAGGTCCGCGATCTGCATCGACTGATCCGGAAAGATCACGACCAGGTGCTCAAGCCATGCCGCACGAATTCCAGACACTACGTCGGGGCTGAGCGGGCCCGCAAGATCAATTCCGCGGATGATCGCTCCGCTCGATGCGCTCTGACGCACGACTTCCATGGCCATTGGTCGCCCCAGATCAACCGGTGATCAACACTCGAATTCTACCTCCCATCGGGCTCGCAAGGTTGCCGCTGCCACCCGCCTGATCTGCGCCGCATGGCCGCCTGCTAGCGCAAAAAATGCCCGCGCGTCGTCTATCTCGTTGTCCTGTTGCTCGTCATGGTTGTTCAGCGAAGACTGCCTGTGTTATCCGCTTGCGTGATCCCTGAGATGCGATGCCAAATAATCCTCCAAGTGCGCTGGTTGGCTTGCTCGCAGCGACGAGATTCAGCGTTTTTATTTTCAGCCCGTATTGCCCACAAGACGCGATTCTCCGGTTCGGTCTGGGAAATCGCGCTGTCCGAAGATGCCGGACAAAAATATCTGTTCGTCGCGGACGGTACTAACATCGATTCCGGAGGAAACCTCTACACCGGCAAGGCGGACAACGGCAAGCGCGTGCAGAAATTTGTTAGGAAAAAATAAAGCTTGGCGGCTCACGACGATTCGCAATCCTAGATGCAGCGTCGCTGACCGAACTGCGGTTCTGGAAAGTTCCGGAAGAATCAGAGCAAAGGTCCCTGCCCGCAATCCGGTTTGATCACGATGATCACGCCGCGCAAAGGAACATCGCCCACATTCTTCACGGTGTGAATGACCGGCGGATTGAATAGTGGTTTATCCGGAACTGTATCGACGAAGACCTCCGATGAACCCTCGGGCCACTGTTGCATGCGCGCGCGATTGAGCTGGATCACCACACGGTGGCTATGACTGTGCCGGGCGCGCGTGTGTCCGGGTTCAAGTCGTTCTTCGAACACGAAAAAACACTCACCTTCGAAGCGCAACGCTTTCTTCTCCGCGGGAATGGTCTCCTTCGGTCTTCCTGCCGGCGGGCGCTGGCGTTTGATGACCACCTCAAAGTAGCCTGATTCGGAAATACCAACCAGGGATTCGTTCTCATCAATGACGCTGACGTCCCCGCGTCTGAGCGCCTTTACCCCCTTGTCCGAGTCAACCCTGATGTCGGTCGTCGCCACGATCACCCGGTGACCGCACTGCGCCCGGGCATCCGCCGGGCCGTAAAATTTATCGCGACTGACACGCACATAGTCGTTGTCGAGCACCACTTCTCCAGCGCCAGCCCGAAGAGCATACGTTACCAGACACAGAGTGATCAAAAAACGCAGGCTCTGCAGAATACTACATCCGAACCATTCGGAACCAATCAGAGTCTCTTCCAATGGCATATGAGGCTGAAACCGGTTCCGTGTTTCCAACGGCATAGGAGGCTGAAATAAGGATTTTGGATCGATCATCTGTCGATGGTGATCGATATGAACGAATCAAAGCTCGAGACGATCGAGCAAATA